>DASTFE010000211.1:0-28531 GCA_035708905.1 Acidimicrobiales bacterium | reverse complement strand
TCCGAAGTGCTCGGCCTGGCCTGGGAGGACCTCGACCTCGAGGCCGGCACCGCGCAGGTGCGCCGTGCGTCGGTCTATGTCGATGGCCGCGGGCAGCAGCTCGGGCCACCCAAGACCGAGGGTGCGCACGGCGAGCACTTCCTCATGCCGACCGTGGTAGAGCTGCTCGCCTGCCGCCGCCAGGCGCAGGCCGACGAGCGCGCCGTCGCGCCTCGGTGGGAGACCCACAGTTACGACGGCGTGCCGGTCAGCCTCGTGTTCACGACGACAACGGGCGGGCTGGTGGTGCGCCAGACCGTCGCCAAGCTGGTCAAGCAGGCCGCGTTGACCGCGGGCGTGTCCGCCTCGTTGAGCACCCACACTGGGCGTCGAACGGTCGTCACGTCGCTGTACGTCGACGGCGGCGAAGCGTTGGACGACATCGCCCGCTACGTCGGGCACGCCAAGGCGTCGACCACCGCTGGCTACGTGAAGCGCCTCGGCCAGCGCCCCGCGTCGGTCGCCAAGCGCGCCGCCGAGCTGCTCAACGGCCAGGCCGACGACGAAACCGACGAGGTTCGGAATCAGTCGGCCGGACTTGGCAGCAACGGTGGCAGCAACGACGCCGCATCGACCGATGAGGGGGCGAACGGTGATGAACCGTAAGCCCTGGTCAGGCGCATGGTGTCGAACGATCGGGGACAGTGCGGAACCGGAGTGCGGAGCGGGTGGGATTCGAACCCACGGACCCTCGCGGGTCGACGGTTTTCAAGACCGTTGCCTTCGTCCACTCGGCCACCGCTCCCGGTGGGGCGAGGGTACCGCCCGGCGGCGCGGGGGCCGTCAGCGGATCTCGCCGCGGAGGCGCTCGACCCACTCGCTGGCCGCCCGCCACGCGGCCTCGGCCTCGCGGCGGCGCGCCGGACCGTGGTCGCCGGCCGCGGGGAACGAACCGAGGAACTTCACGTCCTCGACCTTGGACTTGAGGTCGCGGAGGCAGTCGGCGACCAGCTCGTCGCCGATGTGGCCCTCGAGGTCGATCAGGAAGCAGTAGTGGCCCAGGCCCTTCTTGGTGGGCCGCGACTCGAGCTTGGTCAGGTTGATCGAGCGGGCGGCGAACTCCTGGAGGATGGTGAGCAGCGAGCCCGGGCGGTCGGTGCGCTGGAAGATGACCACCGACGTCTTGTCGTGGCCGGTCGGCGCAGGCACGCCCCGGCGCGACACGACGACGAACCGGGTGGCGTTGTCGGGGTGGTCCTCGATGTCGGTGGCCAGCACGTCGAGGCCGTAGACCTTGGCGGCCACCGAAGGGGCGATGGCGGCGGTGTGCCCGTCGTGCTCGTCGCCGGCGACGAGCTGCGCGGCCTCGGCCGTGGACGACGTGGCGACGCTCACCGCGCCCGCGAGCTCGCGCCGCAGGAAGGCGCGGCACTGGGCGGTGGCCACGGGGATCGACAGCACCCGCTGCACGTCGGGCAGGCCGACCCCGCTGGGCGCCAGCAGGTTCATCTGCACGCCCATCACGACCTCGCGCTGGATGAGCAGGTCGGTCTCGAACGCCAGGTTGTCGACCGTCACGGTGACCGCACCCTCGATCGAGTTCTCGACGGCCACGAACCCGAGGTCGACCCGGCCGGCCTCGACCGCGGCCAGCACCTCGGGGATCGACGGCAGGGCCACGAGCTCGAGCGCGGCGAGGTCGGGTTGCGAGAGGAGGGCCTGCTCGGTGAACGTGCCCTCGGGCCCCAGGAACCCGATGCGTGCCCGCCCGCCCGGCAGCCCGCCGGGGATCTCGACATCTGGCATATGGCCCCGATGCTACCCAGCTGCTGCGCAGCGGCCGGTGGCCGGCTCCCACCATGGGCACGCCGGCGGCCACGGCGGCGGGCGGGCACGCCCGCCCAGCTACGGTTTCTGCCATGTCACGCAGTGAGCTGCTGGACGCGCTCGACGCTGCGCCAGCCGGGCTGCGCACGCTCCGGGCCACGGTCCGGCGGTGGATCCACCTCGGCCGTCACCGGACAGGGTTCGAGCGCACCGCCGCCGCGGACGCCGGCCTCCACACCGTGATGCTCGCGGCCGTGGACGCGTCCGGCGGAGGCCTGCCCGAGACGACCGAGTCGGTGTCGCGCGTGTGGTTCGCCGCCCCCGGCCGGTGGCGCGTCGAGGGCGAGCATGACGCCCTCTTCGTCAGCGACGGCGACCAGCGCTGGGAGGGCTTCCCGCACTTCGTCACCGAGCGGGGGATGTCGCCCTCGGTCGCCGACGCCCCGGTGCTGGGCGAGCTGCTGCTGCCGGCGGTGCTGCTGGGCAGCTGCCGTGTCGGCGACGTGGCCGAGACCGAGTCGTTCGGACGCGCCTGCTGGGCGGCGACCGCGGCGCCCCGCCCCGTGCCCCGCGACAGCTTGATCGCGGGACCACGGCCGCTGCCCCCGCAGCACGACCCGTACGTGTACCAGCTGGTCGTCGACGCCGAGCACGGGTTCCTCGTCGCGCACACGGCCCTGCTCGACGGCGAGCCGTGCTCGGTCGTCGAGATCACCGACCTGTCCGTGGACGCGCCCATCGCGGAAGACACGTTCCGGGTACCGCCCGGGGCCACGATCCAGACCGAGGCCGAGGAGCGCGCCCGCCAGCTGCGCGAGGCCGGCATCGACCCGGCGACGGTCGACCTGACCGACCGGGCGGCCGTGGCCCGGGCGAGGAGCGAGGCATACGGCCACCGCGCCATGGGTCCGACCGACCCTGGTGAGCGGGCGCGCCACTTCGTGCCCTGGGGGCCGCCACCGGACGACGAGGCGGCGGCCGAGCAGGCGATCAGAGCGGCGTTCCGCGACTACGACGCGGCGAGCGACGACGGGCGCGACCTGGTCAACGTGCAGGCCGGCGCCGGCCTGGTCGAGCCGATGGCGCTGGCCGGGCGCCGAGCGCCGGGGGTCACCCGCGACAACGTCGCGCTCGCCGTCGACGCCCTGCGGTTCGTGTGCCCGGACGAGGCCGTCGTCTGGTTCTCGCTCGAGGTCGACGGCCACCCGTCACCGCTGCTGCGCGGCCGGCGGGGCCGGGCCGTGCGGGTCGACGGGCGGTGGCTGATCGAGCGGGGCACGATCGCCGAGCTGCTCGCCTTCGCCGGCGTGCCGGTGCCACCGCCGCCGACCTGACGACCGGCCGCCCGGTGCCGGCCGCCCGGTGCCGGGCCGCCCGGCACCCGTCGCACGGCGTCGCCGCGGCAAGCCCCGCGAGCTGCCGCCCACGTGACCCAGCCACGCGATTCTCCGGCCACCACGTGGCCCGGGCGGCGGGCTACAGGCTCTGCCACGGCGGCTTGCCCGCCCACGTCTCGCGGTAGTACCCGGCGAGCGACAGCTCGGACGCGGCCGCCTCGTCGACCACGACCGTGACGTGGGGGTGGAGCTGCAGCGCGGAGCCGGGGACCATGGCGGTGACCGGTCCCTCGACCGCCCGGGCCACCGCGCCGCCCTTGGCGTGCCCGAAGGCGAGCAGCACCAGGTGGCGCGCCTCGAGGATCGTGCCCACCCCCTGGGTGACGACGTGCCGCGGCACCTCGTCGGGGGACGCGAAGAAGCGGGCGTTGTCGGCCCGGGTCTGGTCGGTGAGCGTCTTGATCCGGGTGCGCGACGCCAGCGACGACCCCGGCTCGTTGAACCCGATGTGACCGTCGGTGCCGATCCCGAGCAGCTGGAGGTCGACACCGCCGGCGGCCGCGATCGCCGTCTCGTAGTCGGCGCAGGCCTGGACGAGCGCGGGGCCCTCCACCGCGACCGCGGGACCCCGCACCGCGCCCGGGCCGAAGTCGACGTGGCGCTCCAGCTCGCGGGCGACGAACGAGCGGTAGGCCTGCGGGTGGCCGTCGGGCAGTCCGACGTACTCGTCGAGCAGGAACGCCCGGGCCGCGGCCAGCGACAGCTCGCCCGCCCGGTGGCGGCGGGCGAGGTCCCGGTAGACGGGCAGGGGCGAGCCCCCGGTGGCGAGCCCCAGCACCGCCGCGGGCCGGCGGTCGACCAGCTCGGCGACGGCGCCCCCGACCAGCGCGCCGGCCTCGTCCGGCCGGGGCACGATCACCACCTCCACGATCGACCCCGACCCGGCACCGCCGCCGCGTGCTCCGGACGCCCGTCGGGGCGATCCGGTGGGATCGTCACCGCGCCGCCCGGGCGTCGTGGACGACCTTGCCGGCGACGACCGTCGCCACCACCTCGCCACCGGGGGTGAGGAGCACCAGGTCGCCCACCGCGCCCGGAGCGATCACGCCGCGATCGGGTAGACCGAGCACAGCCGCCGGCGTCGACGTCACGGCCCGCACCGCCGTGTCGAGGGGGATGCCGGCGAACGCCACCAGGTTGCGGACCGCCCGGTCGAGCGAGAGCGTGCTGCCGGCCAGCGTGCCGTCGGCCAGGCGCACCGCCCCGTCGTCGGCCGAGACGTCGACCGTGAGGCGGCCCAGCCGTGCCGTCCCGGCGGGCACGCCCAGCGCGGCGACGGCGTCGGTGACCAGCGAGAGTCGCTCGCCCAGCGCCCGAGCCACCACCGCCACCACGTGAGGGTCGACGTGGAGCCCGTCGGCGATCAGCCCGACGCGCACCCGGTCGTCGGCCAGCGCCACGCCGACCAACCCCGGCCGGCGGTGGTGCAGCGGCACCATGGCGTTGAACAGGTGGGTCACGTAGGAGACGCCGGCATCGATGGCGATACCGGCCTGTGCCGCCGACGCCGAGGAGTGCCCCGCGGCCACGACGACGTCCCGCTCGACCAGCGCCTGCACCACGTCGAGCGCGCCCGGCAGCTCGGGCGCCAGGGTCACGAGGGCGACACCGGACCGCCGGGACCACTCCTCGCCCGCCACGAGGGCGGTCGAGGGGTCGGCGAGGTGCCGGGGGTCGTGGGCGCCACGGCGCCCGGGCGCCAGGAACGGCCCTTCCAGGTGCAGGCCCAGCGGCGTGGCCCCGACCGAGGCGTCATCGGACAAGGACGCCAGGGCGGCCAGCGCCCGGCGCCGCACGCTGGACGGCCCCGTGACCACGGTGGGCAGCCAGGCGGTGACGCCCCACCGGGGCAGCGCGGCGGCCACCTCGCCCATGCGCTCGGGCTCGGTGGCCAGGTCGACGCCGGCGGCGCCGTTGCACTGGAGGTCGATGAAACCCGGCGCGACGAGCAGGCTCGTGGCATCGAGATGCATCTCGGTGCCGGCCGGCCGACCGGGACCGCCGCCGGCCGCCGGGAAACCTGCCCCGACGACCGGATCGGCGTCGTCCCGGACGGACGCATCGACTACAGAACGCTCGGCCCCGGCACCGACCGTGCCATCTTCGTTGCGTCCGCCGGACCTGCCGTGTCCCGTCCCCGTAGTGCCAACGTTCGGAACCACGCGAACGATGCGGCCTGCGGCCAGGAACACGTCGGACCGTGCGGGCCCGTCTGGCCCGACGACCGTACCTCCGGTGACGGCGAGCCCGGGCATCACGGGCCGAACGACACGTCGTCGGCGGCCGGCGACGGTGGTTCCGACGCCAGCGGGCCGCTCGTCCGTCCCAGGTGGTGGCGGGCGAGGAGCGCCGCACCGATGGCGCCGGCCGGCACGCCGTCGGGCACGAGCGCCACCCGATCCGCCAGCGCGATGGCGGCGAGCACCGGTGAGCGCGCCGCCCGGTCCCGCAGCGAGCGGCGGACGGCGTCGAGCAGGCCCGGGCCCGCTTCGGCCACCCCACCGCCGAGCACCACGACCTCCGGGTCGACGGTCTGCGCCAGCAGCGCGACCGCGCCGGCCAGGTGACCGGCCACGTCGTCCACCAGCGCGCGGGCGGCCGCGTCGCCCCCCTCGGCTGCGGCCAGCAGGTCCGACGCCGCGGTCAGGGCGCCGCCCCCCGCCGGCCGCCGGGCGGCGATGGCGGCCCCCGACGCCAGCACCTCGAGGCAGCCGCGCTGCCCGCACTCGCACACCGGACCGTGGGGATCGACGGGCAGATGACCGATCTCGCCGGCCGCGCCGTGTGCGCCCCGCCGGATGCGCCCGTCGAGCAGCAGGCCGGCGGCCAGGCCGGTCCCGACGCTGAGGTAGGCCAGATCACCGCGGCAGCCGAGCGCCACGGCCGCGCCGACGGCCGCCAGGTTGACGTCGTTGTCGATGACGACGGGCGCCCGGGCGAGTGCGGCCAGGTGGCCGGCCAGGGCCACCGGGGTGTCGTCGAGCCCGAGGTTGATCGCGTGGCGGACGGTGCCGGCCTGCCGGTCGACCAGCCCGGGCACGCCCACCCCGACGGCGGCGAACCCGTCGACGGGCACACCCGCGGCCTCGGCCAGTGCCACCAGCGTGCCGGCGGTCGAGGCCACGAGCCGGTCGCCGCCCCCGGTGCCGGTCGGCCGGCGCACCGCGGCGGCGACCGCCGGGTGCGCTGCCCCGTCGCCGTCCTCGCGGTGCGTGCCGGCTCCGGACCCGCCGGCGCCGCCGAGGGCGCCGTCGGCACCGCCCGCGACGCCCATCTCACCCGGGCGCTGCGGGGCCGGGTCGACTGCGGCGTCGATCGCGACCGCCAGCGTCTTGGTGCCTCCCACGTCGAGCCCCGCGACGAGCAGGGGCTCAGGCATCGGTCGTCGCCAGGTCGGCCGCGTCACGGTCACGCGCCGTCGCGTCCTGCGCCGCGCCGCGGAGCGAGGCACCGGTCTGCGGGTCGAACAGGTGGAGGCCGGACGTGTCGACCACCAGCTCGACCACGTCACCGGGCGCCGGCCGGACCCGGGTGCCCAGCCGGGCCACCGCTCGCCCCTTGCGACCCACGACCTGGGCCCAGGCATCGCCCTGCGCGTCGACCGCGTCGGCGGGCGGCCCGGCCACCGACAGGTGCACGATCAGCTCGGCGCCCAGCGACTCGACCAGGTCGACCGTGGCCTCGACCGCGGCGCCCGCCGGCGCCCCGCTGGCGCCGGCCAGGTCGAAGGCCTCGGGCCGGATCCCGGCCACCACCGGCCGGCCCACGAGGCCGCGCAACCGAGGATGGGCCGCGACGACGTCGCCGCCGAGGGCCAGCCGCTGGTCGCCCAGCCGGAGTGCGAGCCCGTCGCCCGCCCCCGGCTCGATCGTGCCGCCGAACACGTTCATCGACGGCGAACCGATGAAGGTGGCCACGAACAGGTTGACCGGGTCGTCGTAGAGGCGCTGGGGCGTGTCGACCTGCTGGAGCCGCCCGTCGCGCAGGACCGCGACGCGGGTGCCCATCGTCATCGCCTCGGTCTGGTCGTGGGTCACGTACACGGTGGTCACCGCCAACTCGCGCTGCAGGCGGGCGATCTCGGCCCGCATCTCCACCCGCAGCTTGGCATCCAGGTTGGAGAGCGGCTCGTCCATCAGGAACACCTGGGGCTGGCGGATGATGGCCCGGCCCATGGCCACCCGCTGCCGCTGGCCGCCGGAGAGCTGCGACGGCTTGCGGTCGAGGACCTCCGTGAGCTGGAGCACCTCGGCCACCTCGGCCACCCGCCTGGCGATCTCGGCCCGGGGCACCTTGGCCAGCCTGAGCGGGTAGCCGATGTTCCGCGCCACCGACATGTGCGGGTACAGCGCGTAGCTCTGGAAGACCATTGCGACGTCGCGGGCCCGGGGCTGGCTCGTGGTGACGTCGCGGCCACCGATGGCCACCGTGCCCTCGGTGACCTCCTCGAGGCCGGCGATCATGCGCAACAGGGTCGACTTCCCGCAGCCCGACGGCCCGACGAGCACGAGCAGCTCGCCGTCGGTGATGTCGAGATCCACGCGGTCGACGGCTCGCGTCCGGCCGTCGTACGACTTGGTGATGCCGCGGATGGCGATGTCAGCCACGGGCGGACCCTCCTCGGGTGGCGGCGGTGGGAATGGTCGGGGGCGGCCGGTCGAGCACGCCGGCGAGCAGGCGGGCGACCACCTCGCCGCTGGCGCGCGAGGCGCCGTGGCTGGTGATCCACGCCGCGGCGTCGGGCCGCTGCTCGGGTGCGACCGGCCAGCCCATGTCGACGGCGACCGCGTCGGGCCGGGCCGCGAGCAGCGTGCGGAGGGCTGCCATCTGGGCAGGTCGCCGCTGGGGGTCGCGCACGACGACGACCAGCGGCCGGCCGCGGGCGGCCACCAGGGTGGCCCGCACGGCCGGATCGTCGCCCTCCGCGATGCGGGCGGTGGTGGTGGCCGGGTCGAGGGCGGCCAGGGCGGCGGCGACGCCCCACGGCACCGAGCCGGCGGCGACGTTGGCGGGCCGGTCCAGCTCGACCACATGCGCACCGACGATCGGCACCGGCGGATCGCCGGCGACGACCACCGCCCTGCCGGCCGCCTCGGCACCGATGGCGGCGAGGGCGGCGCGGGCGGGCGCGGCGAGCTCGGCGTCACTCGACGGCGGACGGCGCGCCACACGGCCCACCCCGTGCGGGGGCGCAACCTCGGGCACGCCGCCCACCCCGTGCCGGGGCGCAGCCTCGGCTGTGACGTCCACCCCGTGCCGGGGCGCAACCTCGGCCGGGACGTCCACCCCGCGTCGGGGCGGGCTCGCCGGCCGCTCCACCCGCCCGCCCCGCAGGTTCGACCGCAGTGCTGCCACCCGGGCCGCCGCCCCGGTCACCCGGCCGGGGGCGAGCTCGCCGGCGGCGATCGCGGCGACGACGGCCTCGACGCAGGCCTCGACCACGGCCTCGTCGTTGTCGGGGCCCAGGCAGCAGAGGTCGGCCCCCGCGGCCAGGGCGCGCACCACGGTCGCCGGGATGGCCTCCGGGCCGCCGATGCCGCCCATGTCCAGGGCATCGGTCACCACCAGGCCGTCGAAGCCCAGCTCGCCCCGCAGCAGGTCGGTCACGATCGGCCGGCTGACGGTGGCGGGCACGGCGTCCAGCGCCGGCACCAGGAGGTGGCCCGGCATGACGGCGGCCACGCCCGCCCGGATGGCCGCCCGGAACGGCGCCAGCTCCCGCGCCCGCAGCACCCCGACGGGCGCCGCCACCGTCGGCAGGGACACGTGCGAGTCGACCGTCACCGCCCCGTGGCCCGGGAAGTGCTTGGCGCACGCCGCCACGCCCGCCGACCGCAGCCCGCCGACGAACGCCGCGGTGTGGCGGGCCACCACACCCGGGTCGGCGCCGAACGAGCGGACGCCGATCACCGGGTTGGCCCGGTCGCTGTTCACGTCCGCGCACGGCGCCAGGTCGAGGTCGACCCCCGCGGCGTGCAGCACGCCGCCCAGCGCCGCCGCCACCCGCCAGGTCAGGCCGAGGTCGTCCACCGCCCCCAGCGCGGCGTTGCCCGGCACCGAGCTGCCGGTGGCGGCCTCGACCCGCGTGACGTCGCCGCCCTCCTCGTCGAGGGCCACGACCACCTCGGGCCGGGCGTCGTGCAACGCGGCGGCCACGGTGGCGACATCCGCCCCGCGGTTCGACCTGTACAGGCAGACGCCGCCCAGCCCGGCGGCGGCCTGGCGCAGCATCCAGTCGGGCGCGTGGTCGCCGGCGAAGGACGACAGCAGCGTGCCCCGCGCCGCCCGGGCCAGCGCCTCGGGGGCGGCGGCGCTCACCCCTTCACCGCGCCCGCGGTCAGGCCGGCGGCCACCCGCCGGTGGACGAGCAGGAAGAACACGATCACCGGCACGGTGATGAGCGTGGAGCCGGCCATGACCCCACCCCAGTCGGTGCCCCGGGCACCGAAGTTGAAGGCCTGCAGCCACACCGGCAGCGTCTCCTTCTCGGGTCGGTCCATGACGACCAGGGCGAAGGTGAACTCGTTCCACGCCTGGATGAAGGCGAAGATGCCGGTCGCCACCAGTCCCGGCGCCACCAGCGGCAGCGTCACGGTGAAGAAGGCCCGCAGCCGGCTGGAGCCGTCGACCATCGCCGCCTCCTCGAGCTCACGGGGCACCGCGCCGACGAAGCCGCGCAGCGTCCACACCGTGAAGGGCAGCACGAACGCCACGTAGACGATGGTCAGACCGGCGATCGAGTTGCGCAGGTCCCACCCGTCGAGGGTCTTGACCACCGAGATCATCAACGCCTCGGCCGGCACCATCTGCACGAGCAGGATCGTCACCAGGAAGCCGAGACGCCCGCGGAACCGGAAGCGGGAGACGGCGATGGCGGCCAGGAACGCCGTGAACAGGGCGAAGACCACGGTCAGCAGGGTGACCTGCAGGCTGTTGGCGAACGAGGTCCAGAAGTGGTCGCGCTCGAAGACCGACCGGTAGTTCTCCAGCGTGCCGACCGGCAGGAACCGCGGCGCCGAGCGGATGTCGCTGTTGGCGCGGAACGACGTGACGACCATCCAGTACACGGGGAACGCCATCACCACCATCACCCCGAGGGCGACCGCGTTCCACAGCCAGCGCCGGCGCATCACAACTCCTCCTGGCGGAACATCCGGCGCAGGTACACGAGCGTGAGCAGCAGCGTGATGCCCACCATGACCACCGCCACCGCCGCGCCCAGCCCGAAGTCGCCGCTGCCGCCCTGGCGGTAGGCGTAGACGCCGAGCGTGTTGGTCTCGCGCACGATGCCCCCGGCCTGCTGCAGCACGTAGACCTGGGTGAACACCCGCAGGTCCCAGAGGGTGCTGAGCGCGGCCAGCACCACGAAGATGGGCAGGAGGGCCGGCCACGTCACGTCACGGAAACGCTGCCAGGGCCCGGCCCCGTCGATGGCCGCCGCCTCCATGACCTCCGGCGAGATCTGGGTCATGCCGGCGTACAGGGTGAAGGCCACGAACGGCACGCCCATCCACACGACGACCAGCGTGCCCACGAAGAAGAACGAGAGCGGCTCGCTGAGCCACGAGTGCCCCTGGTAGTCGGCCCCCAGCCGGGTGAGCACCCAGTTCACCACCCCGTAGCGAGCGTCGAAGATCCACTGCCAGACGATCGTGGCCGTCAGGGCCGGTGTGGCCCACGCCAGCAGCAGCGCCACGCTCAGCGCGGTGCGCATGCCCGGGCCCAGCCGGGTGAGCAGCAGGGCGAGGAGCGTGCCGAGCACCAGGGTGAGCACCACGTTGACGCCGCAGAAGGCGAGCGATCGCCACAGCACGTCCCAGAAGTACGAGGTCCCGAAGATGCTGTCGTAGTTGTCGGTGCCGACGTACCGGGCGGGGGCACCGAACTGCTGGCGGCGGCCGAACTCCTGCGTCGAGATGACCACCAGCCGCACGAGCGGGTAGCCGAGCCCGGCGCCCAGCGCGACCAGCGTCGGGACGACGAGCAGGTAGGGAAGCAGGCGGCCGCTCCGCCGGCGCGCGGGCGGTGGCGCGCCGGCGGGCGAACCGCGGCGGGAGCGCCGGGACCGCCGGCCGGGAAGGGCCGGCGACGCTGCGGTGCCCTCCCCGGGGACGACGGCGGTCATCGGTCGCTCCTGCGTGCTGGGTCGGTGCGGACGGGCGCCGGCGTCAGCCGTTGAGGATGTCGACGATGGCGGACTCGGCCCGGCCGGCCTCGTCGGCCACGTCGGCCCCGCTCGCGATGGCGGTGCCCATGTCCTGCAGGATGTTGCCACTCTCGACGTCGGCCCAGTTCTCGCTGGACGGCACGAACCGGGTGTTCTCCGCGGCCTCGGCCTGGGCCTGGGCGGCCTCGTCGCCCTGCACCTGGTCCAGCAGCGACTTGCGCACCGGGATGAGCCCGATCTCGGCGAACTCGGTCTGGTAGGTCTCGCTGGTCAGGACCTTCAGGAACTCGAGGGCCAGGCCCGGGTTCTCGCTGCGGGCCGAGATGCCGAGGTTCGATCCGCCGAGGAACGAGGGGGCGACGCCGCCGTCGCTGCCGGGCAGGGCGAACGCGCCGAGCACGTCGTCGTACTTGCCGGGGCAGCCGTCCTCGCCGGTGATCTGGCCCATCTTCCAGCCCGGCCCCATCAGCATGCCGACCTCGCCGTTGCAGAAGTCGAGGTAGTCCTCGGCATCGTCGCTGTCGGCCGGGGCGGCGTTGGCGTTCTGCATGATGTCCTGCACGGTGGTCAGGCCGGTCACCGACGCGTCGGAGCTCAGCTCGCCGACCCACTCGCCGTCCTCGTCCACCGCGATGTCGCCGCCCGCGTCCCAGATGAACGACAGCATGGCGTGCCAGTTGCGGCCCGGGAAGTAGATGCCCGAGAAGTTGGGGACGTCCGCGTTGTCGGCCTTCAGCGCCTTGCCGGCGTCGACGAACTCGTCGAGCGTTGTCGGGATCTCCAGGCCCGCCTTGTCGAGCAGGTCCTTGCGGTAGACGACGATGCGGGCGCCGCCGTAGTAGGGCACGCCGTAGAAGCGACCGTCGTAGGTGCCGGCCTCGACCAGGCTGTCGACCAGGTCGTCGCCGCCGAGGTCGCCCTTGGCGTCGGTGAGGTCGACCATCGCCCCGGCCGCCTCGTACGACTGGGCCTGTGTGTTGCCGACCTCGAAGATGTCGGGGCTGTCCTCGGTGGGCAGCACGGTGTCGAGCCGGTTGACCAGCCCGTCCCACTCCTGGCGCTCCACCTCGACCGTCACGTTCGGGTATGACTCCGCGAACTCGGCCTTGGCGAGGTCGATCATCTCGTCGGGCGTGTCGGGCCCGTTCAGCCACACGCGCAGGGTCGCCTCGGTGTCCTCGGGGGGCGCCTCCAGCGCGGTGCCGTCGTCCCCCTCGCCGGTGCTGGCCTCGTCGTCGTCGGACCCGCAGGCGGCGAGAGCCAGCACACCGACGAGCGCGACGGCGACGACCCTGCGGGCTCGTCGCGCCGTCATCCCGGTTGTGGCGGCGTCGCCGCGGGCCGCTCGGGCCACCTCAGCGCCCGAGGGCGCTGCCTCAGGAAGCGTGTTCGTCTTCACGTCGTCCTCCCAGACGTCGGGCGGCGAGCCCCGGACTCGTCGCGCTTGTCATGCGACGCCCAGCTCTCGGTCGAGAACGAGCATCGCGGCGCCGAGGAGGACGTCGTCCTCCCCGAGCGAGCTGGCGCGCAGGTCGACGTTGTCGCCGACCGCCGGCATGGTGCGGGCGCGGATGGCGTCGAGGGCCGCCCGCCGGAACGTCTCGTCGAGCACGTCGTCCGGCCCCGACAGCACCACCTCGCGCAGGTTGAGCGTGCTGATCACGGGCGCGAGCGCCTCGCCGAGGCGGTGCCCGGCCGCGGTGCGGGCGGCCACGGGGCCGCCTGCCCGTGCCCGGCGGCGCAGGCGCGGCGCAGCGATGGCGGTCTCGAGGCACCCGGTGCGGCCGCACGCGCACACCTCGCCGCCAGGGTCGACGACGACGTGGCCGATCTCGCCGGCTGCGAAACGGTCACCGAGCACCAGGTGGCCGTCGAGCACCAGGCCGGCGCCGACGCCGTGCCCGACCTTGACGAGCAGCAGGCTGCGTTCGGCCGGGCCCCCGAGCCCGAGCTCGCCGAGGGCGGCGGCGTTGGCGTCGTTGGCCACGTGCACCGGCGCGTCGAGCCCCCGGCCCAGGCCAGCGGCCAGCTCGAGGTCGTGCCAGCCCAGGTTGGGCGCCTCGATGACCACACCGCGGGGATCGACCACGCCCGGGCTGCCCACGCCGACGCCCAGCAGCGGCCGGTCGGCGACGCCGGCGAGGTCGAGGCACAGTTCGCGGGCGAGGTCGAGCGCCGCCGGCCCGGTACGACCGTCGCGGGCCGCGGTCCGGCGGTCGAGGATCGTGCCGGCCAGGTCGACGAGGGCGGCCCGGAAGCGCTCGTCGTCGCTCAGGTCGACGGCGATCGTGAGCCGGGCGTCGGGCACGACGCCCAGCAGCGTGGCCGGCTTGCCCACGCCCTGGTCGACCCGCGTGCCGAGCTCCTCGATGAGGCCCTCCGACAGCAGCTCGGCGGCCAGGTCACTGGCCGTGACCCGGGTGAGGTTGGTCTCGCGCGCCAGGTCGGCGCGGCTGAGCGGGCCCTGGCGGAAGACGGTGCGCAGGGCGAGCGCCCGGTTGTGGCGGCGGGCGTCGCCCGGCACCGCCTTGCGGCGCGGCTCGCCCCGGCGGGCGAACGGAGCGTGGCGGGCGCTGGACGGCACCTCGCCTCCGGCCGTGGGCGTCGGCATAGTTTGTTTGTCTAGGTTACAAACGAACAGCGGTCAACCGCTGGGGGCCGATCGACACGACTCCGCAACGTGCGACCACGGCGGGCCGGGTTCCGAACGCCGGTCGATCGAGCGGCCGCGGCGCACGGCGAGCAGTCGCATTCGGCGGACGGCGGCGGGACGGAGCATGCTGGTCACGTGGACGAGGCCTCCCTCCGCCGGCTCCTCGACGCGGTGCAGGTCGGCGCCGTCACGACCGACGACGCGCTCGACCGGCTGCGCCGCCTGCCCTTCGCCGACCTCGGCTTCGCGCGCGTCGACCACCACCGGGTGCTGCGCCAGGGCATGGCCGAGGCCGTGTACGGCCCCGGCAAGACCCCCGAGCAGTGCGCCGAGATCGTGGCCGAGCTGCTCGCGGCACCGGGCGACCATCCAGTGCTGCTCACCCGGGCCGACGACCACCAGGTCGCGGCCGCCCTCGACCGCAACCCCGACGGCCACCGGGCCAGCTCGCATCCCGACGGGTACCGGGGCAGCTCGCACCCCGACGGATACCGGGGCAGCCTGCATCCCACCGGCCCCGCGCCCGCCGCCGGGCCGCACGCCGAGGGCCCGGCTCCCACCCCGGCCGGACCGGCCACCTCGACGGTCACCTGGCGCCCCGCCGCGCCCCGCCCGGAGCGAGTCGTGGTGGCCACGGCCGGCACCGCCGACCTGCCGGTCGCCGAGGAGTGCGTCGCCACGCTGGCCGCCCACGGCATCGACCCGGTGCGGCTGACCGACGTCGGTGTGGCCGGCGTCCACCGGCTGCTCGCCTCGGCCGACGTGCTGGCCGACGCGGACGCCGTGGTCGTGATCGCCGGGATGGAGGGCGCGCTCGCCAGCCTGGTGGGCGGCATCACGCCGGCCCCGGTGGTCGCCGTGCCCACCAGCGCCGGCTACGGGGCCAGCCTCGGCGGCGTCACGGCGCTGCTGGCCATGCTGGCATCCTGCGCCGCCGGGCTGACCGTGGTCGGCATCGACAACGGGTTCGGCGCCGCCTGCGCCGTGCTGCGGATGGTCAAGTGACGGGCGGACAGCCCGGCCCCACCGGCCACGGCGCCGACCCCGGCGGGCCCGGCGAGACCCGGGGCCCCGGCGAGACCGGTGGACCCGGCGGCCCTGACGACACCGGCGGACCCGTCGAGGCCGGCGGCCCCGACGACACCGGCGGCCCCGGCCATACGGTGGCCTGGTTCCACTGCTTCTCGGGCATCGCCGGCGACATGGCGCTCGGCGCGCTGGTGGACGCCGGCGCCGACGTCGACGAGGTGCGGGGCCTGCTGGATCGCCTGCCGATCAGCGGCTGGGAGCTCGAGGTCGAGCCGGTCCTGCGGTGCGGCATCGCCGCCACCCGGGCGCACGTCCGGGCCCCGGAGACCGGCGTCGTGCGCACGGCCGCCCACATCACGGGCATGGTGCAGGAGGCCCGGCTGCCCGACCGCGTGACCCGCCGGGCGCTCGCCACGTTCCGGGCGCTCGCCCAGGTCGAGGGGCGGCTGCACCGCCGGCCCCCCGAGCAGGTGCACTTCCACGAGGTCGGCGGCATCGACGCCATCGTCGACGTCGTGGGCACGGCCGCCGCCCTCGAGGTGCTGGGCATCGACGAGGTGCGGTCGAGCCCGGTCGCCCACGGCACGGGGATGGTGCGCGCCGCCCACGGGCTGCTGCCCAACCCACCCCCCGCCGTGGTGGCGCTGCTCGAGGGCGCGCCCACCCACGGCCTCGACCTGTCGATCGAGCTGACCACCCCCACCGGCGCCGCCCTGCTGGCCGCCACCGTGACCGGCTGGGGACCCCTGCCCGCCATGCGCATCGACGCCAGTGGCTTCGGCGCCGGTGCCCGCGACATCGACGGCCGCCCCAACGCGGTGCAGGTCGTGGTGGGCCGGTCGCTCGCCGCCGGCGGGGCGGCCGACCAGCTGGGCACGTCACCAGGCCAGCCGGTGATGCTGCTCGAGGCCAACGTCGACGACGCCACCGGCGAGGTGCTGGCGCACGCAATCGCGGCGCTGCTCGACGCCGGCGCCCACGACGCATGGGTCACGCCCGTGGTCATGAAGAAGGGCCGCCCGGCCCACGTCGTCAGCGCCCTCGCCGACCCGGCCCTCGTCGCCCAGGTCGCCGCCGCGCTCGTCGGCGAGACGGGCACCCTGGGCGTGCGCGGCACCACGCTCGAGCGCTGGCCCCGCACGCGGGCGATCGACACGGTCGAGGTGGCCGGGCTGCCGGTGCGGGTCAAGGTCAGCCCGGGGCGGGTCAAGGTCGAGCACGACGACGCCGCCCGCGTCGCCCGCCTGACCCGCGTGCCGCTGCGCGAGGTGCTCTCGCTGGCCGAGGCCGAGGCGCGCCGCGGTCGCCCCGACCCGGCCACCGGCCCCGACGGCGACCCCCGCCCCGCCTGAGCCGCCGCGCCCGGCACGAGCCGCACCGCGGGCCCGCGCGGCCGGCTGCATCCGCCGCCGCGCCTACCGGCGAAGAGGGGGCCAGGCTCCACACCAGCGGAGCCGTCGGCACAACCCCAGGAGATGTCATGAAACGCTTGCTCACGATCCTCGCCGCGGCGGTGGCACTGGTGCTCGCCACCGGCACCGCGGCCTCGGCGCAGTCCGAATCGGGTGCCAGGATCCATCTGATCCACGGCATCCCCGACACCCCGGTGGACGTCGAGGCCAACGGCGAGGCCGTGCTGTCCGACTTCCAGTTCGGCGACACCGAGGACCTGTCGGCCCTCGCCGGCCAGACCCTGGCCGGCCTGCAGGTCAAGGCCGCCGGCACCGACGACGTCGCGATCGACGCCGGCGACGTCGAGCTGCCCGCGTCGGGCAACGTCACCGCCATCGCCCACCTCGACGAGGCCGGGACTCCCACGCTGACGGTGTTCGAGAACGACACGAGCGCGATTCCCGCCGGCCAGGGCCGCCTGGTGGTCCGCCACACGGCCGCCGCTCCCGCCGTCGACGTGCGCGCCGGTGGCGAGGTCGCCTTCGCCGGCCTGACCAACCCGAACGAGGCCAGCGCCGACCTGCCCGCCGGCACCGTCTCGGCCGACGTCGTGCCCGCCGGGGCGAGCGAGCCCGTCGTGATCGGGCCCGCGGACCTGCCGGTCACCGAGGGCTCGGTGCTCGTGGTCTACGCCGTGGGCTCGCTCGACGGCGGCACGCTGCAGACCCTGACCGAGACCATCGAGGTCGGCGCCGGGGCCCCCGGTGCGGTCGACACGGGCAACAGCCCCGTGACCAGCGACGGATCCGGGACGCCGGTGGTCTGGCTCGGCGCCGGGTTCGCCGCCATCGCGGTGGCCACGGCCGCCGGTCGCCGGTTCCTTGCGACCAGCCGGTCCTGATCCCTTGTCCCCGGACGTGACCGGGCCGGCCGCCGACGTGCGGCCGGCCCGCCGCGCCCGCCGGGCGGCAGCCTGGCTCGTCCTGCTCGTGGCGATCGCCGGCGGGCTTGCGGGCTGGGGACGGGGTGCCGGCGGCCGCGACACCGACGTCGCGGACCCGGCGCCGCAGATCGCCGTCCCGGCCCCGCCGCCGGCGCCGGGCCCCGCACCGGCACCGGCGGACGGGGGCGGGGCGCTGGCCGACCAGGTGCGGTCACTGCCGGCGGCGCCTGCCGTGCCCGAGGCGCCGGACGCCGCACCGGTGCCGACCGCCCTCACGATCGACGGCATCGGTGTGTCGTCGGCGACGGTGCGCCCGGTGGGCGTCGAGCCCGACGGCGACATGGAGATCCCGCCGGCCAGCGAGGTCGGCTGGTACCGCTTCGGCCCCCGGCCGGGCGAGGCCGGCTCGGCCGTGCTGGCCGCCCACGTCGCCTACGACGGCGTCGACGGCGTGTTCCGGCGTCTGGTCGACCTGCGGCCCGGCGACGGCGTGACAGTAGGATTCGCCGACGGCACGACGCAGCGGTTCGTGGTCACCGACGTCGTCCAGCACGACAAGGACGAGCTGCCCGACGAGCTGTTCGCCCGGGACGGCGAGCCCCAGGTGGCGCTGATCACCTGCGGCGGCGAGTTCGACAGCGACGAGCGCAGCTACGAGGACAACATCGTGGCGATCGCCCGGCCGGCATGACGGACGCCGGCGCTGGGCATGTGACGACGGGGTGGTGTGGTGGCTCGCTTCCAGTACCTGATCCTGATGGGGCTCTGCGTGCTGATCACGCTGCCGCTCGAGTTCGTCTTCGACGCCCGTGTGTGGCGCCGGCCCCGGCGGCTCGCGGTCGCGCTCGCGCCGGCGTTCGCCGCGTTCGTCCTGTGGGACCTGTGGGCCACGTCCACGGGGACCTGGGGATTCAACCCCGAGTACACTGTCGGGGTCACGCTCCCGGGTGGGATGGCCATCGAGGAGTTGATCTTCTTCGTCGTGATCCCCGTGTGCACGCTCCTCACGCTCGAGTCGGTCCGCAACGTGCTGTCCGGGCGTGTCCGCCGGCCCGGCGCCCGGGTGCGGTAGTGCCGCCCGTCTACCCCACGCTGTCGATCGCGGCGGCGCTGGGCGTCGTCGCCCTCGAGCTGCTGGTGGTGCGGTCGGGCATCTTCCGCCAGCCCGCCTACTGGCTGACGATGATCGTCGTCTACGGCTTCATGATCCCGGTGGACGGCTGGCTGACGAAGCTCTCGGCACCGATCGTGGTGTACCGCGACAGCGACACGAGCGGCCTCCGCCCGGTGTGGGACATCCTGGCCGAGGAGTACCTCTACGCCTTCGCCCTGCTCACGCTCGTGATCCTGGCGTGGGACCACGCGGGCCGGGCGACCGACGACAGGCCGGCGGGCGACGACCGCCGGGCGCGCCCGTGACGGCCCTCGCGCTGGCCGCCTGCGCCTTCGTCGCCATGGAGGCCGTCAGCTACCTCGCCCACCGCTTCCTGATGCACGGCGTCGGGATGGTGTGGCACCGCAGCCACCACGTTCCGACCGGCGGCCGCTTCGAGCGCAACGACCTGTTCCCGCTCTGCTTCTCGGCGGTGGGCGTCGCGGTCTTCGCGGTCGCCACCACCGGCCCGGCCGTCGCGCCGCTGTTCTGGGTGGGCGTCGGCATCACCGCCTACGGGGCCCTCTACCTGTTCGTGCACGAGGTCTACATCCACGAGCGACTGCCCGTGCGCCTGCCGCGAGTGGCGTACCTGGCGTGGCTCCGCGAGGCGCACCGCGTGCACCACCGGTTCGGCGGCGAGCCCTACGGGATGCTCCTTCCCCTGGTGTCCCGCGAGCTGCGGTCCCGGGCTGCGGCCGGCGGGGTCGACCCGCTGGCCCGCGTGTCCCGCGCCGGGCGCTCCGCCGGCGGCGCCAGCGGTGGCGGTGGCGGTGGCGACGTGCGGGCCGCCCGGCGCCGCAGCACCCGCGACGCCCGGATCCGGTTGTAGCGCTGGATGGCGATGAACGGCAGGTTCACGACCAGCCCGTAGGCGATCATCACCGGCACGACGGCCGGCGGGTTCCACAGGGCGAACAGCGGCCCGGGGGCGGCGGCCAGCCAATGGCCCAACTCGGCACGCCGGGTCTCGACCACGAACCGCTCGAGGCCGCCGTCGCCTGCCCGGGTGACCGTGCGCTTGGAGACGCCGCCGGCGAACAGCGCGCCGGCCTCGGGCACGCGGTCCTTCCAGCGGTCGATCCGCAGGCCCTTCCGGTAGAGCCGGCCGCGCTGCTCGACGCGTCGCTCGGCGAACAGCCACCGGTCCACCGACAGCCACGCCACCGGCAGGCGGTGCACGAGGTAGCCGGAGCCGGCGTGGATCAGGCCCCAGGCCACGATGTCGACCACGACGGTCTGGGCGTCGGTGAGGTGGACGACGCGCACGTCACCGCCCCGACCGCAGGCCGACGCGGACGCGGCGCGACCGCCACGTGACGTCGCGGCCGAGCAGCGTCAGCGCGGCCGATCGGGCGAACACGGCGACGAACACGGCCAGCGGCACCGGGAACGCCAGGGCGGTCCACACCCGCCACGACCCGACCCGCCGCAGCAGCCACCAGAGCACGGCGGCCGCCGCCGCCCAGGCGAGGGCCGGGCCCAGGGGTGCCGGGCCGGTGCCGGTCGCCCACGACCACGCCCCACCCACCGCCGCGAGGGCGACGCCCACGTACGTCGACACCCAGGCGACCGTGCCCGCCAGCGCCCACGGCGGCGACAGCCCGGCGCCGGTGGCGACGTTCTTGGTCCACCCGTCCACGAGCTGCCGGAGCCCCGCCGGGTACATGCGGAAGCGCACCGCGTCGCCGCCGGCGAGGCAGCGCACGGGCATTCCGTGCTCGGCGTAGCGGCGTGCCAGGTGGACGTCCTCGACCACGGCGCCCCGCACGGCAGCGTGACCGCCGACCGCCCGGTAGTCGTCGGCCGCGGTGACGAGGCACGGCCCGAACGCCATGCGGGGCCGCCGCCGGCGGCCGGCGGCGAAGGCGCCGGTGCCCATCATCGCCGCCAGGTTGAAGAAGGCGGACATCTGCTCGTGGGCACGGGCGGTCACGTGGTGGGGCTGCACCGACACGAGTCCCCCGTGGGCCCCGTGCTCGGCCAGCAGGCGGCCGAGGGCATCGGGCGCCAGCCAGGTGTCGGCGTCGAGGAACACCAGGTGCGTGCCGGTGGCCGCCTGCGCCCCCACGTGGCACGCCCACGGCTTGCCCAGCCAGTCGCCGGGCGGCAACGTGGAGAGCACCCGGGCGCCGTGTGCCTCGGCCACCCCGGCGGTGCCGTCGGTCGATCCGTCGTCGACGACGATCACCTCGGCGGCCGGAGGGTCGAGGGCCTGCAGTGACGCGAGCAGCGTCGGCAGGGTCGCCGCCTCGTCGCGGGCCGGCACCACGATCGACGCCACCGCCCCCGACGGCGGCACCGGGCGCCGCAGGCGGGGCACGCGGGCGAGCAGCAACGCGCCCGCGCCCAACCCGGCGCCGACGAGCAGGGCGCCGCCCACCGCTCAGCCCCGCCGGCCGACCCCGGCCCGCACGGCGGCGGTCGCCTTGCGCCAGGTCGGCACCCGGGCCCGCTGGGTGAACACGTCGTAGTCGGCCGCTTCGATGCGCTCGAGGATGCCGGAGTAGAGGGTGAGCGCGGTGCCGACGCAGCGGGCCGAGGCCGGCGGCAGCAGCGGGATGCCCCGCTGGGCCGACCGGTACAGCGCCCGGCACCGGTCGATCTCGAAGCGCATCAGGTCGCGCCAGGCGTCGTCGACGGTGCGCCGCCCCGGGTCGGCGCCGAACGTGACCAGGTCCTCCTGGGGCAGGTAGACGCGGCCCCGGTCGAGGTCCTCGGCGACGTCCCGCAGGAAGTTCGTGAGCTGGAAGGCAAACCCCAGGTCGCGGGCGGGGACCAGCGCCTCGTCGTAGCGGTAGGGCTCGAGGATCGGCAGCATCATCTCGCCGATCACGGCCGCCGAGCCGTCCATGTAGCCGAGCAGATCGTCCCAGGTGGCGTACGTCGAGACCGTCAGGTCCATGGCCATCGAGGCCAGGAAGCGCCGGAAGCAGTCGGGGTCGTGGCCGTAGGCCCGCACCGTGTGGACCACGGCCCGCAGCACGGGGTCGTCGGACCGCCCCGCCGCCAGGTCGGCGAAGAACCGGTCGCCGAAGTCGGTGAGCGCCCGCTCGCGCACGGCGGTCGGCGCGTCGCCGAGGTCGTCGACGATGTCGTCGGCGAGCCGGCAGAAGGCGTACAGCGCCCACACGTGGTGGCGCGTCAGCCGGGGCAGCACCAGCGACGACCAGTAGTACGTCGTGCCGTAGCGCTTGTTCAGCTCGCGGCAGCGCCGGTAGCAGGCGTCGAGGGTGGGTGGGGAGCCCGCCGCCGTGACCTGACCGCCCCGCCGCGGCACGACGCTCACCGCGCCACGCTCTCGGCCACCCGCTGCGCCGCCAGCATGCCCGACACCAGCACCATCGGTATCCCGACGCCGGGCACGGTGCCCGACCCCGTGAAGACCAGGCCGGGGGCCCGGCGGTTGACGTTGCCCGGCCGGAACGGCCCGGTCTGGCGGAACGTGTGGGCCAGCGCGAAGGGCGTGCCCCGCTCCATGCCCCGCGCCTCCCAGTCGAGGGGGTCGACGACCTCCTCGACCTCGACGTCCGTCGGGTACCCGTGGGCGGCCAGGGCGGCGGCGAGGTCGTCGCGGGCACGACCTCGTTCGCTGGTCCAGTCGAGGCGCCCGTCGAGGTTGGGCACGGGCTCGAGCACGTAGAGGACGTGGCGCCCGGCCGGGGCGAGCGCCGGCTCGGTCACGGTCGGGACCGTGACGAGGCGGGAGGGCTCGGGCATGCGGCGCCCGTCGCGCAGCACGGCCCGGAAGGCGCTCTCCCAGGAGGCGCCGAAGTGGATGTTGTGGTGCTCGGCGCCGGGCGGCAGGTCGCCGCGGGCGCCCACGTGCCACACGAGCGCGGACGGCGAGTAGCGGCCCCGGCGCACCACCCGGGGCGGGTCGAGGCCCGGCAGCAGCGTGCGGTAGGCGACGGGCAGGTCGGGGTTGCAGACGACCGCGTCGGCGGCGACGACCTCGCCCCCGACCAGGCGCACGCCCCGCACCGGACCGGAGGTTCCCTCGGCGAGGAGGATGCGCTCGACGGGGGCGCCGTACCGGAACGCGGCACCGGCCTTCGTCGCTGCGGCCGCCAGGGCCTGGGGGAGGGCGTGCATCCCGCCCACCGGAACGACCACGCCGTTGACGACGTCCATGTACGTGATGACAGCGTAGATGGCGAGCGCCTCGTAGGGCGCCAGGCCTGCGTACATGGCCTGGAAGGTGAAGATCCGGCGCAGCCGCTCGTCGCGGAACCGGCGGGCGACCGCCCGCGACAGCCGCCCGAAGCCGCCCAGGCGCACGAGGTCGAGCGCCGGGCCGAGGGGCCGCACCAGGTCGAGGGGGCCGTCGAGGTTCCGCTCGATGAAGTGCGGCATCTCCACCCGGTAGAGGTCGGCCAGCCAGTCGCAGAACCGCTCGAACCCGGCCGCCTCGTCCGGTCCGCACACCGCCCGGATCTCCTCGGTCATGGGCCCCCGGCCGTGACGGACCCGCAGCTCGCTGCCGTCCGCGAAGGTGGCGCGGTACATCGGGTCGACCGGCACCAGCGTGAGCATGTCGGCCATGTCGACGCCGGCCACTGCGAAGCAGCGCTCGACCAGGTGCGGCATCGTGAGCACGGTCGGCCCGGTGTCGAACCGGTAGCCCGACCGCTCGGCGAGCCCCGCCCGGCCGCCGGGGACGCCCGCGGCCTCGACGACGGTGACGTCGTGGCCGGCGCCCGCCAGGTGGCACGCCGCCGCCAGGCCGCCGAGGCCGGCCCCCACGACGACGACGGACCGGCCGCTCGCCCGGTGCAGGTCGCGGGCCATGTCAGCGGTCGCGGTGGGTCGCGAGGCCGGCCAGCGACTCGAGCGCGACACGGGCGGGGCCGTCGAGGCCCGCGACGGCGCGGAGCGCCTGGTCGTGGCGGGCCGTGATCAGCGCCTCGACCGACGCCAGGGCCCCGGACTCGGCGACGATGCGACGGCAGCGGGCGGTCGCGGCCTCGTCGAGGTCGGGGTCGCCCAGCGCCGCTGCCAGGAACCGGCGGTCGCCCGCGGCGGCCAGCCGCAGCGCCCGCACCACGAGCAGGGTGTGCTTGCCCTCGCGGAGGTCGTCGACGCAGCTCTTGCCGGTCAGCTCGGGGTCGCCGAACAGGCCCAGCACGTCGTCACGGAGCTGGAAGGCCAGGCCCACGGCGTCGCCGTAGCGGCCGAGGGCGGCGTCGAGCGCCGGGTCGGCGCCCCGGCCGGCGAGCGCGGCGCCCAGTTGCAGCGGGCGGGTGACGGTGTAGCGCGCCGACTTGAGCAGCGCGACCTGGCGGGCGAGGTCCTCGGCCCCGTCGGCGCCGTGGGTCAGCCGCAGGTCGAGGTACTGGCCGCCGATCACCTCGGTGCACAGGCGGGCGAAGACCTGCCGGGCCCGCTCGACGCCGTCAGCCGGCAGCGGCGTCGACGCCAGCAGCTCTCCCGACCACAGGAACGCCAGGTCGCCGGCGAGCACGGCGCCACTCGTCCCGAACCACCCATCCTCGCCGTCGAGGCCGTCGCGGCGGTGGCGCCCGGCGAGGGCCACGTGCGCCGTGGGGCGCCCCCGGCGCCGGACCGAGCGGTCCATGACGTCGTCGTGGATCAGGGCGAAGGTGTGCAGCAGCTCGAGGGCGGCGGCCGCGACCAGCACCCCGTCGTCGTGCTCGGCCCCCGTCGCCCGGTGTCCCCAGTAGGCGAAGGCGGGGCGTAGGCGCTTGCCCCCCGCCGCCACGAGGCGACGGACCTCGCCGCTCACCTCGGTGGCCGCCGGGTGCAGGCCGGCGACCTCGCGCTCGCGCTCGTCGAGGAACTCGCCGATGATGCGGTCGACCGCATCCCGCACGGCGGCCACGGGGTCGCAGGAGGCGGAGGCGCCCGCAGAGGCGGAGGCGCCGACCGGCGTCGCGCCCGGCCTCGGCCGCGCACCGATCGCCACGGGCCGGTCGAGCCCGACCTCGCCGATCGCGGCCGCTTCCGGGCCCACGTGGGCGTCGAGCCACGACAGCGGCGACGGTGCCAGCGCCGAGAGCTGCGCCACCTGCGTCACCGCCCAGGGGCTCAAGGTCTCGGGCCGCTCGTCCGCGCGGCACCGCAGGGCCTCCCACGTGGTCCACTCGACGCCGTCGACCTCGCTGGGGTCGGGCATCGCGTCGCCGTCCACCTCGGCCACCACCACCGGACACAGCTCGTGCTCGACCGTCCCCCCGTCCATGGCGGCCCGGTAGGCGAAATCGGGGATGGCGAGCCCGAGGCGCCGGGGCGACAGGCCCAGCTCGTCGCCGAGGCGGCGCGTCACGGCCTGGCGCAGCGTCTCGCCCGGCTGCGGATGCCCGCAGCACGCGTTCGACCACGTCGACGGCCATGTCGGCTTGGTCGCGGCCCGGCGAGTGAGCAGCACGCGCCCGTCCGGCGCCACGACGTGGCACGAGAAGGCCAGGTGCAGCGGGGTGCGGGCGTGGTGCACGGCGGACTTACGTTGGGTGCCGGACGGGCGTCCGAAGGCGTCGAGGAGGACGACCTCCTCGACCGGCGGGCGGGCGCGGCGGACCCGCCCGCGGTTCACGGGCTCGCGCGTGGCGATGCCCAGGGCCCCGAGGGCCGGATCGGTCATGGCGGCGGTGCTCCTCCGCGAGGGACAGGGGGTGGGGAACGGGTACCCACAGGGTGCAGGTGTCGATCCTTCGGCCACGGGACGCGCCGCGGATGCACCGAACTCGGTGCACCCGCCCAGGTCACGCGGTGCGGGCCTCCGGCGCGGCACCGCCGCCGGCCGACGACCCCGGGCAGGTGTCGAGCGGCGTGCCTTCGGCACCGCAGAACCAGCCTGTGGCCGCCGGGGCGAGGGTCACCTCGGGAGCCGGCGGGTTGCGGATGCCGACCGCGGCGATCACCGCACCGAGCGCCGCCAGGACCGCGGTGATGACCATCGCCACCCCGAAGCCGTCGGCGAACTCGCCGGGATCGAGGTACGACGAGCCCGTGATGCCCGCCGCCAGCGGCAGGGCGGCGACGGCCGCGAGTTGGGCGGCGCGGGCCACGGTCGTGTTCACGCCCGAGGCCACGCCCGCGTGCCGGTCGTCCACCGACGACAGCGCGGTGGCGGTCAGCGGCGCCACGGCGCAGGCCAGGCCCAGGCCCATCACCACGACGGCGGGCAGCACGTCGGCGACGTAGCCGGCCCCCGCGTCGATGCGGGTCATGAGCAGCGCCGCGACCGCCACGAGCAGCGGTCCGACGGTCATCTGCAGCCGCGGCCCGATGCGCGCCGCGAGCGCGCCCGACCGCTCGGACAGGAGCAGCATCAGGACCGTGATCGGGAAGGTGGCCGCTCCCGCTTCGATGGCCGAGTAGCCGAGCACCGTCTGCAACTGCACCACCAGCAGGAAGAACACGCCGCCGAGCGCGGCGTACACCGCCGCGGTCACCAGGTTGGCGGCCACGAACTGGGCCGAGGCGAAGATGGCCGGCGGCAGCATCGGGTGGGCGCTGCGGCGCTCGACCACCACGAACGCCACCAGGCTGGCGGCCCCCGCGACCAGCGAGGCCCAGACGCCGACCGACTCCCAGCCCTGCTCGCCGGCGGCGATCAGGCCCCAGCTCAGCCCGCCGAGGCCCCCGGCGACGAGCAGCGCGCCCCACCCGTCCACCTGCCGGGGCGCGTCGGGATCGAACGACTCGGGCACGTGGCGGGCGGCCACCACGACCACGAACAGCGAGATCGGCAGGTTGATCAGGAAGATCCACCGCCACGATGCGGCGTCGACCAGCCAGCCGCCGAGGAACGGGCCGACCGCGGCGGCCACTCCGCTGAGGCCCGACCAGGCACCGATGGCCCGGGGCCGGTCCTCCGGTCGGAAGCTGGCTTCGAGGATGGCCAGGCTGCCCGGCGTCAGCAGCGCCCCGCCGACCCCCTGCAGCACACGGGCGACGACGAGCATCGGCGTGGTGAGCGCGACCGCGCACAGCAGCGACGCGGCGGCGAAGACGACGACGCCGAGCTGGAACAGCTGCTTGCGGCCGAACCGGTCGCCCAGCGAGCCGCCCAGCAGGATCAGCGACGAGACTGCGAGCAGGTAGCCGTTGAGCACCCACTGCAACCCGCCGACGCTGGCGTCGAGGTCGGCGCCGATGTGCGGGAGGGCGACGTTGACCACCGTCGCGTCGAGGAAGGCGATGCCTGACCCGAGCACGGTGGCGATGAGCACCCAGCGCCCCTGGGCCGAGGAGAAGGCCAGCCCGTCCTCGGGGGCGGCGGTCGGCGGCGCAGCCATGCGGTAGGAGGCCGCCCCGCTAGCCGGCCTCGCCGGAGCGCAGCCGGTCGAGCACCCGGCGGGCCAGCGCCGTCGCCCACAGCTTGGCCGGCGACCCGTCGGGGGCATCGATCAGCACGTAGAAGGCCCGCCCTTCGCCCCGCACGTACAGCAGGCCCCGGCCGTACACGGCCGCGTCGCCGAGGTCGGGGACCGGCTCGGGGTCGTCGATCAGCTCGACCATCCATGCGAACCAGCTCGCCGGGTCGAACGTCGTGGCCTCGTCGACGGCGTAGCCGGCGTGCACGCCGAAGGACCAGGTGCGCCGGTGACCGTCCTGGGCGTCGAAGCGTACCCCGACATCGTCGTCGGCGTAGGTGAGCGACGGCTCGCCGACCGGGATGCCGGTGAGGGCCACCACCTCGTCGTGGGTGATCAGCGAGTAGGGGTCGGGCGCCCCCAGCGACCGGGCCCGCCGCGCCACCGCCAGGTCGTGGGGGTGGGGCTCGACCGCGGGGATGCCGTGGATGGCATCGGCGTCTTCGATGACGCCCTGCTCGGTCAGCCTGACACGGGCCGCCTCGGCAGCTTCCTTGAAGCGGTCGGTGAAACCCACGCGTCGGCAGCCTACGACGTCCTGACCATGACGCCCATGTCATCTGCGGTGCTCTGACGGGGACGCGGTCAGATCATGTAGGCGAGGTTGGCGACCACCGCGGTGCCGAGGTCGGTGTCGCCGCTGACCTGCACCTGGGCGGGGTCGGCCCCGCGCCCGCCCACCAGGCGGGTGAGGTGGTGGCCGGGCACGGTGAGCGTCACGGTGGGCTCGCCGGCGAGCGCGTCGACGGCGCGGGCCCGGTCGGTCACCTCGACGTCGATGCGGCGGGCCATCGGACCGGTCAGCTCGAACCGGACGCTGCTGCCGGCGGGCGCCTTGGCCCGCTTGCCCACCACGTAGCCGATGGCGGCCGAGACCTCGTCGAGGACGGCCACCGGTGCCATCCCCTCGAGGTGGCCGGGACGCCCGACCGCCTCGCGGATGTCCTGCTCGTGGAACCAGATGTCCATCACCCTGATGCGCATGAACCGCCCGTAGGTGTCGGGGCCGGCCGGGGTGAACGAGTCCTCGTCGAAGGCGGCCTGGTCCATGCCCGCCAGGGCGGCCCGCCGCTCGGCCACGACCGACCGCAGGTCGGCCACCACCTCGGCGGGTCGGCGGGGCCGGTAGGTCTCCACCCAGACCTCGTTGAAGCGCCCGATGTCGTTGCGGACGTGGGCGAGGTCGTCGGGCAGCTCGACCTCGGGCAGCGGCCGGCCCAGCAGCATGGCCTCGGTGCCGATGACGTGGCTCACGTTGTCCTTCACCGACCAGCCCGGGCAGGCGGTCGGCAGGTCCCACTCGCCGGGCGCCAGTCCCTCGGCGACCGCGATCACGGCGTCGAAGGCCTCGTCCAGCGTGGCGACCACCCGGTCGCGGTCGACGACGGTCATGGTCACAGCACCTCTCGCTGGATGGTCGGCCAGTCACGCGCCTCGAGGTAGGGGGCGAAGCGCTCGCCGATCCGCGCCCAGTCGGCGGCCGTCTTGGGCCGGCGCATCTCGTAGAGGGCGGGGAACTCGAGCCAGCCGGTCACCAGGTCCCACAGGCGCAGCGCCGCCGCGGGATCGCCGGGCGCCTCGCGGATGATCGGGCCGAAGATCGCCCTGTCGCCCGGGAACACCAGCGTCGGCACGCCGAAGCCGCCCAGGTC
>DASTFE010000210.1:0-11984 GCA_035708905.1 Acidimicrobiales bacterium | reverse complement strand
CCGGCTATCCGACCCGCTCCCCCGGCTAGTCGACTCGCTCCCCCGGCTAGTCGACCGTGTCGAGGAAGGCGATCACCCGCTCGGTGAGCAGGCGGGCTGCCGCCTCGTCGTGGGACGGCAGGCTGCTGTCGGCGAAGATGTGGCGGTCGCCGGGGTAGAGGAACAGCTCGGCGTCCTCGACGCTCGACACGAGCTCGCGGGCGGCGTCGAGGTCGCCCTCGCCGACGAAGAACTCGTCGGCGTCCATGCCGTGGACCTGGACGGGCACCCCCTGCGGCCAGGGGGCACCGAACTCGGCGACCGGGACGCACGCGCTGATCAGCAGCGCGCCGGTGGCACCGGGCCGGGTCTGGGCCAATCGCTGAGCGGGCATCACCCCGAGCGAGAACCCCGCGAAGACCAGTCCCGCCGGCAGCCCCTCGGCGGCGGCGACCCCCCGCTCGACGATCGTGGCGAACCCCACCTGTTGGGCGTAGCCCACGCCGGCCTCGAGGTCGTCGAACGTCCGCCCGTCGTACAGGTCCGGGACGTGGACCGTGTGACCGGCCGTCCGCAGCTCGTCGGCGAACGCGACGACGCCCGGCGTGCGACCGTGCGCGTGGTGGAACAGCAGAACCTCGGCCATGTGGATCCCTTCTCGCGTCCGCCACACCTGACTCGGGCCCCCGATCGTGACCCGGCTCCCCAACGTAGACGTCGGCACGAACGGCCCGGGGAGCGTGATGCAGGCCCGGGTGCCGCGCACGTCGACGCCACCCACACCGATGACTTCTCGTCGAGCGGCTCGTCTCCACACCGGAGGGAGGAGCACATGACGAGCTACGTGACCTCGACGGACGGGACCCGGATCGCCTACGACCGGCTGGGTGACGGCCCACCCGTCGTCGTGGTGAGCGGGATGTTCTGCGACCGGCGGACCACGCAGGCGCTGGCCGAGCGTCTGGCGGAGCACCACACCGTCTACAACTACGACCGCCGCGGGCGGGGCGAGAGCGGCCACACGCCGCCCTACGCCGTCGAGCGCGAGGTCGAGGACATCGCCGCCCTGATCGCCGAGGCCGGCGGCACCGCGTCCGTGTACGGCCACTCCTCGGGCGCCGGGCTCGCCCTGCACGCGGCGGCGAGCGGGCTGCCCATCACCCGGCTGGTGCTGCACGAGCCGCCGTACGGCGCCGACGACGACGACAGCAAGCGCAGCGCCCGGGAGCTGGCGGAGAACGTCCGGGTGGCGCTGGACGAGGATCGCCGCGCCGACGCCATCGCCCTGTTCTTCGAGTCCGCGGGCATGCCGCCGGAGATGGTCGAGCCGATGAGCGGGGACCCCGAGATGCAGTCGGTCGCCCCGACGATGGTGCACGACTTCGAGATCATGGGCGACGCCACCCGGGGCGGCACGATCCCCGAGGAGCTGGTCGAGGCCGTGAAGGTCCCGACGCTCGTGATCGCCGGCGGGGCGAGCCCCGACTTCTTCCGGGACACGGCCGCCCGCCTGGCCGAGCTGCTGCCCGACTCGACCCACACCGTGCTGGAGGGCCACGACCACGGCGCGCCCGCCGAGGTGGTCGCCCCGGTCATCGCCGACTTCCTCCGCCGGAGCGGCTGAGGCGCGCGACGAGCGCGGCCGGCTCCTCGACCTCGCGCTCGACCCCCGACCGCCGGATCAGCGCGGCTCGCGCCACATCGGCCAGAACGGCGGTCCTCCGTCGGGCCAGTGCAGCTCCTCGACGATTTCGAACCCCAGCCGGGCGTACAGGACGCGGTTCTCCAGGCTGGTCGACTCGAGGTAGGCGGCGACGCCCTGCGCGTCGCACCGGTCGAGAACGTGGCGGAGCAGCATCGTGCCGTACCCCCGGCGCTGGTGGTCGGGGTCGGTACCGATGTACGGCAGGTAGTAGTGGGGCTCGTCGTGCTGCGCGTGCCTGGCCTCCACCAGGCTGGCCATCTGCGCCGACCGGGACTGGGAAGCGGCCATCGCCGGCACCCGCCACCTCCCCGGCGGGGCCCACAGCGCGGCCGCCATGCCGTCGCCGGTCAGGTACACCTCGTCGAGCGGCAGGTAGATGCGCCGGACCAGCAGCTCGAAGTAGCCGGGCAGCAGCCGCTCGCGCCGCGCCGGCTCGGGGTAGGCCCACCCGATGGCAGGATCGTCGCGGAGCGCCCGGGCCAGCGTCCGCGCCACCTGGCGTACGTCGTCTCCCGTCGCCTTCTGCACCTTCGTGTCCAACATTGGGGGGGCCCTCCCGCGCAGTGGCCATGCGACCGCCCATAGTGCCCGCTCGGTGCGAAGTCCCGCCACCCCGCCGGCCCGGTCATCTGCTGCTGGGCACCGCCAGTTCGGGACCCTCGGCCCTGGTCTGGACACAACGTGCGCCACGACCATGAGGCGGGAGGTGGGCCAGGTGAACCGGATCACCGAAGCAGCGACGGGAACCATCCGGGCACCGCTGGCCTCGCTCGAGCGCCGGGCCGCCGTGGCGCACGCACGTTGGTCCTCCGGGCGGGACCCCGACTTCATCCGCCGCCAGCTCCCTACGGTCGAGGCCGCGCTGCGGTACTTCGCCCCCGAGGTGCGCCACGCCGAGCGGGTGCCGCAGCAGGGCCCCGTGCTCGTGGTCGGGAACCACTCGGGCCTGTTCTACATGCCGGACATGTGGGCCACCGCCGTGGCGGTCGTGCGCCGCCGCGGGATCGACACCCCGGTGTACGGCCTCGGCTACGACCTGCTCTTCACGGTGCCCGGCGTCGAGTCGGTGCTCCGGCGCTTCGGTGCCCTGCCGGCCAGCGGCCCGGCGGCCGAGCACGCCCTGGACGCCGGCGGCGCCCTGCTGGTCTACCCGGGGGGCGACTGGGAGGCGTGCCGGCCGTGGAGCCACCGCAACAGGGTCGACCTCCACGGACGCAAGGGCTTCGTCCGGCTGGCCCTGCGCACCGGGGTGCCCGTCGTGCCCGTCGCCGCCCACGGCGCCCACCACAGCATCGTCGTGCTGACGCGGGGCGAGCACATCGCCCGGGCGCTGGGGCTGCACCGGGTGCACGTCCACGTCATGCCGTTCCTGGCCGGCATCCCCTTCGGCGTGGCGCCCGTGGTGCTGCCCCCGCTGCCGCTGCCGACCAAGGTGACCGTCGACTTCCTGCCCAGCCTCGACTGGTCGGCGGACGGGCCTGGCGCGGCCGACGACCCCGAGCGGGTGCAGGCCCGCTACGACGAGACGATCCGGGTGCTCCAGGCCGGGCTCGACGCGCTGGGCGCCGAGCGACCCCACCCGCTGCTCAGCCGCTTCGGCCTGGCGCACTGACGAGGGGAGGACGACCGTGGAACCGCCGCACGCCACCGTCGCCTCGTGGATCGCCCGTCGGCCCTGGGCGGTGCTCGGCACGGCCGTGGTCGTGTCGGTCGCCCTCGCCTTGGGCCTGCCCCGCCTCGGCTTCGAGACCAGCCAGGAGGGCCTGATCGGCGAGGACCACCCGATCTCGGTGCAGAACGCGGAGTTCCAGCGCGACTTCGGCGGCGAGGCCATGATCGCCGTGTTCGGCGCCGACGACGGCCGGCGCATCGACGACCTGTTCACGAGCGGCAACCGCGACGAGCTCCGGCGGCTCGAGGAGGCGCTGCGGGCCTCGGGCCGGTTCCACTCGGTGATCGGCCCGGTGACCGGGCTCGACCTCGGGTTGCGCCAGTTCGCGATCGGCGACGAGATGATCGCCGCGGCCCGGGCCCGGATCGAGCGCGAGGCGAGCCCGGCTGACGCCGCCGAGACCCTGGCCCTCGTCGACGCCCGGATGGCCGGCAGCGCGCCCCGGGCGGCGGCGGCCCTGGAGGCGGGCGCGGCGCTGGGGCTCGACGACCCGGCCAGCCTCGACAACCCGGCGATGGTCGCCTTCCTGCTGTACGACGACGAGACGGGCACCACGACCCGGCCCGCCCTGCGCGACGCGTTCCCGGACACTGCGCACGCCCTGCTGGTCGCCCGGCTGCCCGGCAACCTGCCGCTCGACGAGGCCAACGAGGCCGTCGCCGCGTTCGAGGCGGCGGTCGCCGACGTCGACCTCGACGGCTTCGAGGTGTTCGCCACGGGATCGCCCGAGCTGATCCGTGACATCAACGACTACCTGCAGTCGGGGATGGTGACCCTCGGGCTGCTGGCGGCCCTGGTCATGGTGGTCGTGCTCTTCGCCGTGTTCCGGGTGCGGTGGCGCCTGCTGTCGATGGCGATCGTCGTGATCGGCGCCGTGTGGGGCTTCGGGCTCATGGGCTACGTCGGCGTGCCCCTGACCCTGATCACCATCTCGGGGTTGCCGATCCTGATCGGGCTCGGCGTCGACTTCTCGATCCAGGTGCACAACCGGTTCGAGGAGGAGCTGGTCCTGACCGGCTCGCCCGACGGCGCGGTGCAGCGGGTGCTCGCCCGGCTCGGCCCGGCGCTGGTCGTCGCCATGCTGGCCGCGGTGGCCGGGTTCCTGTCGCTGCAGATCTCCGACGTGCCCCAGATCCGCCAGTTCGGGATCATGCTGGCGCTCGGCATCGCCGCGCTGCTGGTGGCCGCCACCCTGGTGCCGCTGGCCATCCTCGTCCTCCGCGAGCGGCGGGGCCGGCCGGGCGGGGCGACGCTGCCGGGCGGTGGGGTGCTCGAGCGGGGCGTCCGGTGGCTGTGCTTCGCCCTGCAGCGCCGCCTCGTGCCCGTCGTGGCGGTCGGCGCCGTGATCGTGGTGGCGGGGCTGGCCGTCGAGGGCCGGTTCGTGATCCAGACCGACCCCGAGCGCTGGGTGGCGCAGGACAGCGAGACCGTCGAGGAGCTCCGCCGCCTCCGTGAGGTCACCGCTTTCTCGAGCGAGCTCGTCGTGCTGGTCGAGGCGCCCGACGTGACCGCCACCGAGGTGCTGCAGTGGACGCAGCGCTTCGCCGACGCGCAGATCGAGCGCCATCCCGACGTGCTGGTGCGGGGCGCGAGCGTGGCGGCGGTCGTCGCCGAGGTGACCGGTGCACCGCCCGGTCAGGACGAGGCGCTGGTCATGCTGGGCGGTGCCCTCGACGACCCGCCCACCTACGACGTCGCCCCGGCCGACTTCGTGCGCTCGTTCGTCAGCGCCGACCGCCGCCGGGCCGCCATCGTCTTCCCCATCCGCAACATCACGCTGCAGGAGCGCCGGGCGCTGCTGGACGAGATGCGCGCCGACCTCGATCCGCCTGCCGGGGTGTCCAGCGCCGTGGCCGAGCTGACGCCGCCCGCAGGAGTGACCGGGGTGCCGACCGGGCTGGCGGCCATCGGCGCCGAGTTCGTCGAGCTGCTCGAGGCGAACCGGGTGGCGATGACCTGGCTGGCCCTCGGCGCCGTGGGGCTGTGCCTGCTGCTGTGGTTCCGCAGCGTGACGATGACGGTGCTGCCCCTGGTGCCGGTCACCATCGCCGTCGGGTTGTCGGCCCTGGTGACCATGGCCAGCGGCCGGGAGCTGAGCCCGCTCACCAGCGTGACCGGCCCCCTCGTGATCGCCACGTGCACCGAGTTCTCGGTGCTGATCCTGGCCCGCTACGTCGAGGAGCGGCGCCGCGGCCTCGACCCGGCCGCCGCCGTCGACCTGGGGGCGGTGAGGATCGGCCGGGCGTTCGTGGCGTCGGGCCTGACGGTGGTGGGCGGGTTCGCGGTGCTGGGGCTGTCGTCCTACCCGCTGCTGCGCGACTTCGGCATCCTCGTCGCCCTCAACGTCGTGGTGGCCCTCGTGTGCGCGCTGGCGGTGCTGCCGCCGCTGCTGATGTGGGCCGACGGCAACCGCCGGCTGACCCGGTTCCCGCCCGGGGCGTCGGCCGACCCGCCCGCCGAGCCCCGCGTCGCCCCCGAGGCGGTCGCCCACGCGGGCGGTGCCGACGGTTCGAGCGGCTGACACACTCTCGGGCCATGGGACGAGAACCCGGCACCGAGGTCCGCGACCACGGCGGCGAGCTGGCGCTCGCGGCCCTCCGCCCGTTCGGCGTCGACACGTTGTTCACGCTGTCGGGCGGGCACGTCTTCCCGTTCTACGACGCCGCGGTCAAGCGCGACCCGCCCACCCGCATCGTCGACGTCCGCCACGAGCAGACGGCCACCTTCGCCGCGGAGGGCCTGGCCCGGCTGACCCGGCGGCCCGGCCTGGCGGTGCTCACGGCCGGGCCCGGCGTCACCAACGGCATGTCGGCGATCGTCCAGGCCCGCTTCAACGGCTCACCCGTGGTGGTGCTCGGCGGGCGGGCGCCGCAGGGACGCTGGGGCGCCGGCTCGTTGCAGGAGCTCGACCACGTGCCGCTGGTCGCGTCGGTCACCAAGCTCGCCCGCACGGTCACGTCGGTCGAGGAGATCCCGGCCGTGGTCCACGACGCGGCCGTGACCGCGCTCACGCCGCACCGGGGGCCGGTGTTCGTCGACTTCCCGTTGGACGTCGTGTTCGCCCAGGGCAGCGCCGAGGTCCCCGGCGCCACGGTGCCCGTCGCCGCCGAGCCCGACCCCGACCTGGTGGCGCAGGTGGCGGCGATGGTTGCGACGGCCGAGCGCCCCATGCTCATCGCCGGCGGCGACGTGTGGTGGGCGTGCGCCGAGCGCGAGCTGGTGGCGGCCGTCGAGCACCTGCGGGTGCCGACCTTCGTCAACGGCCAGGGCCGCGGCTGCCTGCCGGCCGACCACCCGCTGGCCGCCAGCCGCACCCGGGCGCTGCTCAAGACCGAGGCCGACCTGGTCGTGGTCGTGGGCACGGCGCTCGACTTCCGGCTCTCGTTCGGCTCGTTCGGTGACGCCACCGTGGTGCACGTCGTCGACAGTGCGGACGGGGCCGCCGGGCACGTCGACGCCCTCACCGTGGCGGGCGACCTGCGCACGGTCCTGGCCGGGCTGGCCGCCCACACCGGGCCGCGCGCCGACCACGCGCCGTGGGTCACCCGGGTGGCCGGGCTGGAGGCGGCGGCCGCCGACGCCGACCGCGACCTGCTGGCCGCGGCGGCCACGCCCGTGCTGCCCACCCGCGTCTACGGCGAGCTGGCCGCCCGCCTCGACCGCGACGCCGTCGTGGTGTGCGACGGGGGCGACTTCGTCTCGTACGCCGGACGGCACGTCCCGGTGCACGAGCCCGGCTGCTGGCTGGACAGCGGGCCCTACGGGTGCCTCGGCACCGGGATGGGTTACGCCATGGCCGCCCGGGTCGCCCACCCCGACCGCCAGGTCGTCGCGCTGCTGGGCGACGGCGCCGCCGGCTTCTCGCTGATGGACGTCGACACGCTCGTGCGCCACGGGCTGCCGGTGGTCATGGTCGTGGGCAACAACGGCATCTGGGGCCTCGAGAAGCACCCGATGCGGATGCTCTACGGCTACGACGTGGCCGCCGACCTGCAGCCCGGGTGCCGCTACGACCAGGTGGTGGCCGCCCTGGGAGGGGCGGGCGAGACGGTGTCCGATCCCGAGGACGTGGGGCCGGCGCTCGACCGGGCCCTGGCCGCGGGCGTGCCCTACCTGGTCAACGTCCTGACCGATCCCGTCGACGCCTACCCGCGGTCGTCCAACCTGGCCTGACCGCCCGCTCCGGCCGCACCCGCAGCGGCGACGAGCTCGCCGAAGGCCCGGTCGAGCGCCCCGGCGAACGCGTCGACGTCGTCGACGACGTCGGGGTCGACGGTGATGCCCACACCGAGCGAGTCGCCGTAGGAGACCACCCCGACGATCAGCGAGATGTTCCCGATCACGGTGACGAACGGGAAGGCCTCTCGCAGCTTCGCCCCGAGCAGGTAGAGCGGCTGGTCGGTTCCCGGCAGGTTGGTGACGACCAGGTTGACGACGGGCTGGCGTCCCAGGACCGTCGGGGCGATCAGGCGGATCAGCCACCCGGGCACCAGGTCGCTCGCCGCCAGCAGGACCGCGCCGAGCGATGTCTCGGCCGACCGCTTGCGCCGCGCCATCTCGGCGTGGACGAGGCGCAGCCGCTCGAGCGGGTCGTCGACCCCGACCGGCAGGTCGGCGAGCAGCAGCGAGAAGCGGTTCTCGATCTCGGCGCGGGGGCTCGGCCCGTGGGTCGACACCGGGACCAGCACCCGGGGCCGGGGCGGTCGCTCGGCCGGCCCCGGCGCGCCGAGCACGCTGCTCGCCGCTCCGGCCACGGCGGCCAGCACCACGTCGTTGAGCGAGACGCCCTGCGAGCGCTTGACCTCCTGGAGCGCCGCCATGGGCTGACGGGACCAGGTCATGTCTCGGCGCCGACCGACGGGCCGGTTGATGCGCGACGCCGGGGCCGGCCGGGCGCGGGCCGCGGCACGCGCCAGCCCCGCTCCGGTGGCCACCACCCGCCCGGGATGCCGGAGCTGCCCGAGGGCGCCCAGCCCGGTCGCCACCTGCCGGCGGCTGCGGGCGACGGTCGCCCGGGCGAGGAGCGACAGGCGGAGCGGGAGGGCGGGACCCACCGGTGGGGTCTCGGTCCCCAGGGCGTCGGACGGCACCTCGGAGCCCTCGGTCGCCGGCCTCATGTCCGGCGACAGGTCGAGCAGGCGGAGGACGACGTCGAGCAGGGCCATGCCGTCGGCCATCACGTGGCTCACCTTGGGGATCACGGCCACGCGGTCGCCCTCGACGCCCTCGACCACCCAGATCTCCCACAGGGGGCGCGCCGGGTCGAGGGGTTGCTCGACGAGGCGGGCGACGAGGTCGCGGAGTGCCGCCCGGTCGCCCGGTCGGGGCACGTCCGTGACGCGCACGTGGTGGGCGACGTCGACGGCGGCATCGTCCACCCAGACCGCCGGACCCAGGCCGAGCGCCGGCTCCACGAGCCGCTGGCGGAAGCGCGGGGCGCCTGCCAGCCGCGCTGCGATGTGGGCCCGCAGGTCGGCGATCCGCAGCGACCCGTCCTCGGCCCGCAGGGGCCCCGCGTCGAACAGGGCCAGCGCGCCGATCTGCAGCGGAGCCCGCGGGTCCTGGGCGCGCAGCAGCGTGGCGTCCTCGGGGCGCAGGAGCTCGAAGCTCATCGGCGCCCAGCCCTCAGCGTCCCGGGACGGCGGTGAGCGTGGCCGGTGGCCGCTCGTCGCCCCACACTCGGGCGTTGAACTCGACGATCACGTCGGTGAGCCGGTCGGGCCGCAGGCGCAGCTCGATCGGCGAGCGGGCGGGCACGAGCGTGGCGTCGGGCATCTGCGCGGCCAGCCGCTGCGCGTCGCTGAACGGGTGGATCACGTCGTGGCGGTGGGCGAGCACCAGCGCCGGGACGTCGATGCGCGCCCGCTCGTCCAGGGTGGGCGCCACCGGCCCGACGAGCACGCCGTGGAGGATGGCGGCCATCACCTCGGGGGGCGTGCTCGCCGCGTGCAGCAGGCTGTTGACGGGGTCGAACGGCGAACTCGGCAGGCGGCGCACCGCCGAGCCGATGAGGCGGGCGAGGCCACGGCCGTAGTGCACGAGCAGCAGCAACGGGGTGAAGAGCATGGCCGCCGAGGGCACGGCCCACTCGAGCACCGGCATCTCGAGCACCAGGCCGCGCACCCTCTCGGGCCGCCGGCTGGCGGCGAACAGGCTGACGTTCGCGCCGAGCGACATGCCGCCGAGCACGGCCTGGCGGGCGCCGATCTCGTCGAGCAGGGCGAACACCTGGTCGGCGTAGGCGTCGATGCGGTATTCGGTGGCGTGCGTCGGCTTGTCGCTGCGGCCGTGCCCGAGCAGGTCGAGCAGGATCACCCGGTGGCCCTGCGCGGCCACCGCCTCGGCGATGCCCCGGTTGACGTCGGAGTCGAGCAGCAGCCCGTGCATGTACACGAGCACGCGGTCGCCCTCGCCGTAGACGTCGTACACCAGGCGGCGGCCACGGTGGGTGAAGGACTCGGTCGCGGTCTGCATCGGAGCGGTCGATGGCCCGGGACGACGGACCGGTGCCAGCCCGCCGACCGTACGGCGGTGGCGGCCCGTGGTGCCAACCGGGCCGGATCGGGCGCTGGCCGTTGGCTCTCCCGCAGGCTGTCTCGGAGCGTGTCAGGGCACGTCGGACCCGGCGTCGGGCCCTGCCGGGCCTGCTCGCCAGCGTCGCAGGCGCCGCCGCGCCAGCCGCCTCGGCCCGCCGCCGCGGACCGGCGCGCGGCGGTCTCGGGCGTCCCCGCGGCGCAGTAGCGTCAGGGGTCGTGGACCTCTACGCCGCCATGGGCCTCGCCCTCGACGAAGCCGCCGCCGCCATCGAGCACGGCGACGTGCCCGTCGGCGCCGTCGTGCTGCGCGACGGCGAGGTCATCGCGCAGCGCCACAACGAGCGCGAGCGCACCGGCGACCCCACCGCGCACGCCGAGATCCTGGCTCTGCGCGACGCTGCCGAGGTGGTCGGCAGCTGGCGGCTCGACGGCACCACGCTGGTGGTCACGCTCGAGCCCTGTCCCATGTGCGCGGGGGCCGTGGTGGCCGCCCGGGTCGACCAGGTGGTCTTCGGTGCGGCCGACCCCAAGGCCGGCGCCTGCGGCTCGCTCTACAACCTCTGCGTCGATCCCCGGCTCAACCACGAGGTCGAGGTGGTGGCGGGCGTGCGCAGCGACGAGGCGGCCCAGGTGCTCACCTGGTTCTTCGGCGAGCGGCGGGGCTGACCCGGCTCACGCGCCGAGCGGGGCGCTCTCGTCCCGGCCGGTCAGGTCGATCACCTCGGGCACGTCGGGGCGCGGCACCGACCGGCGCCCGGCCAGCAGGCTGCCCCGGGCGCCGCACCAGCAGCGCCAGTCGATCGCCGGCCCGTCGGCCGTGTGGCGCAGGGCCTCGACCTGAGACCAGTCGAGCAGCACGTCCGACCCGTGGACGTGGCAATGGACTGCAAACATGTCGAGCGCTCCCTCGTACGGTCCATTTCTCATACCACTTTGGCGGCATTGCCCATGGACTGTCGGCAATTGGACCGGTATCGTGCCGCCAATCATCGGACCATTACAGAGCCATTTCCGGGAGCATTGGTATGAGCCGACCGCTGGAGCCCCTCCTCGGCGCCTGGTCCGATGGGCCGGGGCCTCTGCACCGCAAGCTCAGCGACACCCTGCGCGCCGCGGTCGACGAGGGGCGGCTGCCCGCCGGTGAGCGGCTGCCGTCCGAGCGCGACCTCGCCGTGCGGCTGGCCGTCAGCCGCAGCACCGTGGTGGCCGCCTACGACACCTTGCGGTCAGAGGGCGTGCTCGAGAGCCGGCAGGGCAGCGGCACCCGGGTGCGGCCCCCCGCCCCCGGTACGCGCCCGCCGGCGATCGAGCCGTTCGTGGTCAGCCCCATCTACCGCACGCTGATCGACGTCAAGGACGACGTCATCTCGCTGGCCGCCGCCACCTTCCCCGCCCACCCACGCGTCGCCGTGGCGGCGGGCGAGGTGATGAGCGAGGACGGCGACAAGCTGCTGTCCCACCACGGCTACCTCCCGGCGGGCCTGCCGGCGCTGCGGCAGGCGCTGGCCGACCGGCTCACCGACCTCGGCACCCCGACCCGGCCCGACGAGGTGCTCGTCACCACCGGTGCGCAGCAGGCCGTGAACCTGGCGGCGCAGGCGCTCGTCGGGCGGGGCGACGAGGTCGTGGTCGAGTCGCCCAGCTTCAGCGGCACCATCGACGTCATGCGCACCCGCGGCGCCCGCATCACCGTGGTGCCCGTCGACGACGACGGCGTCGACGTCCGCGGCGTGGCTCGCGTGCTGGCCGAGGGCGCCCCCGTGGCCATCTACCTGATGCCGACCTTCCACAACCCCACCGGCGCCCTCCTCGCCGCCAACCGCCGCCGCGACCTCGCCGAGCTGGTGGCCGAGCACCGGGTCCCGCTCATCGAGGACAACGCGCTCGAGAACGCCCCGCTCGACGACGAGCGCCTGCCCCCGATCGCCGCCTACGCCCCGCCCGGGGCCCCGGTGCTGAGCGCCGGGTCGTTCAGCAAGGCGGCGTGGGGCGGGCTGCGGGTCGGGTGGCTGCGGGGGCCGGCGCCGCTCATCAACCGCATGGTCGAGATCAAGACGATGAACGACCTGGGCTCACCCCTGTTCGACCAAGC
>DASTFE010000209.1:0-2945 GCA_035708905.1 Acidimicrobiales bacterium | reverse complement strand
CGCTGGTCGTGCGCCCGCACCCCTCCGAGGACCACGCGTTCTGGTCCGAGCTGGCGGCGAGCGAGCCGCGGCTCGTGGTGCGCTACGACGGCCCGCTCACCCCGTGGCTGCTCGCCTCCGACGGCGTCGTGCACAGCAACTGCACCACCGGCGTCGAGGCCGCGGTCGCCGGCGTGCCGGCCATCGCCTACGCGCCGCTCGACGAGTCCGACTTCCCCATGCTGCCCAACCAGGTCAGCCGGGTCGTCGACACCGACGAGGCGCTGATCGAGGCCGTGCACGGCGCGCTGGCCGGCCGGCCCATGGTGCCCGAGAGCGCCCGGGCGACCGTCGAGCACCACCTCGCCGCCCTGCGCGGGCCGCTGGCCGCCGAGCGCATGGTGGCGCTGTTCGACACCCTGCCCGTGCGCGACGACCGCGACGGGCGGCTCGGCCACCGGCGCGCCGACCGCTTGCGCACGCTGCCGGGACGGGCCCGGGGCTGGCTGGCCCGACGGCGCCGCACGGACGCGCCGCAGATGCCCAAGGCCAGCCCCACCCTGGCCGGCCAGAAGTTCCCGCCCACGCCGCTCGACGAGGTCGAGCGGTTCCTGGCGCGCCTCGGCGACGTCGACCCGCGGCTCGCCGGCGTGCGGGCCGGCGAGGTCGGCCCGTCGCTGTTCCGCCTGGAGGCCACCGATGCCTGACCAGCGCTCCGACGCCCCCCTCGTCGAGGTCGACCACCTGACCAAGATCTACGAGCCGTCGCCCCGCTGGATGCGGGTGATGCTCAAGTCGTCGATCACCGAGCCGGTGCGGGCCGTCCACGACCTGTCGCTGCGGGTGTGGCCCGGCCAGCTCTTCGCGGTGGTGGGTCCCAACGGGGCCGGCAAGTCGACGCTGTTCCGGGTGCTGACCGGCCTCATCACGCCCACCTCCGGCCGGGTGACCGTGGCGGGCATCGACGTGGTGGGCGACGCCCGCACCGCCCGGCGCCACATCGGCTTCATGCCCGCCGAGGACCGCAGCCTCAACCTGCGCCACACGTGCTGGCAGAACCTGGCGTTCCACGGCCGGCTGCAGGGCATGACCCGGCACCACCTCGCCGACCGCATCGACGAGGTGCTCGAGATCGTGGGGCTGGCGCACGTGCGCGACCGCACGGGCCACGCGCTCTCCAGCGGCATGCGGGCCCGGCTGCAGCTCGCCCGGGCGCTGCTGCACCACCCCGACATCCTCATCCTCGACGAGCCGACGGGCACGATCGACCCCATCGGCGCCCACGACCTGCTGCAGCTCGTGCAGCGCCTGGCCGCCGAGGGCAACATCGCCGTGCTGCTCAGCTCGCACCGCCTCGAGGAGATCGACGCCCTGGAGGACAACGTGATCTTCATCAACCACGGCGAGGTGGTGCACACCGGCTCGATGGACTCGCTGCGCGAGGTGCTCGAGCAGCCGATCCTGCGGCTGCGCTTCGCCGGCGCCGTCGACGCCGCCAGGGCCGCGGCGGTGCTCGCCGGCGATGCCGATCTCGAGGTCACGGTCGAGGGCAACGAGATGCAGGTGGCCGGCAACCCCAGCCCGGGCACGGTGCTGCCCCGCCTGGGCGACCACCTGACGCGGCTCGAGGCGGTCGAGCGCAGCCGCATGCCCCTGCAGGAGCTGATCACCCGGCTGATGCGGGCCGAGGCGCCGATGGCCGGGTTGGGCGCCACCCCGCCGGCCGCCCCGGCGGCGTCACCGGCCGCGTCGCGCGCCACCTCGCCGGCGTCGCCCAACGGGAGCGAGTCGTGAGCGCCGTCACCGCGACGCTTCCCGCCGCCCGCCGCCGGGGGGTGATCGCCCGCGCCCGCCGCGCCTGGCAGATCAACGCCGCGTTCACGTGGCTGGGCTACACGGAAGAGCTGGCGTACCCGCTCAACTTCGTGCTGAAGCAGCTTCAGCCGATCTTCACGGTGATCGTCTACTACTTCCTGTCGCTGCTGGTGGACTCCGGGTCGAACGTGGCCGGCGACTACTACTCGTTCGTGGTCATCGGCGCGGTGGTGATCCGCATGCTCGACTCGGGCCTCGGGGCGTTCTCGTCGACGCTCGAGGCCACCGTCACCCAGGGCCGGCTCGAGTCGCTGCTGGTCGAGCCCATCCGCTGGAAGCTGATCCCCTTCGGCCTGGCCTCGTGGTCGATCCTGACCTCGGCCATCACCGCGGCGGTGATGGTGGGCCTCGGTCTGATCATCGGCCTCGACATCGCGCTGACCGGCGTGGTCCCCGCCCTGCTGATCCTCACGCTCGGGATCGGCGCCAGCCACGCGCTGGGCATCGTCGCCGCGGCGGTCAAGCTGATCAGCAAGCGCGGCAACCCGTTCGTGACGATCTACGGCATGGCCGTGGTGCTGCTGTCGGGTCTCATGTTCCCGGTGTCCAGCCTGCCGGCGCCGGTGCGGGTCTTCTCGTACCTGATGCCGCCCACCTACGCCATCCAGGGCGTCCGACGCACGCTGCTGCCCGGCGGCGACCAGCTCACGGGCCCCAGCACGGCGACGTCTGTGCTGGCTCTCGCCGGCTTCTGCGTGCTCCTGTACCCGATCTCGCTGTGGCTGTACGGCCGCTCGGTCGATGTCGGCCGCCGCTACGGCACCCTGGCCGGCTACTGACCACCGCCCGGCGCGGCGGCGGTCGGGGCGGTGGTCACGGCTCGGATGGCAGCAGCTGGGCGGCCAGCCACGACGCCGTGGCCTCGACCAGCGAGTCGGCCGGGCCGGCCGGCACGACCGTGCCGTCGCGCTCGGCGTCGCACGGATGGCAGCGGGCCTCGACCGCTACCTGGTGGGCGCGGCACATGTCGACGAGGGACTGGTACGCGGGCACAAGCGCCTCGCCGGGACCTGTCTGCACCACCAGCAACCCGCCGGACCGGCCTCTCAGCTCGTCGCCGAGGTGGCCGATGGCGGCGCGGTCGATCAGCT
>DASTFE010000208.1:0-11537 GCA_035708905.1 Acidimicrobiales bacterium | reverse complement strand
GCACGTACTGGCTCGTCGTGGCGAGAAACGGCGTCGGGTCCGCCACCCGGCCCAGCTCCTCGAGGGTGATGACCAGCTCGACGGCCGTCATTCCCATGCCGCCGTCGCCGGCGGGCACCGTCAGGCTCGGCCAGTCGAGCTCGACGAACGTCTTCCACAGCCCGCTGCCGTCGTCGCCGCCGGCCACGACCGACCGCACGAGCGCGGGCGGGCACTCTCGCTCCACGATGTCCCGCACGACGCGCTGCAGCTCCAGCTGCTCGTCGTCCAGTTGGAAGTCCACGGCGCCGGCGTCCTCCTGGTCTCAGCTGTCGCGCGCCAGCAGCCGGTCGAGGTTGGCCCGCAGCTCGGGCGACGTGAACGACCGGTCCTCCGCGGTCAGCGCGAAGTCGAGGGTGGCCAGCACGGCCCGCTCGAGGTGCATGTTGAGGATGCGCTTGGTGTCCTCGGCGGCGCGCCGGGGCAGCTCGGCGATGCGCCGGGCGCAGGCCAGGGCCTGGTCCAGGACGTCGCCGTCCGCGCACACGTGGTTGACCAGCCCGATCTGTGCCGCCCGTTGCGCCGGGATCCTGTCGCCGGTCAGCGCGTACTCCTTGGCCAGCTGCAGGCTGGTGAGCAGCGGCCAGGTGACCGGCCCACCGTCGGCCGCGACCAGGCCGACCATCACGTGCGGGTCGGCGAGGTGGGCGCTCTCGGCCATGTACACGATGTCGGACAGCGCCACGATGCTGCAGCCGAGGCCGACCGCGGGCCCGTTGACCGCGGCCACGATCGGCACCCGGCACGCCACCATGCCGGTCACGATCTGCCGGCCGTGGGCCAGGCTCTCGCGTCGCAGGGCGGCGTCGGTCGCGAGCTCGTCGATGTAGCCGAAGTCGCCGCCGGCCGAGAACGCCCGTCCGTTGCCGGTGATCACGGCCACCCGGGCGTCCGGGTCGGCGTCGAGCTGGGGGAACAATGCGGCGAGGCCCGAGTGGAGCTCGTGGTTGGTGGCGTTGAGCTGCTCGGGCCGGTTCAGGCGGACGACCCGGAGGGGTCCGTCGGCTTCGACCTGCAGCACGTCGGGAAGGTCGTACGTCATGTCGTTCATGATGGGGGCAGCCCCAGGATGCGGGTCGCGACGAGGTTGCGCTGGATCTGCGACGTGCCGCCCATGACGCTCTGCGCCCGGCTGTAGAGGTACACGCGCAGCCACGTGCCGTCGCCGCCGCCGTGGGCGGTGCCGCCGACCGCGAGGGCGGCGTGGCCGACGGCGTGCTCGACCTGGGTCATGAGCAGCTTGTCGATCGAGCCCTCGGGCCCGTGCGTGATCCCGTCGAGGCGGTCGGACAGCCGCCGGCACACGTGCAGCCGCAGCATCTCGGCCTCGACGATGGCCCAGCCCAGGTCGCGGACCTGCTCGGGTCCGTACCGGTCGGGCTCGGCGCGCACCAGGCCGGCGAGCTCGTCCACCAGCTTCTTGTACCGGGCGACGTAGCCCAGCTCGCCGGGCTCGCGTTCGTGGCTCACCACGGTCATCGCGAGCTTCCAGCCCTCGCCCGGGTCGCCGATCATGTCGGCGGCCGGCGCCCGGGCGCCGTCGAAGAGCACCTCGCCGAACTCGGACGTGATGCCGTTGATCATCTCGAGCGGCCGTTGCTCGACGCCGGGCTGGCGCATCGACACCCGGAAGGCGGAGATGCCCTCGTGCCTGGGGACGTCGGGATCGGTGCGGGCCAGCACCAGGCACCAGTCGGCGACGTCCGAGTAGCTGGTCCACACCTTGTGGCCGGTGATGACGTAGTCGTCGCCGTCGCGCTCGGCCCGGGTGCGCAGCGACGCCAGGTCGGAGCCGGCATCGGGCTCGCTGAACCCCTGGCACCACCGGTCGCGGCCGTTGACGATGCCGGGCAGGAAACGGCGACGGACGTCATCGTTGCCGTGCTGGAGGATGCCGTGCACGAGGTAGCCGAGGCTCGGCCGGGGCGGTGCCCCGGCGGCCGCCAGCTCCTCGTCGACGATCACGTCGTACACGCTGGGCAGGTCGTGGCCGCCGATGTCCCGGGGCCACGACAGGCCGAAGAAGCCGGCGTCGTAGAGGGCCCGGTGCCACGCCGCCTGCCCGGCCCAGTAGTCGTCGGACGTCGACGACGCCGGCAGGCCGGGGTTGTTGTCGCGCAGCCAGGCGCGCAACCGGGCGCGTAGCTCGGCCTCGGCGGGCGAGTCACCGAAGTCCACGTGCCCCTCCGATCCCGTGGTGGTCGAGGACCCGGGCCAGGTTGGGGCCGGTGCCGCCGAGGACGTCGGTCGACAGGAGGGCCCGCCGCAGGAAGACGTGGGCGAGGCACTCCCACGTGTTGCCGAGGCCGCCGTGCACCTGGATGGCGGTCTCGCACACGGTGCGGGCGGCCCGGGCGGCGTAGGCCTTGGCCGCGGCGCCGGCGGCCAGCGCCTCGTCGGCCGGCAGGGCGTCGACCGCCCAGGCGGCGTGGAGGGCGGCGCTGCGCGATCCCTCGACCGCGACAGCCGCGTCGGCCAGCAGGTGCTGGACGGCCTGGAACGATCCGATCGGCCTGCCGAACTGCCGGCGCTGCGCGGCGTGGTCGGTGGCCAGCCGGACGGCGCCCCGCATGGCGCCGACCAGGTCGGCGGAGGACAGCGCCAGCCCGAGCGCGGTCCAGCGCGCCTCGGCCTCGTCGCTGAGGATGCGGGCCTGGCCGGCCACCGGGACGACGGCCACCAGGGGATCGAGCGCCACCGTGGCCCGGGTGAGGTCGACCTGCCCCGCCGGCTCCGGCAGGGCCACCTGCGCCAGCGTGTGGCCGCCCACCGCCGGGACGACGACCAGCGCCGAGGTCGCCCCCTGCGCGTCGACCGCCACGCCCTCACCGGCCGCCGCCCCCTCCGGGCGGCAGGCGAGCGCCGACAGGTCGGGCGCGAGCGCCACGGTCTCGGGAGTCGACGCCGGGGGCGCGCCGGCCAGCCGCCGCAGCTCCGCGGCAAGGGTCGGCCCCAGGAACGGGGCGTCGGCGAGGCCCCGGCCCAGCTCCTCGGCCACGAGGGCGACCTCGACGCCCGACGCCCAGGGGACGCCGTCGTCAGCGGCCGTGCGCAGCTCCCGCCAGCCGGAGGCGGCGACGGCGGCATCGAGCTTGGCGGCTCGCTCGCAGTCGTCGAGCTCGCCGACCGCGTGCGGGCCGAGCCGGTCGGCGACCTGCGCCGCCGAGTCGCGCAGGGCGACCTGCTCGGGCGAGAGGCGGACGTCCACTCAGCCGCCCCTCGCGGTGGTCGCGATCTGCGGCGCCCACTCGTCGCGCAGCGTGCGGCGCAGCACCTTGCCCGACGGCAACCGGGGGATGGCGTCCACCCGGATCACCCGCCGCAGCTGCTTGTAGGTCGCCAGCGAGTCGGCGACCAGCTGCTCGAGCTCGCCGTCGGCCACCGGCCGGTCGGGGTCGAGCTGGACGGCGGCGACGGGCACCTCGCCCGCCCGCTCGTCGGCCACGCCGAACACCGCGCAGTCGACGACGGCCGGGTGACCGTGGAGCACTGCCTCGACCTCGGCGGGCGCCACCTGGAAGCCGTTCACCTTGATCATCTCCTTCGAGCGGTCGGTGAGGTGCACCCAGCCCGCGGGCTCGAGCCAGCCGACGTCGCCTGTGCGGTACCAGCCGTCGGCGAACGCCTCGGCGTCAGCCTCGCCGGGCAGGTAGCCGGCCATCACCGAGGGGCTGCGGGCCTGGATCTCGCCCGTCTCGCCGGGGCCGAGGACCGCGCCGGTGTCGAGGTCGGCCACCCGCAGCTCGACACCGGCGGGCGGCAGGCCGGCGGAGTCGAGCCGCCAGGCGGACGGGTCGTCGACGGGGTTGGCGGCGATCACCGGCAGCTCGCTGGCGCCGTAGGCCGCCAGCCACCGGACGCCCGTGCGCTGCGTCACGACCTCGGCCACGCTCTCCGTCACGGGAGTGGCGCCCCACATGATGTAGCGCAGCGACGAGAGGTCGTGGTCCTCGAGCCCGGGGTGGTTGGCCAGGGCCAGGGCGATGGGGGCCACCGCCATCTCGAGCGTGATCCGGTCGGCGGCGATGCGGTGCAGCACCTCGTCGAGGTCGAAGCGGCGGTGCAACCGCACCGTGGCCCCGGCCTCGACCGCAGCCAGCAGGTTGAGCAGCCCGAGGATGTGCGACGGCGGTGTGGCCACCTGGAAGCGGTCGTCGGGGCCAAGGCCCAGGGCCGAGACCCAGTGCCGCGTGGCGTGGCCGATCGACCGGTGGGTGTGGCGCACGGCCTTGGGCATCCCGGTGGTGCCCGAGCTGAACACCAGGATCACGTCGTCGGTGTCGGCGGCGCGGGGCGCGGCGGCCGGCCGGGCGTGGCCGTGCCGCGCGATCGCCCGGGCAGTTGACGGGTCGTCGAGGTCGGTCACCGCCTCCACGCCCAGGCGCTCGGTGAGCAGCCCGACCGCCGGTCCGTCGGCGACGGCGTGGCGGGGCTCGGTCAGCCCGAGGACGTGCTCCACCTCGACCGACTTCCAGGCCGGGCTGAGGAGGACCGCGACCGCGCCCACCTTGCTGACGGCGTGGACGGCGGCCACGAGCTCGACGCGGTTCGAGGACATCACCGCCACGCGGGCGCCGGGGTCGACGCCGCAGGCGACCAGGTGGCGGGCGTGCGCGTTGGCGAGGCCCTCGATGGCCGCGAAGGACCACGCCTCGTCGCCAGCCCGCACGGCATCCCGCTCGCCGAAGCGGTCCGCGGCCCGCTCGAGGCCGCGATGCATCAGGCTGGACATCGGCTCCCCGGACACGGAAACATTGTTCTCCGATTCCGAGATCGACGTCAACACAGGCTGCGTGCCGAGCGCCTGTACCGTGACGCGCCGTCGACCGTGATCGCTGAAGAGGAGCCGACGTGAGCACATCGCACGAGGTCACCAGGGTGGGCGTCGTGGGCTGCGGGCTCATGGGCTCGGGCATCGCCGAGGTGTCCGCCCGCGCCGGGCTCGACGTGGTCGTCATCGAGGCCGACGAGCCAGCGGTGCATGCCGGACGGTCCCGCATCGAGGCGTCGCTGGCTCAGGCGGTCCGCCGGGGCAAGCTGTCGGACGCCGGCCGCGCCGAGACGCTCGACCGGATCCGTGTCACCTGGGAACCCGACGAGCTCGTCGACCGCCAGCTCGTGGTCGAGGCCGTGCCCGAGGTCGAGGCCACCAAGCTCGACGTGTTCCGGACGATCGACAAGGTCGTCGCCGACGAGGGTGCGGTGCTGGCGTCGAACACGTCCTCGATCCCGATCATGAAGCTGGCGATGGCGACCCGCCGGCCCGAGCACATCATCGGCATCCACTTCTTCAACCCGGTGCCGGTGCTGCCGCTGGTCGAGCTCGTGCCGTCGCTGCTGACGTCGCCGGCGGTCGTCGAGGTGGCGTCGTCGTTCGCGTCCGACACGCTCGGCAAGCACGTCATCCGCTCGCAGGATCGCGCCGGCTTCGTCGTGAACGCCCTGTTGATCCCCTACCTGCTGTCGTCGATCCGCATGCTCGAGTCGGGCTTCGCCACGGCCGAGGACATCGACACCGGCATGGTGCAGGGGTGCGCTCACCCGATGGGGCCACTGGCGCTCGCCGACCTCGTCGGCCTCGACACGGTGATGGCCGTGGCCGCGTCGATGTACGAGGAGTTCAAGGAGCCGCTGTACGCGCCGCCGCCGATGCTGATGCGGATGGTCGACGCGGGGCTGCTCGGCCGCAAGTCGGGACGCGGGTTCCACCAGTACCCACCACCCGGATGAGCAACGCGTGACCGTCGTCGTCGTCGGCAACCCGAAGCCGGCCTCGCGCACCCGCCGGGCGGCCGAGCTCGTGGCCGAGCGCCTCACGGGCGAACCGCCCGCCACCGTCATCGAGCTGAGCGAGCTCGGGCCTGCCCTGCTGGCGTGGGGCGACCCCGCGGTGGCGGCTGCCAAGCAGACCGTGGCCGGCGCCGACCTGGCGATCTTCGCGACGCCCACCTACAAGGCCACCTACACCGGCCTGCTGAAGCTCTTCCTCGACCAGTTCGCCGCCGGCGAGCTGCACGGCACCACCGCGATCGCCCTCATGCTCGGCGGCTCGCCGCACCACGCGCTGGCGGGTGAGCTGACCCTCAAGCCGGTGCTGTCCGAGATCGGCTGCAGCTGCCCGACGCCCGCCCTCTTCCTGCTCGACTCGGCCTGGGAGGCGAGCCCCGAGCTCGACACGTGGGTCGAGCGGGCGCGCGACGTACTGCGGCTCGGCTGAGCAGCTGATCTCCGCGGACCGGCCGTGACTACGGTGCCCCGATGCGCCACTTCGTGACCTACCCGCTGGTCGCCCACCCCTACAACCCCGAGCTGATCTCCAAGGGGGCGATCGTCCGCTTCGTCACGCAGGCCGAGGAGCTGGGGTTCGACGGGGTGGGGTTCACAGACCACCCGGCGCCCTCGCACCGCTGGTTGCTCGCCGGCGGGCACGACGCGCTCGACCCGTTCGCGGCGTTCGGCCTGGTGGCGGCCGTCACCGAGCGGCTGCTGCTCGTCCCCAACATCCTGGTGCTGCCCTACCGCAACCCGTTCGTCGTGGCCAAGGCGGCGGCCACGCTCGACGCCCTGTCGAGCGGCCGGTTCGTGCTGGCGGTCGCCACGGGGTACCAGCGGGGCGAGTACCGCGCCCTCGGCGTCGACTTCGACGAGCGGAACGCCCTGTTCGACGAGGCGCTCACGGTCATCAAGGGCATCTGGTCCGAGGACGACTACGCCTACGAGGGCCGCCACTTCACCGCCCGGGGCCAGACGGCGAACCCCAAGCCCGGCCACGTCCCCATCTGGATCGGGGGGAACAGCGCCCTGTCCCGCCGCCGGGTGGCGGCGGCTGCCGACGGGTGGAACCCGTTCGCCGCGTCGGCCACGCTGGCGAAGACCGCCAAGACGCCGGTGCTCGAGACGGTCGAGGACCTGAAGCCGATGCTCGACCACCTCTGGGCGTGTGTCGACGATGCGGGCCGAGACCGGTCGGAGATCGACGTCTCGCTGCAGCCGCTCGGGTGCGCCGGCCCGGGCGACGCGGCGTTCGACCCGCAGCGGACGCTGGACGCGCTGGGCACGCTCGCCGACCTCGGCGTGACGTGGACGAGCACGGGCGTCCCGGGCGACAGCCTGGACGCCGCGCTCGAGGCGCTCGAGCGGTACGCCACGGCGGTCATCGCCCCGCTGCGCTCGGGTTGGCGGCTCGGCGGGGCGGGCGCGGGCCGCCGCCGGGATCAGGGGGCGCCGAGGACGTAATCGCCCGTGTCGGGGTGGTGGTACCAGCCGGCGGCGGCCGAGGTGCCGCCGTCGACGTGCAGGGTCTGGCCGGTGACGTAGCGCGACAGGTCCGAGGCGAGGAACACCGCGGCGCCGGCCACGTCGTCAACGTGGCCGAGGCGGCCCAGCGGCACGGTGAGCGCCGTGCGGGCGTTCCGCTCGTCGACGGTGCGGCCGTCGTCGGCCGCGGCGGCGAGGGCGGCCAGGCCCTCGGTCCACGTGATGTCGGGCGCCAGGGCGTTGACCCGGATGCCGTGGGGCGCCAGCTCGAGCGCGGCGGTCTTGGTGAAGTTGAGGACCCCGGCCTTGGCCGCCGCGTAGGCCGCGTAGCCGGGGGCGGCCCGCACCCCCTCGATGGAGGCGACGTTGACGACGCTGCCGCCCCGCCCGCCGCCCGCCATCACCCGTCCGACCCGCTGCGTGCACAGGATCACGTGGCGCAGGTTGGCCCGGTACAGGGCGTCGACGCCCTTCTCGGCGACGTCGAGCAGCGGCGCCGCGAACGCGCCGCCCGCGTTGTTGACGAGGACGTCGATGCGGCCGTAGCGCTCGACGGTGGCCGCCACGGCCCGGTCGACCTGGTCGGTCTCGCGGACGTCGGCGACCACCGCCAGGCCGCCGACCTCGTCGGCTGCGGCGGCCGCCGTGTCGGGGTCGCGCTCCCACACCGCGACCTCGGCGCCGAACGCGGCCAGGCCGACGGCGATGCCCCGGCCCAGCCCGGCGCCGCCGCCCGTGACCACCGCGACCCGGCCGGCGAGCGAGACGGTGCCGGGATCGATCGCCATGGCCGCCTCAGCCCTCGCCGCCGTCGGCCGCCGCCACGACCGCCCGGGCGCGGGCGGCCACGACCTCGTCGACCATCTGGCCCTCGAAGGCGATGGTGTCGCCGCCGGCGGCCGCGAAGGCGCCCAGGAGGCGGCGGGCCCGGTCGACCTCGTCGGCCGTCGGGCGGAAGGCCTCGCGGGCGAGCGGCACCTGGGCCGGGTGGATGCACAGCTTCCCGGCGTACCCGAGGGCCCGGGCCTGGCGGGCCTCGGCCAGGAAGCGCTCGTCGTCGCGGAAGTCGATGGTGACCATGTCGAGCGCGGGGACGCCGGCGAGGCGGGCGGCGACGGCGACGTGGGTGCGGGCCCAGGCCACCTCGTCGTTGCCGGGCGTGCGCCCGCCCCCGAGGTCGGCGACGTAGTCCTCGGCGCCGAAGTAGCAGGCCGTGACGGGGGAGCGGAGCACGTCGCGGGCGTCGGCCACGCCCCGGACCGTCTCGAGGCCGGCCACCACCCGGCGGTCGGCGAGGGCGGCGGCCACCTCGGCGACCTTCCCCGCCGAGTCGAGCTTGGGGACGACGACCGCGGCCAGGTCCGCGGGCAGCGCCGCGACGTCGTCCCCGAACCACTCGGTACCCGGCGGGTTGACCCGCACGCAGACCGGCACGGCCCCGGCCAGCTCGGCGGCCGCCTGGCGCACGGTGGCACGGGCGTCGGACTTGGCTGCCGGCGGCACGGCGTCCTCGAGGTCGAGGACCACGACGTCGGGGCCGGACCGCGGCGCCTTGGCCGCCAGGTCCGGCCGGTTGCCCGGCACGAACAGCATGCTGCGCCACGTCGCCGTCATGCCGGGCGGCGGCGCATCAGCGCCGAGCGGCGGCACCGGGCCACCAGCTCGTCGCGCTGGTTGTAGGCCCGGTGTTCGAACACGACGATGCCCTGGCCGGGGCGCGACGACGACGGTCGGGCCGAGAGCACCTCGGTCTGGGCGTGGATCGAGTCCCCGGGGAACACCGGCGCGGGGAAGGCGATGTCCTCGAACCCGAGGTTCGCCACGGTGGTGCCGAGCGTCGTCTCGAACACCGACAGGCCGATCAGCAGGGACAGCGTGAACAGGCTGTTCACCAGGCGGCTGCCGAACTCGGTCGTCTCGGCGAACGACTCGTCGAGGTGCAGCGGCTGGGCGTTCATCGTGAGCACCGAGAACAGCGTGTTGTCGGCCTCGGTGATCGTGCGGGTGACGGCGTGGTCGATCACGGTGCCCGGGGTCAGGTCCTCGAACCAACGGCCCATCACCGGCCGGGATGCTGGCATCTGGTCCTCCACGAGTCGGCGACCGGTCCGCGCCTCAGGGGCGGTGCCGGCGCCTGCAGTATCGCTCGCGGTCAGGGCGCCGGCAGCGGCCGGACCCGGGCGGCGCGCGCCCGCAGCGCGTTCTTCTCGACCTTGCCGGTGGCGTTCACCGGCAGCTCGTCGACGATCTCGATCGCCCGCGGGACCTTGTAGTTGGCGATCTCGTCGCGGCACCACGCCAGGATGTCGGCCCCCACCGCCGGGTCGCCCGACCGGGTCACCACGAAGGCCATGCCCACCTCGCCGAGCCGCTCGTCGGGGATGCCGATCACCGCCGCCTGCTGCACCTCGGGGTGGCGCAGCAGGTGGTCCTCGATCTCGGCGGGGTAGGCGTTGAAGCCCCCGACGATGAACATGTCCTTGGCCCGGCCGACGATCCGCAGGCAGCCCCGCTCGTCGATCACGCCGAGGTCACCCGTACGCAGCCAGCGGTCGTCCGACAGTGCCTCGGCGGTCGCCGCCGGGTCGTCGAGGTAGCCCGCCATCACGCTGGGGCCCCGCAGCACGACCTCGCCGGTCTCACCGGCCGGGAGGTCGCCGCCCCGGTCGCCGACGATGCGCACCTCGAAGCCGGGCCGTGGCCGCCCGACGGTGGTGGCGATGGTCTCGGCGTCGTCGTCGGGTGCCGTGGCGCTGGCCGTGCCGGCCTCGGTGAGCCCGTAGCCCGTGACGATGGTCGAGAACGGCAGCTCGCCGGCGACGCGCCGGACGAGCGCGACGGGGATGTCGGCCGCGCCGGTCACGGCCACGCGCAGGCTCGACAGGTCGTGGCGGCCGCGGTCGGGGTGGTCGAGGATCGACTGGTACAGCGTGGGCGGGCCCGGCAGCACCGTCACCTCCTCGTCGGCCACGCGGGCCAGCACGCGGTCGACGTCGAAGACCGGCTCGGGCAGCATGGCAGCCCCGGCGGCCACGCAGGCGAGGATGCCCGCCTTCAGCCCGAACATGTGGAAGTACGGGTTGACCATGAGGTAGCGGTCGTCGGGGCCGAGCCCGGTCATCGCCACCCAGTCGGTGGCGACCCGCAGGGTGCGACCGTGGGTCATCACGACGCCCTTGGGCACGCCCGTCGTGCCCGACGTGAACAGGATGTCCGACGGGTCGCCCTCGCCGACGTCCGCGCTCCGCCGCTCGACCTCGCGGCGCGTGGCGTCCGTCGCCCGGGCCAGGAAGCCGTCCCACGGCTCGGCGCCGGCCGGCGCCGGGCCCCGGGCCACCACGACGGTCCGCAGGTCGGGCAGGTCGGCACCCGCGGCCTCCAGCAGCGCGACGTGGTCGGTGCCGAGGAAGTCGGTGACCGTCACCAGGGCGCGCGCCCGGCTGCGGGAGAGGATGTCCGCGGCCTCGACGCCCTTGAACCGGGTGTTCACGGGCACGAGCACGCCGCCCGCCCGCAGCAGGCCGAGCACCGCCACGATCCACGCCGCGCTGTTGGGGGCCCACAGGGCGACCCGGTCACCGGGCTCGATGCCCGACGCCACGAGGGCGGCGCCGAACGTCCGGGCCTCGTCGTGCAGCTCGGCGTAGGTCAACCGGGTGGCGCCGTCGGCGACGGCGAGCCGGCCGCCGAACCGCTCGGCGGCGGTCGTGGCCAGCGCGGGGATGCTTTCCCAGCTGTCCGCCGTCACCTGACGACCACCTCCTCGACGTTCATGAGCCGGGTGGGGTTGGGGAGGTACTCGCTGATCCGTCCCCGGACGACGATCTTGGTGCGGCCCCGCACCTCGACGTAGTCGATCGCCCCCTTGTAGCGGTCGGGCAGGAACGTCGTCAGCGCGTCCCGCGTCTCGTAGAGGTGGTTGTCGGCGTCGAACACCGGGATGTCGAGGGCGGATGTGGGCATCGGTCTGTCCTCCACGTTGCTCAGAGCGACGGCGCCAGCGAGGCGAGCAGCTCGCGGGTGCGCCGCAGCGACGCCAGCAGCTCGTCGCGGCCGCGACCCAGCGGGACCACGCGGACCGACACGTCGGTGACGCCGGCGTCCGCGAACGCCCGCAGGCGCTTCTCGATGGCGGCCTCGCTGCCCGCGGCGAGGATGTCGCCGACGTCGCGGGCGTCGCCGTGGTCGAGTAGCCGCTGGTAGTTGGGGGAGACCTCGGCCTCGGAGAGGATGCGGTTGGT
>DASTFE010000207.1:0-2149 GCA_035708905.1 Acidimicrobiales bacterium | reverse complement strand
GGCGAGGTGGCGCGGCTGGCCGCCGCCTGCGCCATCGCAGACGCCGCGCTGGCGGCGGTGCGACCCCGGCTGGGGGAGGGGCCGACCGAGGCCGAGGTCGCCCTCGAGCTCGAGTGGCAGATGCGGCGGCTGGGCGCCGACGGCCCGTCGTTCGACACGATCGTCGCCTCGGGGCCGAACGGCGCCATGCCGCACCACCGGGCGGGCGAGCGGCGGATCGACGAGGGCGACCTGGTGGTCGTCGACTTCGGCGCGCTGGTCGACGGCTACCACTCGGACATGACCCGCACCTTCGCCGTGGGCGACCCCAGCGACACCCAGCAGCGCATGCTCGACGTGGTGCACGCCGCCCAGGCCGCCGGGGTGGCGGCGGTGCGGGCGGGCGTCGCCGCCGCGGCGGTGGACGAGGCGTGCCGGGCGGTGCTGCGCGAGGTCGGGTGGGAGGACGCCTTCCTGCACGGGACCGGCCACGGGGTCGGTCTCGACATCCACGAGTCGCCTCGGGTCGCGGCCAGCGCTGCTGGTAGCCTGGCCGACGGCCACGTCGTCACCGTCGAGCCCGGCGTCTACCTCCCCGAGCACGGCGGCGTCCGCATCGAGGACACGGTCGTGGTCACCGCCGAGGGCTGCCGCACGCTGACGCTGGCGCCCAAGGACCCCGCCGTCTGACCCCCACGCGCCAGGAGCCGAGGCCGCATGGCTGCAACCACCACCAACGACCTGAAGACGGGCATGACCCTCGACCTGCCGGAGGGCCTGTTCCAGGTCGTCGACTTCCAGCACGTGAAGCCGGGCAAGGGCCCGGCGTTCGTGCGCACCAAGCTGCGCAACGTGCGCTCGGGCGGCATCCTCGACAAGACCTTCCGGTCCGACGAGCGCGTCGAGCAGGCCGTGGTCGACAAGCAGGACATGCAGTTCCTGTACCGCGACGGCGGCGACTACGTGTTCATGGACAACTCGACCTACGAGCAGATCCACGTCGGCCCCGACACGCTGGGCGACGCCACCAACTACATCGTCGACGGCTCGACGGTGGTGCTGCAGTTCTACAAGGACGAGATCCTCGGGGTCGACCTGCCGGCGGCGGTCGAGCTGACCGTCACCGACACCGAGCCCGGCATCCAGGGCGACCGCGTGTCGGGCGCCCGCAAGCCCGCCACCCTCGAGACCGGCCTCGTCGTGCAGGTGCCGCTGTTCGTCAACAAGGGCGAGCGCATCAAGGTCGACACCCGCAGCGCCGAGTACCTGACCCGGGCATGACGCCCCGCCCCGCCGTGGGAGACCTCGAGCCGACCGAGGCAGAGCACCGCCGCGCCGCACGCGAGCGGGCGCTCGAGCTGCTCTACGAGGCCGAGGCCAAGGGCGCGCCCGTCGGCGACGTCCTGGGCGGGCTGCCGGTGCCGCCCGACCCGCTGGCCGTCGAGCTGGCCGAGGGCGTCGACGCCCACCGCGACCGCATCGACCCGGTGCTGGCCCGGCTGGTCGCCCCCCGCTGGTCGCTCCAGCGGCTGGCCGCGGTCGACCGGGCGGTGCTGCGCATCGGCGCCTACGAGCTGTTCGCGGTGCCCGAGCGGTCACAGGCACTGGTCATCAACGAGGCGGTCGTGCTGGCCCGCAAGTTCGGCACCGACGACTCGCCCCGCTTCGTCAACGGGGTGCTCTCGGCCGTCGCCGCCGAGGCCCGCCCGCCGGGGGGTGGCGCAACGCCGGAGGAGGACGCCGCGGCGGGTGGTGGTGCCGCCGGCGGCCGGAGTGCCGCGCCGCCCGGTGGTGCCGCAGGCGACCACCGCGGCGAGGCTGCCAGGGGCGAGCCTGCCCGGGACGAGCCTGCCGGCGGCGAGGTGGCGCCGGCGGACGAGGACGGCGCGCCACGGCGCGAGGACCGGTGACCGGCGGCGCCCGCGACCGGGGGCCGTCCGCAGCCCGCTCGTCGCCGGCCCGGCTCCGCCCGCTCCACCTGCCCGACCCGCCCCTGACCGACGCGGCCGCGGGCATCGCGCTCCGGCCTTGGCGGCCCACGCCGGAGGATGCCGCGGCGCTGGCCGCCGCCTGGGCCGACCCCGAGATCGCCGCCCGCACCGCCGTGCCCGCCGACCGGTCGGCCCAGGCGGCGGCCCGCTGGATCCGGGGCGAGCCTGCGCGGCGTGCC
>DASTFE010000206.1:0-7234 GCA_035708905.1 Acidimicrobiales bacterium | reverse complement strand
GAGCAGGCGGGCCGCCTGCTTCTGCACCGCGGGCCTGAACCGCTTCTTCAGTTCGTTGCCGGCCGCCAGGTGCGCCCGCAGCGCCCGGCCGGCGGCGAGCTGCACGGCGAGGCTGCCGGGCCCCTGCGCGTCGAACGGCGGCAACACCACCGTGCGCAGGCCGACCGAGTCGAGCCAGTCGCGCGCCACCGTCGCGTACCGGCTGAGCTGGGCGAGCTGGTGCCACATGGCCTGCTCGCGGCGGGCCAGGCCGTCGCCGAGCGCCCGCCGGCGCCAGTCGTCCGGCCACTGCGCGGGATCGTCGCCGAGGGACAGCGCGTAGAGGGCGCCGTGCGACCGGTCGACCTCGCCGCGGACCAACGCCAGGTCCTCGCCGTCGAGCGTGGCCAGCGCCGTGGACAGGTCGGTGGCGGCGTCCCGAGCCCGAGTGGCCGCCGCGGCCTCGGCGTCGACCAGCGACCCGACGGCCACGCCGGTCGGGACCGTCCGCATCTCGGGGAACAGCTGGCGGAGCCGCGCCACCCGCTCGGGCGTGCTCGAGGCCAGTAGCCGCCGCAGCTCGACAACCTCGTCGACGCCAAGCGGCGGGTCGACGGGCGCGCCCTCGGGCAGCGGCGTCGGCATCCAGTCGCAGGTTGAGGCCTGCCGGCTCAGCCGCTCGGCCATGCGGGCCTTCGTCCCCTCGTAGCCGGGTGCCACCGGCGGGTGGACGTGGGTCTCGGCCTCGCGCAGCGCCCGGATGCGCTCGGTCAGGTCCTCGACCCGCTGGCGGGCGGCGTCACGGGCCACGGTGCGGCGCCGGGTCTCCTCGTCGTGGTGGGCGGCCGAGAACGTCGAGTAGCGGTCGGACAGCGCGGTGACGCTCTCGTCGAGCTCGCGCGACCCGCCCCGGGCCACGTCGGTCATCGACACGCACAGCTTCTGGATGTCGGGCGGCAGCTTGTCGCGCAGCACCCGCAGCGCCTGGGCCTTCTGGCTGGTCACCAGCACCCGCTGGCCGCGGGCCAGGAGGGCGGAGAGCAGGTTGGCGATCGTGTGCGTCTTGCCGGTGCCGGGCGGGCCGAGCACGACGACGCCGTTGTCGCTGCGCAGCCGATCGATGATCTGGCGTTGCTCCGGATTGGCCGGCAGGGGGAACAGCGGGTCGCCGCCGACCGGGCCGCCGTCGGTGGCGCCCTCGCTCTCGAGCCACGCCAGCCGGTCCTCGGGCTCGAGCGCCGAGAGCAGCTGGGCGAGCCCGAGCGGCGCCAGCGCGCCCGGGCCGGACAGCGCCTCGAGCATGCGGTCGAAGTAGTCGATCAGGCTGGTGCGGTCGCGCTCGCGCAGGATGATCGCCGGGGCGAACCGCAGGTCGGGGCCGGGCTCGCCGGGCTTGGTCGGCTCCCAGGTGTGGTCGTAGGGCAGCGCCCGTTGCAGGGCGAGCGCGTGCCACCGGGCGAGCAGGTCCTTGTTGTCGTCGGCGAGCGGCACGGCGGGGCTCGACCGCACGTCGTCGCGGACCGCCTGGGGTCGCTGCGAGTCGAACCCGTCCTGGCCTTCGAGCAGGGCGCGGTCGCCGATGCGGGTGATGCCGTCGTCGGGCACCACGACGTCGATGCGCCCCGTGGCCAGGTCGGTGCGGATGTCCACCCGGGTGGTGAGCAGCGGGTGGCGGATCTCGACCGACGGCGTCGACCAGGTCAGCAGGCCGGTGCCGATCACCAGCTCGTAGACGTCGTCCTGCTGCTCGAGCTGGCGACCGGCCCGGGCCAGCTCCTCGTACCACTGCCGGCGGGGGGCGATCAGGCGGTCGGCCTCGGCCCACACCCGCCAGCGGTCGAGCCAGGGCCGGTAGTGCCGCTCGACCTGGTAGCGGGCCTCGTCGGGGATGTCGTCCGGCAGTGGCGGTGCGTCGAGCGCCGAGTCGTGGACGTCGGCGCGGCCGAGCCACCGGTCGACCAGCGGCGGGGGCGGGGGCGGCGGCTCGGACATGACCGGGTCGACCCACAGCACCGTCTCGCCCGGACCGGCGTCGACCGCCAGCCCGACCTCGCCGGGACGGTCGGCCAGCCAGCGCACGACCGGGTGCTGGTCGACGTCGCGGACGAGCGGCCGGCCGGTCCTGGCCAGCTCGCGGAGGAACTCGACCAGCCGGGCCGTCGGCCCGACCATCTGCGTCCGCAGGTCGTCGTCGATGCTCACCTCTGTGTCGGCCGTGTCGGCAGTCACCACTGATGCCTTCCTGCCCACCGGATCCCTAGCGCCAGACCACGCTACGTCCGACGCGTACCCGCCGCCCGGGGATTCCCACCCGGTTCGGGCGCGCCGTCGCGCGCCGGGCGTGTGACCTTCGCCTGGGCACACGCCCGCGGACGGGGACGGGGCGTACGATGGCGGCTGCCCCGCCGGCGCCAGGAGGACCGATGACCGAGACCAGCACACCGACGTCGACGGCCGAGCGGCCCCGGGCGGCGTTCCACGCCATGACCGAGGGCACCAGGGACGACTGGCAGATCATCGCCGGTGGCACCATCGAGCTGGCGGTGGGTCTGCCCGACCGGGTGCTCGACCAGTTGCGCCGGCTCGGGGGCGACTTCGGTGGGTTCGCCGTCGACCGCCTCCAGCACTCGCTGCAGACGGCCACCCGCGCCTACCGGGCCGACCGCGACGACGAGTACGTGTTCTGCGCGCTGCTGCACGACGTGGGCGACCTGCTCGGCACGTTCAACCACGCGGACGTCGCCGCCGCCATCGTGAAGCCGTTCGTGAGCGAGCGCGAGCACTGGATGGTCGAGAAGCACGCCATCTTCCAGGGCTACTACTTCTTCCACCACCTGGGCCTCGACCGCGACATGCGCGAGCAGTTCCGTGGCCACGAGTGGTTCGACCACACCGCCGAGTTCTGCCACGACTTCGACCAGCCGGCCTTCGACCCGGCCTACGACGCGCTGCCGCTCGAGCACTTCGAGCCGCTGGTGCGCCAGATCATGGCGGCGCCGAAGCGCAGCATCTACATGCGCGGATGACCGAGCGGCTCGAGGTCCAGCGCACCATCGCCGCGCCCCCGGCGACGATCTTCCGGGTGCTGTGCGACCCCCGGGGGCACGTCGCGATCGACAGCTCGGGCATGCTGATGGACGCCACCGGCGAGCCGGTGTCCGCCGTCGGCGACAGCTTCGTCGTGCACATGGACCGCGAGGCGCTGAACGACTACCCGCTGGGCCACTACGACGTCACGGTCAGGATCACGACGTTCGAGCCCGACCGCGAGATCGCCTGGACGATCCTGGGCAAGATCCGCCCGCAGATCGGCCACGTCTACGGCTACACGCTCCAGCCCGTCGACGAGGGCACGCTCGTCACCTCGTACTACGACTGGTCCGCCATCGACCCGGTCTGGCGCGAGGCCGGGATCTTCCCCGTCCTGTCCGAGGGGGCGCTGCGGGCCACCCTCGGGATCCTCGCCCGGACGGTCGCGCGGGGCGGTGTCGGGGCGTCGCCCTGGTCGGCGTGACCCTGCGCGAGGTCCGGCTCGCGCCCGGGACACCAACGGATGGCGACCGGCGATCGCCGGGATGGAAAGCACGCGAGGCAATCGCGGTCGGTCGCGTGCTCTGGAGGCGATGGCCGTCGGGGGCCGACCGCCATTGCCTCGGGCGCACCGCGCCGACGGCCATCGCCTCGGCTCGGCTGGGTCGCGGTTGGCCGAGCCGCAGATGAGCACCAGGTGCCGCCCGACCTGAACGGGCTGCCCGTCCACCTCGACGTCGACGGCGGCGATGCGGCACATCTGGTGAATCGAAGCCGAAGCCACCGGCGGGGCATGGGTGGGGCGGCGCGATGAGTTCCACCCAGGTCGGCCGTCGATGCTCACCGGCAGGGCACACGGCGAGAGGAGCGTTCAGTGGGCAAGGTCATCGCAGGGATCACCACCTCGGTCGACGGCTACGTGGCGGGCCCGAACGACGGGCCGGGCTGTGGGCTGGGAGAGGGCGGCGAACGGCTGCACCACTGGGTGTTCGGCGGTCCCTGGACCTACGACGACATGCCGGAGGGCGAGGCGACGGGCGAGGACCAGGAGTGGCTGCAGGAGGCGATGGCGGGTCTCGGCGCCGTCGTCGCCGGACGCTGGACCTACGAGGCGGCCGACCACTGGGGCGACGCCAACCCGTGGGGCGTGCCGTTCTTCATCGTCACGCACCGCCCGGAGGAGCAGCCCCCGGGCGACGACTTCGTCTTCGTCGACGGCCTCCGCGAGGCGGTCGAGCGGGCCAGGGCGGCGGCCGGTGACAAGCACGTGCACGTGATGGGCGGCGCGGACGTGATCCGCCAGGCGCTCTCGGCCGGCCTCGTCGACGAGCTGTCGATCATCGTGGCGCCGGTCGTCCTCGGCGGCGGCAAGGGGTTGTTCGACGGCTTCGACCGGCGTGTCGAGCTCGAGCACGTCGGCGTGCGGCAGTCCCCGTTCGCCACCTTCATCGACTACCGGGTGGTGCGGCCCGACTCCGGCGGCGGCGAGAGCGCCTGACCGTTCGTGTCACGCCGCGAGCGGGTGGCGTCCGGCGATGCCGGGCAGCGTCACCACGGCGGCGAAGCGCTCGTCGCCGTCGGCGGCTCGGGCCAGACGGTGGCGGACCCGCTGGACGGTCTTGCGAACGGCGTCGGGGCGCATCCCGAACCGGGCCCCGACCGTCACCGCGGGGTGGCGGTTGCCGGCCTCGGACTCGTCGACCGCCGCCAGCCACACGGCGGCGGCCCGGGGCGACACCAGCGCCGACAGCGCGGCGTCGAGGTCGGCCGCCAGCGGGGTCGTCATGGCGAGCCGCCCCAGGACGGCCCGGGTCTCGGCCACCGCGTCGGCCGGGTCGACGGCGGACGCGCCGCCGGCGATGGCGTCGCTCCTGGCGGCCTGGCGGTGTGCGCACCAGCTGAGCGCGCCGTCGGTGTCGCCGTCGCCCAACCCCTCCAGGGAGTCGGCGAACGTGCCCACCCACCGGTGGACGACGCCGACCACCCGGTGGTGGGCCCACGACCACGGCGGTGCGCCCCCCGGCCGCCACGCGCCGGCGACGTCGGCGATGGACAGCACGGCGTCGATGACGAGTGCGTCGAGGTCGTCGGCGTCGTAGCGCACACCGAGCCGGCGCAGCTCGCCCCGCACGCGCGCTCGCACCTGGATGCCGGCGGCGCGGTGGAGCTCCTAGATCGCGGAGCGCCGGCCGGCGGCGATCTCGGCCATGAGCCGGGAGATCCTCGCCTCGTCGCCACCGGTGCCGGCAGTGCCGGTACGTCCGTCGCCGGCGAGGTCGTCACGGGCGTCGCCGGCCTCGGGCTCGTCGCTGCCCTCGTGGCCTTCGCCCGCCGCGGGTCCGGCAGGCGGGTCGGTGGGGGACGTGGCGGGAACGCAGCTCATGCCCGCTCCGTCGTCGGCCGTGCCGCGGTGTGACGCCGCGCCGCCGCTCGCTCCGGACGGCACGGCGGCGATCGCCGGCGCCGGCGCCGGCACCAGCGCCACAAACCGTCACACCTCGCCGTTACAACATGGCGGTGACCACTTCAGACAGCCGCAGCGCCGCCGACGTGGCCGCCCGCTTCTTGCGATCCGGTGCGGGCCGTGCCGCCGTCCGCCGAGCCCTCGTCACCAACCACCTGCCGGCGGCGCTGGCCGACGACCTCGTGCAGGACGCCCTGCGACGGGTCTGGGTCGCCACCGCCGGCGGCGGTGCGCCCGTCGACAACATCGAGGCGTTCGTCACCACGGTGCTCCACCGGTCGGCCGTCGACATCGTCCGCGGCCGGGTCCGGGGCCCGCAGGTCGTCGACTGGCGCGAGGCCGTCGACCCCGACGCCGCGGGGCAGGGCTGGCCGTTCGACGGCCCCTCGCCCCTCGACGTCGAGGCCGACGTCCTCGCCCGCCAGTCGCTCGCCGCTGTGCGGCGGGCCGTGCACCGTGCCCTGTCCGTCGATCCGCACGCGGGGGCCGCGGCCCTCGCCTACCTCGCGGTCACGGTCGACGGCGCCGCACCGGCACCCCGTTGCCCCCAGCCCGCCGGCGGCTCGACCGCCGACGAGGCGGCCGAGTGGGCCGCGCTCTGGTACGCCGGGCAGCACACGTGCTTCGCCGGCGACGGTGGCGACCTGCCGGCCACCGTGCGCCAGCGCCGCCATCGCGGGGCCCGGCGCATGCACGACCTGCTCATGCGTGCGGCCGTGTCGGCCGGGCTCGACCGGCAAGGAGCGCTCCATGGCTGAACCCCTGCTCGGGCACCGGGTGCTCGTCGCCGGGTGCGACCCGGTGGCGCGGCTGGCCACCCTGCGCGCCCGACCGGCCGGTCCGGCCGGCTCGGCCGGGATCGATCTCGGGGCGGGCGTCGAGCTCGACGTCGACGTGGCCGATCCGGGCAGCGTCGCCGGGCTGACGGTCGAGCTGCCGCAGGTCGGCGATCCCGGTGCCCTGCCGGCCGGGGTGCGGCGACGGCTCGAGGCGCTGCTGGGGTCCGAGCGCGCCGCGGCGCTCGGTGCCCTCGTCGCCGACGGGCCCGACGACACGGTGACCCTCCCACGGCGGCTGGCGGCCGGCGACGATCGGGGCCGACCCGCGGCAGGCGTCGCCGGCGGGCCGGCGCGATCGGTGCCGCACGCGGCGCAGTCGCCGGCGACGGGTGTCGCGCCTCCGTTGCAGCGCGCCGGCCTGGCGCACGTGGCCGCCTGTGCTCCGGGCGTGCCCCGGATGGTCCGCGCCGTCGCGCTGCTCGAGGCGGCGGCGGCGCTCGACGAGGTGTCGCCCCGGCTCGACCTGCGCGCCACCGCCCGGCACGACGCCCGCGTCGGCGCCGAGCTCCTGGTCGATCTCCTCGCCGACGGCCTGGCCGTGGTGCCGAGCGAGCGGGCGGCCGGTGCGCTGGCGCCGATCGTCCGCCGCGCCGTCCGTCTGCTCGACCGCGACGGACTGCTCGCCTCTCGGCTCACGGCGCTCGCCGGCGACCTCGAGCGCGGCCACGTCGCCCGCCCGCACGGTGCGGCGCCGCCTGCCGCCCCCGTCCCGGGCAGCCAGATGCTCGATGCTGCCGACCCGGCGCCCGGCGACCACGGCGTCGCCGCTCCGGGGCCCGGTGGTCCGACGCATGCGCCCCGCGATGCGGCGCCGGGCGGTCCGGCGCTGGGCACGGGCTTGCGGACCTACCGGTACCCCGACCGTCACGTCCGGGTGGTGATCCGGTCGCTCCCCGGGGCCGTGGCCGAGGCCGCCGTGACC
>DASTFE010000205.1:0-3332 GCA_035708905.1 Acidimicrobiales bacterium | reverse complement strand
TCGCCGGGTGCAAGCCGGGCGCGTCGGCCCTCGACCTCGGCCGGGCCGCCATCGCCGCCGCCTCCGGCGGGCGCCGGCCGTGGATCGAGCACTTCTACCTGGCCCACGGCGTGGGCACCGACAGCGCCGAGATGCCGATGATCGGCACCGACCTCGGCGAGCCCTTCGACGCACGGCAGCTCATGGAGCCGGGCATGGTGCTGGTGCTCGAGCCGGTGATCTGGGACGACGGCGCCGCCGGCTACCGCGCCGAGGACATCGTGGCCGTCACCGACGACGGGTGGATGCCCCTCAGCGACCACCCCTACGACCCGTTCGTCGCCGCATGAGCCCGTCGTCCGTCGACGACGAGGAGGTGCGCGCCGACCGGCGCCGGCGGCTGTTCGCGGCCATGGCCGCCCACGACCTCGACGTGCTCCTGCTCGGCCGCCCGGCCGAGGTCGCCTTCGCGACGGGGGCCCGGCAGCTGTGGACCGCCGGGTCGCGCCCGTTCGGGCCGGCCTGCCTGGCCGTGCGGGCCACGGGCCGAACCCACCTGCTGTCCGTCTCGGACTTCGACGTGCCCGCCGAGGTGGGTCACGACGACCTGTTCGGGCTGTCGTGGAACCCGGCGAACATCGCCGCCTCGCTCGCCGCCGTCCCCGGCCTGGCTACGGCGCGGCGGTTGGGCACCGCCTCGTCGAGCCCCGGCCTGCCCCGCCTGCTCGCGGCGGTCGCCCCGGCAGCCGAGGTGGTCGACGGCGGTCCCGCCATGTGGGAGGCCAGGTCGCCCAAGAGCGCCGCCGAGGTCGCCCGGATCGTCGCCGCCGGCGAGATCGCCGGGGCCGGGCTCGCGGCCATGGTCGACGCCCTGCGGCCCGGGGCCAGCGAGCGCGACCTGCTCGCCGCCTACCTGGCCACCATCGCCGCGCGGGGTGCGCCGACCCCGCCCACCGAGGGCGTGGTGTGCGCCACGCCCGCCGCCGGTCCGGTGGCGCTGCGCCACCTCGCCACCGCCGCGCCGATCGAGCGCGGCCAGCTGGTCGTGCTGGACCCGGGGGCGTTCCACCGCGGCTACGAGGGCGGCGTCGGTCGCACGTGGGTCGCCGGTGGCGAGGCCACGGAGGCCCAGCGCGGCCTCGCCGCCCGGTGCCGCGGCGCGCTCGACGGGGTGATCGCCGCCTGCCGGTCCGGGGCCGCCGGCAGCGACCTCGTCGCCGCGTGGACCGCCGCCGGCGAGCCCCCGCCGCCCGTGCCGCTGGCCCACGGCCTCGGCCTCGGCGCCGAGCCGCCGGTCATCGGGTCGGGCGTCGGCGGGGCGAGCGTGCTCGTCACGGGCACCGTCCTCGCCGTCACCGGCTGGGTGGCCGAGGAGGGCGTGGGCGGGTTCCTCGAGCGCGACCTCGTGCTCGTCGGGGAGGGCGGGCCCGAGGTGCTGACCGCGTGCGGCCGCGGGCCGGCCGGGAACGGAGCGTGACCATGGCCGAGCGACCGATCGCCGACTTCGACCACCACAGCCCCGAGTTCCACCGGTCGCGCCACCGGCGCTGGGCGGAGCTGCGGCGCTGCCCGGTGGCGTTCAACGAGCGCTACGGGGGCTTCTGGGTGGTGAGCGGCTACGAGGCCGTGGCGGCGGTGGCGCGCGACGGCGAGACCTACTCGTCCAAGCACCTGCCCGAACCGGAGGACGGCGTCACGTTCCTCGGCATCGCCGGCATCCCCCGGGGCCGGTCCGTCCCGACGGCCGGCATCGCCGAGGTCGAGGGCCCGGTGCACGCGGCGCTGCGCCGGGTGATGAACCCCTACCTCGTGCCCCAGGCGGTCGAGCGGATGCGGCCGCTCATGGAGGCGGCCACCACCTGGTTCGTCGATCAGCACGTCGAGACGGGCCGCATGGACCTGGTGCACGACCTGGCCAACCCCGTGCCGGCCATCCTCACGATGGACCTCGTGGGCCTCCCGCTCGACGACTGGGAGCACTACGCCGACCTGTTCCACGCCACCATCGCCCACCGCCCCGGCCACCCCGACTTCGACCGGGCGGTCGCCAACGTGCCCGCCATGCTGGCCCGCCTCGGCGAGGTGGCGGCCCGGCGCCGGGCGCAACCGGGCGACGACCTGCCCAGCGCGCTCGCCACGATGGAGGTCGACGGCCGCAGGCTCGGCGACGACGAGCTGCGGAGCGTGCTGTGGAACCTGGTCGGCGGCGGCCTCGACACCACCACGTCGCTCACCTCGCTGGCCCTCCACCACCTCGACCGGCACCCCGACCTCCGGCGTCGACTCGTCGACCGTCCCGGGCTGCTCGGCCCGGCCACCGAGGAGTTCCTGCGCTACTTCTCCGTCAACGAGACGCTGACCCGCACCGTCACCCGCGACACCGAGCTGGGTGGCCAGCGGCTGGGCCGGGGCGAGCACCTGATGCTGAGCTGGCTGTCCGCCAACCGGGACGAGTCGGTGTTCGACCGGGCGGACGAGGTGGTGCTCGACCGGGCCGTGAACCCGCACCTTGCCTTCGGCGTCGGCCCCCACCGCTGCATCGGGATGCACATGGCGAGGGTGATGTTCCAGGTGCTGGTCGCCCACGTGCTCGCCCGGATGCCCGACTACGCCGTCGATCACGGGGCCACCCGGTTCTACGCGGGCAACCCCGAGCTGAACGGCGTGGTGACGATGCCGGTCACCTTCACGCCCGGCCCTCGGGTGGGGCCGGTGGAGCGCCCGTTCTGAGCAGGCGGCGGGCGGACGCCCCCAGGAACTCGGCCATGCCCTCGTCGGAGAGCGGCAGGGCCCGGGCGGCGTCCAGGGCCTTGCGGGCCGGGATCACGGGGTGGTCCGAGGCGAACAGCACCCGGCCGCGGCCGCGCGAGGAGTCCATGAAGCGCACGAGGGCCGGGTCCATGTAGGTCGCCAGGTAGGCCGACGTCATCAGGTGCAGCTGCGGCCACTTGAGCATGTACTGGATGAGCAGCGCCTCGTAGGGGTGCCCCATGTGGGCACCGATCACGGTGAGCTGGGGGAAGTCGATGAGCACGTCCTCGAGCAGCACCGGGTCCTGGCAGCGCGAGCGCACCTGCGGGCCCGGGATGCCGACGTTGATCGACACGGGCAGACCGAGCTCGGCGCAGGTGGCGTACACGGGGTAGTAGAGCCGGTGGTTCAGCTCGAACTGCTCGACCAGCGGCGTGACCCGGATCAGCACCACGCTCGGGTGCTGCGCCAGCTCGCGCACGCGCCGGCAGTTGTCGACGGGTCGGGCGGCCCGGTCGACCACCGCGGACACGAGGAATCGGCCGGGGTGCCGCTCGGCGACGGCGATCGCGTCCTCGGCCGCGTGGCCGCCCCGCCGGCGG
>DASTFE010000204.1:0-4448 GCA_035708905.1 Acidimicrobiales bacterium | reverse complement strand
CGGGGTGTCGCCGGGACGCTCGTCCGCGCCGGGGGCCGTCTCGGCCACCTGGGGGCCGTCGACCCCGGGCTGGCCGTCGCTCTCACCTGTGGCGTCGGGCGACACGCGGTCGCCGTGCTCGCCCGGCTCGTCGGCCCCGCTGCCGGGGTCGCTGTCGGCGCCGCCGCGGCCGTCGACCGGGCGGTCATCGGCGGGGTGGTCGTCGCGGGGGAACTGGATCGGCGTGACCGCCTCGATGGCGTCGCGGGCGACCCGGCCGGCCTCGCCCGGCAGCATCCCCGCGCCGAGCACGCCGGCGGCGGCCGCGCCCGCACCGAGCGCCACCTTGGCGGCGAGTCCCGCACCCGCGACCCGCGCCACCAGCTGCCGCCGCCGGCCGCGACCGGCGCGCCCGGCGGCGTCGCCCAGGTGTGCGATCGAGGCGACGTCGCCAGGGTTGGCGATCGTGGCGGCGTCGCCCGGGTGGGCGATCGTGGCGGCGTCGCCCGGGAGCAGCGCGGCGTCGGCGTGACCGTCGCTGTCGCCGGCCGCGGCCGCGCCCTCGGTCAGCATGCGGGCCAGATTCGGCGAGGGCGGCGGTGGGGCGCCCTCGCCCTCGGCCTGCACCAGGTCGACGAAGGCCGCGAGGGGGCCGGCGATCTCGGCAGCGGCGCGGCCGGTCACGATCGCCTCGATGGCGTCGTCGTCGAGCAGCGGGGTCGCGGGCATGGCGGGTTCGTGATCGCCGCGGCGGCTCACAGCGGTACCCCCTCCCGCTGGATCATCCGGGAAATGGCCCGGAGGCCCCGCCGCTGCAGCGCCTTGACCGATCCGGGCGTCCGGTCCAGCGCGGCGGCCACCTCGTCGATCGTCAGCCGGCCCAGCAGGCGCATGAGCAGCACGTCGCGCTGGTCCGGCGAGAGGCGTGCGCACAGGGCCCGGACCTCGGCGGCACCGAGCAGGTTCTCGACCGCACCCTCGACGTCGTCGGGCGCCTGCCGGTCGGGGGTCTCGGACAGGGGCGCCGGCGCCGGCTTGCGGTAGGCCCGCCGGCGCTCGTCGAGCAGGCGCCGGTGGGCGATGGTGAACACCCACGAGCGGAAGCCCGCCTCGTCGCCGTCGAACGACCCCACGTTGCGCAGCACGGCGACGAAGACCTCGCTCGTCAGGTCCTCGGGCTCGGCCGCGCCCTGCAATCGCAGATACCCGGTCACCACCGGTGCCAGCGTGGTGAAGATGCGCTCGAACGCGCGGGGCGAGCCGGCGCGCGCCCCGGCGATCACGTCGTCGAACTCCCCATCGAATCGGTCGCGTCGCGCCATGGCTCGGGTCTCGACCGGCCAGCGTGGGGCGGAGCCAGGTCTCCGCCCGTTCGGTACCGGGTCACGGCGAGGCACCCGTTTGTAGTGCGTCACGGTGGTCCTCCGCCAGAGATCTGGTACCGGGACGATGACCGGGCCGTGCCTGATCACCAGAGGGGCGACCCCCTGCGCGTGGCGCCGGCGATCGCCACCGCGGAGGTCACGTGGTGAATCCCCGTCGCATCCTACTTGTCGACGACCTGCCCGCTCGGGAGTTGGCCGTGCGCGCCCCTGCGGTGGGCAGCTTCAGGAAAGCTTAAGGATCGGCGTGTAGACAACGGGGTCTCAGGACAGAGCGAGACCCCGGGCACACCCGGGGTGGAAGGGCGGAGACCATGATGAAGCGACTGCTGATGGCTGTCGCGGCCGCAGCGATGCTGGTCGGGCTTGCGGGACCGGCCTTTGCGGAGGAGGAGCACGGCAGGAAGTGCAACTCCGGCCGCGGCAACGGCAGCGAGACGACGCCGGACAACGACTGCGACCCCGGCAACTCCGGCGACCACAACAGCGGGGGCGACTGAACCCCCACAGGGGGTGTGCCGACCCCCTGGGCACGGCGGTCGCTCCGTTCCGATGTGGTCGGGGTGACCGCCGTCGCGCGCCACGGCCGTCGTCGTTGCCGGTCGGGCTCGCGCGCCGGGCGGCTACGCGTCGCTGCGGGTGACCGGTAGAGCCGCCAGCGCACGACGTGGGTTCCGGTCACGGTCGAAGAGGCCGAGGCGGGCGTCGAAGCCCTGGTGCCACTCGTACCCGTCGATCGCCGGCTGCACGAAGGCGCCCAGGATCGTCACGCCCGCCGCGCCGGCGTCGGCGACGGTGCGCACCGCCCGGCGCAGGCGCTCCTCACGACGCTCGTCGTCGGCGTCGCCGGGTCGCGGCGCCCCGCCGCCGCCCTCCGGGTCGCCGGTCACGATCACGAGGCGGGCGCCGGGCGCGCTGTCGGCGGCCTGCTCCAGCGACACGTCGAGCCGCTCCATCGCCGTGTTGACCACGAGCAGGTCCTGGTCGGCGTGGAGGGCCTCCTGGCGGGCGGTGACCGCGACGGGCGCGGGGCCGGTGCGCAGCAGGCGGGCGGCCTCGGCCTCGGCGGCCAGCAGCCCGGCCCGGGCGTTGCGGTGGTCGGCGGGGTCGTGCCGGCCGGGTGGGAAGGTGCCGTCGCCGTAGCCGAGGCGGGCCAGCACCTCGGGCTCGTGCACCGGCACCCACCCGGCCACCAGGTCGCCCAGCGACTCGGCGACCCGGTCGACGTGGCGGGCCCAGGTGAGCACCGCCTGGTCGCCCAGCCAGCCCCGCTCGTCGTCGGTGAACCATCCGGGGGCCGAGCCGTGCAGCAGGCAGGCCCACATCTCGATGCCCGCGTCCCGCCCGGCCGCCAGCACCCGCCGGAGGTGATCGACCTCGTCGCCGTCCCACCGGCCGGGGTGGGGCTCGAGCCGGCCCCACTCGACGGTGAGGCGGTGGTGCGTGACGCCGTGCTCGGCCAGCAGGGCCAGGTCGTCGGCGTAGCGGGTGCGGAAGCCGTTGCCGTCGTGCGAGGCGGGGGCCCGGCCCTCGGCCTCCCAGCCCGCCCAGTCGGCGCGGGGCGCGGCGCCCTCGCACTGCGTCGCGGCTGCCGCCATGCCCCACCAGGGCCGGTTGGGGTCGTCGTGCCCGGTGCTCATCCCCCGAGCATGTCAGCGCGTCTCCCCCGTCGCGTTCCTGCCGCGGGATCCGGCGTGATGGCACCGGATCCCGCAGCAGGAATCCCGGGGGTCAGAACGTCGACGGCGTGAAGGGGTCGCGCTCGGTGAGCAGCTTCTCGAGCTTGGCCTCGTCGACCCGGGCCACGATCGTGCGGGCCTCGTGCTGGTCGCGGACGGTCTTCGACAGGCTGATGGCCGAGGTGACCGCGTACAGCCCGGACACGGCCAGGAAGCTGCGCACCCAGGCGTCGACCGGCAGGTAGGCGATGCCCACGCCGAAGGCGCCGAGCGAGACGGCGAACGAGATGTAGGTCTGGGTCACCCAGGCGGCGCTGTGGGCGGGCTGGGTCTCGGGCAGGGTCTGGGGCACGGGTCCTCCTGGTGCCGGCGGCGGTCGCCGCCGCTCGGTCGGTACGGCAGCCAGCGTGCGCCGCCCCCGGCACCGCGACGATCCGGTCGATCCCCCATCCCGCGATCAGGGCCCCCAGGGGCACCGCGACTGTCGCTCTGCAGGGATACCGTGACGGCGATGGCCAAGCCCCGGTTCCGCTACAGCCGCTGGGACGGCACCCAGGTCGGCTTCGACCTCGACGCCGATGCGGTGCTCGAGCAGATCACCGACGACCTGCTGTACCACGGCGACCTGCACGCGGCCCTGCGGCGGCTGCTGCAGCAGGGGTTCCGCGACCGCCAGGGCCAGGACGTGCAGGGGGTGCGCGACCTGCTCGACCGGCTGCGGCGCGAGCGGCAGGAGCGCCTCGACCGCTTCGACCTCGGCGGCGTGTACGACGAGATCGCCGAGGAGCTGCGCAAGGTCGTGCAGGCCGAGCGCGACGAGATCGACCGCCAGCTGCGCGCGGCGCAGCAGAGCGGCGACCCGCGCCGGGCCGAGACGGCCCAGGGCAGCGCCGACGAGCGCAACATGCAGCTCGAGATGCTGCCCCCCGACCTGGCGGGCATGGTGCGCGAGCTGCAGAGCTACGACTTCGCCTCGCCCGAGGCGCAGCAGCGGTTCGAGGAGTTGGTCGAGCGCCTGCGCCAGCAGGTGCTCGACAGCTACGTCAACCGCATGACCGGGGCGGTCGAGAGCATGACCCCCGAGGACATGTCCCGCATGAAGGACATGATGGCCGAGCTCAACCGGATGCTCGAGCAGCGGGCGCGGGGCGAGGAGCCCGACTTCGACGGGTTCATGCAGCGTTACGGCGACTTCGTCCCGGAGAACCCGCAGAACCTCGACGAGCTGCTCGAGGTGCTGGCCCGGCGCATGGCCGCGATGCAGGCGATGCTCGCCTCGATGACGCCCGAGCAGCGGGCCCAGATCAGCCAGCTCGCCGAGCAGCTGCTCGAGGACATGGACCTGCGCTGGCAGGTCGAGCAGCTCGGCAGCCAGCTCCGCGGGATGTTCCCCGACATGGGATGGGAC
>DASTFE010000203.1:0-10818 GCA_035708905.1 Acidimicrobiales bacterium | reverse complement strand
TAGACCGCGGCGAAATCGCGGATCGCCCGGTACAGCGGGTGGCGGCGGTCGAAGTTGTCGTCGGAGGTGGTCGCATCGGTGCCGATGAGGTCGTTGTCCTCGTAGACCGGCACGGCGTTGGCGAACATGTCCTCGCGGGCGTCCTTGTCGCCGCCGTCGCCCGTGAAGCCCTGCTCGTCGCCGTAGTAGATCACCGGCTGGCCCCGGGCGAAGAACATCAGCGCGTGCGCGAGGCGCGACCGGGCGAGCAGCTCGTCGTCGCCGGCACCGGTCTGGTCGACCCGCTGCAGGAAGTAGCCGATGCGGCCCATGTCGTGGTTCCCGAGGAACGTCGGCATGGCGTAGGCGTTGCTGTCGGCGTCGGTGTACCAGTCGTCGGCGGCGAAGAACGCCTGCAGGCCGGCGGTGGCTCCGCCCTGCGAGGCGAAGTCGCGGGCCGCCATCTGGAAGGCGAAGTCGATGGTCGACTGGAGCTGGCCCCGGGTGGAGAACTCGCTCATGAACGGCGGGCCGAACTGCTGGTCGAACACCTCGCCGAAGGCGAAGAAGTCCTCGATGCCGCGCTCCTCGGCCGCCGCCAGGATGTCGGGCCCGAACACCTGCCAGAACTCCATGTTCACGTGCTTGGTGGTGTCGATGCGGAACCCGTCGACCCCGTACTCGTCGATCCAGTGCGAGTAGATGTCGACCATGCCCTCGACGACCTCGCGCCGCTCGGTCCACAGGTCGTCGAGCCCGAAGAAGTCGCCGTAGAGCGAGTTCTCGCCGGTGAAGCTGGTGTTGCCCCGGTTGTGGTAGAGCAACGGGTCGTCGAGCCACGCCGGGTTCTTCGCGTCCTGCTCGTCGGGCGGCACCACCGGCGTGTACGGGAACGAGTCGAGGCCGACCTCGGGGAACGTGTAGTCGTCCTGACCCGCGTACGCGAAGTCGGCGTCGTCGAACGGCTCGCCGCTCACGTCGCGGTACGGGAAGTCGGCCTTGTTGCGGTAGCCGGCGTGGCCCTCGAGCTGGATGACGTCGGCGGTGTGGTTGGTGACCACGTCCATGAACACCTTGATGCCGCGGTCGTGCGCCTCGTCGACCAGGGCGGCGAACTCGGCGTTGGTGCCGAAGTGGGGGTCGACGTTCAGGAAGTCGCGGATCCAATAGCCGTGGTAGCCGGACGAGTGCCCGTACAGGTTGGTGCTGTCGGACTGGACCGGCTTGTTGCCGAAGATGGGGCCGACCCAGATCGTGCTCACGCCGAGGCGATCGAGGTAGTGCAACCGGTCGCGCAGGCCCTCGATGTCGCCGCCGTGGTAGTAGCCCTTGTCGCTCGGCAGGTAGCCGTGGGTCAGCACGTTCTCCTGCGTGTCGCCGGCCACGCAGGCGCCGGCGTAGGCGCCGCAGTTGTTGGACGGGTCGCCGTCGTCGAACCGGTCGGGCATGGCGAAGTAGAGGACCTCGTCCGCGAACGGGTGGCGCACCGGTTCGCGCACGAGCGCGGCGTCGTCGACCGGCACGACCGGGGTGACCGTGATGTCGAGCACGTGGGTCGCCTGGTCGTAGCTGAAGGTCACGACGTCGCCGGCCGCGCCCACGGTGAACGCGATGTTGGGGCCGTCGGGCGTGCCGCCCTCGCCGTAGTTCTCGTCCCACGACTGGCCGATCGCGACCTTGGCCTCGTAGGTGCCGGGCGGCAGGGCGGCGGTGGAGAACCGCCCGACGCCGTCGCCGTCGGGGTCCTGCAGCCACGACCGCAGGCAGCCCGGGTCCCAGTCGGCGTTGCAGCCCAGCTCGCTCTGGAAGCTACCCGGCACCGTGGCGATGACCGAGCTGTGGTCGTCGGTGACCCAGTGCGTGGCGTCGTCGTAGAGGAACGTGACGTCGGCGGCCTCGTCGAGCGCCAGCGCGATGTTCGGCCCGTCGCGCTGCGCACCGGCTCCGTAGTTCTCGTCCCAGGTGCCGTCGAGCGCCGCCTTGTACTCCCACGCCCCCGCGGGCACGGCGAACGTGGCGTGCCACACGCCGTCCTCGGCGTCGAACGCCAGCTGGGTGGCGGCGCACTCGGGCTGCCAGTCGCCCGGGCAGCCCAGCTCGCTCTGCAGGCTGCCGGCGATCGTGACTGTGCCCGGCTCGGCCCCCGCCACGCTCGGCGACCCAAGGGTCCCGGCGGCCGACGCCGCCAGGGTGAGGACGACCGCCACCACGAACCCCTTGCGCGACATCGCGACCCCCGAACCACGTCAGGCCCAACGTGAGGATACGCCTGCGCGCCGCGGTCCGCCGGGGTGACCCGCCACGGCGCGCGGCGTGCGAGGCTGACCTCATGGGTGCCGACGCCGCCGAGCCCGCCGCGACGGGCTGGAGCCACCGCCGGGACGTGGCCGAGGTCGTCGGTGTGCCGGTCCTGCCGCCGCCGGCGCTGGCGTCGTGGGCCGACCGGGTGCGGGCCGGCGTGGCGGCCCTGCACCGCAGCCTCGCGCCACCGCCGGTCCAGGTGCTCGAGGGCCTCTTCGGGCTGCTCGACCACGCCGTGCTGGGTGCCCTCTGCCACCTCGACGTCCCCGACCGGCTCGACGGGCCGGTGCCGGTGGCCGAGCTGGCCCGCCGGGTCGACGCCGACGAGGACGTCGTGTGCCGCCTCGTCGCCTACGCGGCCGGGCGCGGCTGGTTGCGCCTCGACCGGCGGGGGCGGGCCCGGCCCACGCGCACGACGCGGTTCCTGCGTCGCGACCACCCCGGCGGGTGGCGCGCCTGGGTCGAGTTCGCCACCGGCGCCGAGGTGACCGCGGCAGTCGCCCACCTCGGGCGCGAGCCGCGCGTCCCCGACCCGTTCGCAGCCGCCAACGGCGCGCCGTTCTTCGACTGGCAGGCGGCCCACCCCGACCGCCACCGGGCGTTCGACGCCGCCATGGCGGCCGGCGGGCGGCTGCACGGCCTGACGCTGGCCGCCGCGGTCGACTGGTCGGGCGATGCCCGGGTCTGCGATGTCGGCGGCGGCACCGGGGCGCTGCTGCGGGTGCTGCTCGACCGCCATCCCCACCTGCACGGCGTGCTCACCGACCTGCCACCGGTCGTCGCCCGCGCTCGGGTCCACCCGCGGATCGAGACGGTGGGCGGCGACGCCTTCGCCGGCCTGCCGCCGGGCTGCGACACCTACCTCTTCGTGAACGTCCTGCACGACTGGGACGACGATGCCGCCGCCCGCCTGCTGGGCCACGTGGTGCCGGCCGGCGGCGACGGCGCCCGTGCCATCGTGGTGGAGGGCGAGCGCCGGGCCGGCGCGCACGGCACCATCACGGCCCGCACCGACGTGCTCATGCTCGCCCTCGCCCCTGGCGGCCGCGAGCGCAGCACCGCCGAGTTCGCCCGCCTCGCCACCCGTGCCGGGCTGGTGCTGCGGCGGACCGTCCCGCTCGCCTCGGGCGACGTCGCCCACGTCATGCGGGCGTCGTGAGCGCCCTCCGGCGGCGGCACGCCGGTCAGCCGTCGAGGAAGTCCAGCGACCGGTCGATGCAGGTGAAGTCGCGGGGCGCGGCGAAGTGGTCGACGCCGCGCAGCACCACCAGCTCGGCGTCGGGCAGGGCGGCCGCCAGCCGGTCGGCCGGCCCCGAGAAGTCGCGGTCGCCGATGACGATCAGCACCGGGCACGTCACCCGGGCCAGGGCCTGCTCGTCGAGCACCGGCGCCGGGCGGCGGAGGAAGTCGGCCAGGCTGGCGGGATCGTTGCCCGCGGTGCGGGCCAGTCGCAGGAAGAGCTGCACCACGACCGCATCGGTGGCCGCGCCGGTCTCGAGCGCCCGGGCCAGCGGCTCGTTGTCGTCGGGGCGGAACAGCGCGTCGCCGAGGCCGATGACCACCAGGCGGCGCAGGCGCGACGGGTCGGCCGCCGCCACACCGAGCAGCAGGCGGGCGCCCGCCGAGAACCCGACCGCGTCGACCGGGGCGTGCGGTGCGATCGCCGCGGCGACGTGCCCCTCGACGTCCGCGTAGGCGGCGGGGTCGGCCGCCGCGCCGGCGGTGCCGTGACCCGGCAGGTCGAGGGGCAGCACCGTGCGGCCGGCGTCGGCCAGCAGGTCGGGCCACCCGTTCTGCTGCCACCCGTGGGCGTACGAGGATGCGAAGCCGTGCACGAGCAGCACCGGCGGCCGCGCCGCCCCGCCGGCCGGCGGCGGGGACGCGGAGAGGTCGCTGTCGTCGAGCATCGGCAGAACGTAGGCCGGGTGGCCCCCACGGTCCCAGCCGTGTCACCGATCGGGCGCGGCCCGCGCCGCCCGGTGGGGGTCGATCACCCGAGCGGCGGCAGGTCCTGCGCGACGCCCACCAGCGGGGCCAGAGGGTCGCCGGTGGCGGCCAGCCGGTCGAGCACGGTGCGCACCGTCCAGCGGTCGGGCCGCAGGTCGGGGTCGTCGAGCTCGTCCCAGCCGATCGGCACGCAGACCGGGGCGCCCGGCCGGGGCCGGGCTCCGTACGGCACGACCAGCGTCTTGTTGACGGCGTTCTGGGTGTAGTCGAGGCGGGCCAGGCCGCGGCGCTCGCCCCGGTTCCACGCCCAGCTCACCATGTCGGGAACCGTGGCCCCGATCGACCGCGACACCGTCTCGGCCCACCGGCGGGTCTCGTCGAAGCTGTACCCGGGCCGGACGGGCACCCGCACCTGCACGCCCCGCTGTCCGCTCACGGTGGGCACACCGAGGACCCCGAGGTGGTCGAGGGCGGCGCGATGGAGCCGTGCCAGCACGAGCACGTCCTCGAAGCCCGTGTCGTCGCCCGGGTCGATGTCGAACAGCACCCAGCTCGGCTGGTCGGGCGCGGCGGCTGTCGACGTCCAGGGGTGCAGCTCGACGGCGCCATAGTTGGCCAGCCACACCAACGCCGCCGTGCTGTCGGGCACCAGGTAGACCTCGGTCTCGCCCTCGTCGGCGCGGCGGTTGCGCCACCGGCGCAGCCAGCGGGGCGCGTGGTCGGGCACCTCCTTGTGCCAGAACCCCGGCCGCTCGACCCCGTCGGGGTAGCGGTGCATGTTCATCGGCCGGCCGGCGAGGTAGCGCAGCATGGTCGGCGCGACCAGCGCGTGGTAGCGCACCAGGTCGCGCTTGGTCAGGGGCGCCTCGCCGTCGCGCCCGGGGAACAGCACCTTGTCGAGGTTGGTGAGCGCCAGCCGGCGTCCCTGCACGTGCCAGCGACCCTCGCGGCCCAGCGCGTCGAGCGCCGCCATCTCGTCGTCCGACGGCGCCTGCCACTCGGCGGGGGCCGGCTCGGGCGGGCCCGGCCTCCGTGGGGCGGACGGCCGGCCGGCGCCTCGGCCACCAGCCGAACTGCCACGCTCGATCGCCATCTCGGCCTCGGCGGGCGGCAGGTCGCTGCGCCACACGGCCTCGGGCTCGGCCGCCACCTCGTCGTTGGTGCGACCCGACTTCACGGAGCGGGGATGGTCCTCGGGGTCCCAACCGGGGCGGGCGGCGTCGTCGTTCTTGTGGAGCAGCAGCCACTGGGCCCGCCCGCCGCCGTCGCGGTCGCGGCGGACCAGCACGAACCGGCCCGCCAGCTTCTCGCCCTGGAGGTCGAAGTGCAGGTCACCCTTGGCGATGGCGGCCGCCGGGTCGTCGGTGCGGACCGGTGTCCACGTGCCCCGGTCCCACACGATCACGTCGCCGCCGCCGTACTCGCCCGCCGGGATGACGCCCTCGAAGTCCGCGTACTCCATCGGGTGGTCTTCGACCTGCACGGCCAGGTTGCGCCTGGCCGGGTCGAGCGTCGGCCCCTTGGGCACCGCCCAGCTCGCCAGCACGCCGTTCACCTCCAACCGCAGGTCGTAGTGCAGCCGGCGGGCACGGTGCCGCTGCACGACGAACATGCGGTCCTCGCCGGCCGATCCGGCGGCGACCTCGCCCGCCGGCTCGGGGGTGCGAGCGAAGTCGCGCTTGGCCGCGTAGTCGGCCAGGTCGCGCGAGCGCTCGGTGCGGCGTGCCATGACCCACTCCTACCCGCCGGGCGCCGGTCGCGCACCGGGCCCGGACCCGGGGACGCGCTACGCGGCCTTCGGCGGCGGCCGCCACGCCACCGCGAGCAGGGCGGCGGCACCACCGGCGCCGGCGAGCAGGGCGATCAGCAGGCCGGTCGTGCCCACCAGGTCGTCGCGCAGCCCGAACGCCTCGTCGAGAGACCATTCACCTGGGCCGACGACGGCCAGCACCAGGCCGGTGATGGCGAGCGTCATGACGTACTCCCAGCCCTCGCCCGGCCGGAAGATGAAGAAGCCGTTGCCGCGGTGGTTGGTCACGAACGCCACAGACATGATGCCGATCACCGCCGCACCACCGAGCGGGGTCAGCAGGCCCAGCACCAGGGCCACGCCCCCGGCGACCTCGGTGAGGCTGGCCAGCCAGGCGTGCACGATGCCCGGGCGCATGCCCAGGCTCTCGAACCAGCGGGCGGTCCCCTCGATCTTGCCGCCCCCGGCGATGTGGTTGACGCCGTGGGCGAGCATCACCGCCCCCACGCCGCACCGCAGCACGAGCAGCGCCAGGTTCAGCGCGTCCTGATCGCTCATGGGTGGCGCAGCCTAGTGCCGCCCCGGCGACCGGGAGCCACCCTGCCGGAGCGCGCAGCCCCGGCGGGCGGATCCCGCGGGCGGCGGACGTCAGCGGCCGGCGCCGAGGCGGGCGGCCAGCAGCTCCTTGCCCTGCTCGGCACCCTTGACGCTCTCGTGCTGCGCCTTGCGGAAGAACTCGACGAGCTCCTGGTCGCCCTCGCGCTCGGCGTCCTTGATGTAGGTCTCCAGGCGCAGCGCGTTGCTGAGGCACGCTTCGGTGAACCAGATGACGTTGTAGTCCTTGTCCTTGGTGCCGGTGACGTCGCCGGTCTCGGTGGTGCTCATGTGACGCTCCTCGTGTGGTGGGATGAGGTGTCCCTTCGCGGGTACCCGCCACGGCCGGCACCAAACGACGACGCGAGCGGTTCGTCCCGGTTGGCTCGGCGCGCGGCGGGGTACGCCCGCTTGGTGCAGCGAACGGTTCTGATCACCGGCGCCGGCTCGGGCATCGGCCTCGCCTCCGCCGTCGAGGCCGCCCGGCTCGGCTTCTCGACGGTCGCCGCCGTCCACCGGCCCGACCAGGCCGACGACGTGCGCCACGCGGCCCGGGCGGCGGGCACCGAGGTGGCCACCGAGGTCCTCGACGTGACCGACGACGAGCGCGCCGCCGAGCTGATCCGCCGGCTCGAGCCGTGGGCGCTGGTCAACAACGCCGGCTATCTCAACCCCGGCCTCATCGAGGACGTGCCCCCCGAGGACGCCCGCCGCCAGTTCGACACGATGGTGTTCGCGCCCATGCGGTTGGCCCAGCACGCCCTGCCGGGCATGCGGCGCCAGGGGGGCGGGCGCATCGTCAACGTGTCCTCGGCCCTCGTCGGCGTCGGGATGCCGTACCAGGGTTGGTACACCGCGGCCAAGCAGGCCATCGCTGCGCTCAGCGACGCGCTGCGCGTCGAGGTGGCGCCCTACGCCGTCGAGGTGGTGGTGGTCGAGCCGGGCGCCGTCGAGACCCCGCTGTGGGACAAGGCCCGCGAGGACCTCGTCGCCCGCCGTGACGGGTCGCGCGAGCCGGAGCGCTACGACCACGCCCTCGCCGCGATCGAGCAGCTGCGCCGCCAAGGCGGCGATCCCGACGAGATCGCCCAGGTGGTGGGCGCGACCCTGCACGCCGGGCGCCCCCGGTACCGCTACCAGGTCGGCACCGGCTCCCTGGCGATCAGGGTCGGGGGGCGGCTCGTGCCCACGAGCGTGCGCGACCGCGTCACGCGCACGGTGGCGGGCCTGCGATGACCGGCGCGACGGCCACCGCCGTGCTCGACGCGACACCCGAGGCGGTGTCGCTCGTGCTGGCCGACCCCCGCACCTACGACGGTGTGGTCGTGGGCAGCAGGCGCATCCGGTGGTTCGACGCCCGCTGGCCCGACGTGGGCACCCGGTTCCACCACAACGTAGGGTTCGGCCCGATGGTCATCCGCGACCACTCCGAGGTCGTCGAGCAGGACCTGCCGCACCGGTTGCGGCTCGAGGTCCGCATCCGCCCCCTGGGCCGCGCGGAGGTCGACTTCCGCCTCACGCCCGAGCAGGGCGGCACCCGGGTCGACATCACCGAGACGCCGACGTCCGGCCTGCTGTCGGCCACGTGGTCACCACCGGTCGCCGCCGTGACCCGGTGGCGCAACCAGCGGGTCCTCCACCGCCTGGAGAAGCTGGCCCGCGAGCGGGCCCACATCGCCGCCCTGGGATGACCGCCGCCGGCTGGGACGCGATCGTGGTCGGCGCCGGCCCGAACGGGCTCGTGGCCGCCAACCTGCTGGCCGACGCCGGTTGGCAGGTGGTCGTGCTCGAGGCCCAACCCGAGCCGGGCGGCGCGGTGCACACCGCCGAGGTGACCGCGCCCGGGTTCCGCAACGACCTGTTCAGCGCCTTCTACCCGCTCGCCGTCGCCCCTGCGCCGATCGCGCGCCTCGGGCTGGAGCGCCACGGCCTGCGGTGGGCCCACGCCCCCGCCGTCGTCGCCCATCCCGTGCCGGGCGGCCCGGCCGCCGTGCTGCACCGGGCGCCGGAAGCCACCGCGACGGCGCTCGACCGCGACGCTCCCGGCGACGGCCTCGCCTGGCTCGAGCTGGCCGACCGCTGGGACCGGCAGGGTCGCGCCGTCATGCGGGCCCTGCTCGGTCCGTTCCCGCCCGTGCGGGCGGGGGCTGCGGCCCTGGCCCGCATCGGACGGCGCGACCTGCTGTCGTTCGTCCGGTTCCTGGTCCTCCCGGTGCGGCGGCTGGCCGACGAGCAGTTCCGGGGCCGGGCGGCGGGTCTGCTGCTCGCCGGCAACGCCCTGCACGCCGACGTCCCCCCGGACGCGGCGCCGAGCGGGTTCCTCGGGTGGATGCTGGCGTCGCTCGGGCAGGACGTCGGCTACCCGGCGCCCGTGGGCGGCGCGGGCGAGCTCACCGCAGCGCTCGTGCGCCGGCTCCGGCACGCCGGTGGCCAGGTCGTGTGCGACGCCCGGGTCGACCGCGTGGTCGTCGAGGGCGGGCGGGCCACCGGCGTCGAGGTGGCGGGCAGCCCGGTCGTGGCCCGGCACGCCGTGCTCGCCGACGTGGACGCCGAGGTGCTGTACCGCCGCCTCGTCGGCACGCAGCACCTGCCGGGAGCGGTCACGGCGGCGCTCGACCGGTTCCAGCGGGGCTGGGCCACGGTGAAGGTCGACTGGGCGCTGCGGGCGCCCATCCCGTGGCGCGACCCCGAGGTGGGGGCGGCCGGCACCGTGCACCTGGCCGACTCGATCGACGAGCTGGCCGTCACGGCTGCCGAGATCAGCGGCGGGCGGCTGCCCAGCGACCCGTTCGTCGTCCTGGGCCAGATGACGACCACCGACCCCACCCGCTCGCCGGCCGGCACCGAGTCGGCCTGGGCGTACACCCACGTGCCGCCCTTCGTGGCGGGCGACGGCGGGCCGCAGCGGCTGGCGCAGCACGACGTCGACGAGGTGGTGCGGCGCATCGAGGACCGGGTCGAGGCGCACGCCCCCGGGTTCCGGGACCTGGTCCTGGCCCGCCACGTGCTCGCGCCCAGCGACCTCGAGCGCCACGACGCCAACCTGGTCGCCGGCGACATGGCCGGCGGCACCAACCAGCTCCACCAGCAGCTCGTGTTCCGCCCCGTCCCCGGGCTGGCCCGCCCCGAGACCCCGGTGCGCGGCCTGTACCTCGCCTCGTCGTCGGCGCACCCGGGCGGCGGCGTCCACGGCGCCTGCGGCGCCAACGCGGCGCGGGCGGCGCTCGCCCGCCGGCGCCTCGACCAGATCCCCCTGTTCGGCGGCTGGCGCCCACGGCAGGCCGGCCGTCCCGCGGGGTCGTAGGCCCCTGCCGAACGGCGTCGCCGGCCCGGCGCCCCGGCGCCGTGTGCGCCCTTCCGGGCGCGGCCGGTCGTCGCCGGCGGAGTACCATCGCGCTCGCTGCGCGAGGAGGGCCGCCCTTTGGGGGGTCGAGCCGTCGTGGGTCGATGGGGTTCCGAGCGGAGGAGGACTGCCGATGGTCGCTCGCAATCGCAGGCTCGTCGGTTGGGCGGTGGCCGTCGCCGGCGCCGTCCTCGCCATCGTCGGTGGGCTGGCCGACCAGCTCGGCCTCGGTGGCGAGGGGCCCGACAAGTTCGGCCCCAGCCAGGTGGCCGCCGTGATCGCCGGCATCGTCATCGTCCTCGCCGGTCTGGCCCTGGCCCTCTGGCCGTCGCGGCCGGCAGAGCCGTCCTAGGCGGCTGCCGCTGGCGACGGCCCGACCGGTGGTGGTGCCGTGCCGATCGCGGTCACGGGCCCACCGAGACCCGCGAGAAGTACTCGTTCGCGGGATCGGGGGGCGCGCTCTGGGTGAAGAACGGCAGGAAGTCCTCGCCGTCCGTGCCGAACCCCACGTAGTCGCCGGGGAAGTACCCGCCGGCGTTCGGTAGCGCCCGCAGATCGAAGGGATCGGTCGACACGCGGACCTCGTTCGCCTGCGTCCAGCCGCCCGGGCTCGCGCAGTTCGCGTGGCAGTGCACGACGAACTGGTCGGTCCCGGCGATGTCGTCGGCGTCCGTGTTGTTGCGGAAGTCGTAGTAGCTCACGGCGACGACCCCGTCTTCGTTCACGCGGACCATCGGGATGAACGCCTGTCGGTCACCGAGCGGCTCCGTGGCGGGCGTCTGGTTGACCTTGATCGGCGCCGACCAGGTGAGGCCCCCATCCGTCGACATGGCGAACGCCACCTCGTCGATCAGCTGGGTCGGATCGCCGAAGCCGCCGGCGGCCATGGCGCTGAACCGGGCGT
>DASTFE010000202.1:0-16921 GCA_035708905.1 Acidimicrobiales bacterium | reverse complement strand
TTCTCCAACGATGCTCCAAGCCCCGCAGGCGGTGGCGCCCGGACACTGGTCCCATGCACGACGACACCGCCACCCCGACCATCAGCCCCCCGGCCGCGGCCATCGGCACCGGGCGCCCCGGCCCGGCGACCGCACGGCGGGAGGCGACCGATCCCCACTGCCTGACCGACGAGCAGGCCCGCGCGGCGCTGGCCGGCGCGCCGTGGCACCGGCTCGTGGTGATGGGCGACAGCATCGCCGCCGGCATCGGCGATCCGGTCGACGGCTACCGCGACCTGCCCTGGGCCGAGCGGCTGGCCGGCTCGCTGCGGGCCGCGACCGGCTCGCTCGCCTACCTCAACCTGGGCATGCGGGGCGTGCGGGCCGGCGAGGCCCGTGCCCACCAGCTGGACCGGGCCCTGGCTTTCGCCCCCGACCTGGCCGTGGTGGCGTGCGGCGCCAACGACGCGCTGCGGCGGTCGTTCTCGCCTCCGGCGGTCGAGGCCGAGATCGAGGCCGTCGTCGGGCCCCTCCACGCCGCCGGCGCCCTGGTGGTGACGTTCGGGGTGTTCGACCTGTCGACCACCTCGTTCGTGCCGGCCGAGCGCCGCTCCGAGCTCGGCGCGCGGCTGCACGCGCTCGGGGACCTGACCCGGGCGGTCGCCCGCCGCCACGGCGGCGTGCACGTCGACTTCCTGGGGCACCCGGCCACCGACGACGACCTGTTCAGCGACGACCGGATCCACGTCAACCGCCGGGGCCACGCCATCGTCGCGGCCGAGACCGTCCGCTCGCTGGGGCACCACCTCGCGTCGCGGCCGGCCCATGCCGGTCGCCCCTCCTGAGCGCCGGCCGACAGGCGCCGCACTCCCGTCCGTACACTCCGCCCATGCGGTACGGGTTCGAGGGTGTGGTGGTCGACACCGACACCTACGAGGTGCGGGCGGGCGGCCGGGTGGTCAAGGTCGAGCCGCAGGTGTTCGACGTCCTGGCGCTGCTGATCGCCAACCGCGACCGGGTGGTCACAAAGGAGGAGCTGCTCGACGGCGTGTGGGGCGACCGGTTCGTGTCGGAGTCGGCGCTGACCACCCGCATCAAGCAGGCCCGCCAGGCGGTCGACGACGACGGCCAGGCCCAGCGCGTGATCAGGACCGTCCACGGGCGCGGCTACCGGTTCGTCGCGCCGATCGAGCCGCTCGACGACGAGCCCGCCCCCGCGCTCGAGCCGACGCCGCCCACCCGCTACGTCACCAACGACGGCGCCTCGATCGCCTTCCAGGTGTTCGGCGAGGGCCCCGACCTCGTGCTCATCGAGGGCTTCGCCACCAACGTCGAGGTGCAGTGGGAGCACCCGGCCATCGCCCGCTTCCTGCGCCGGCTCGGATCGTTCTGCCGCGTGGCCGTGCTCGACAAGCGGGGCACGGGCCTGTCCGAGCGTCTCGGCGCGGGCGAGGTCCCCCCGCTCGAGCAGCGGGCCGACGACGTGCGCGCCGTGATGGACGCGGCCGGGATGTCCCGGGCCACGGTGTTCGGGTCGTCCGAGGGCGGGTCGCTGTGCGTGCTGCTCGCGGCCGCCCATCCCGAGCGCGTCGAGCGGCTGATCCTGCACGGCACCTGGGCTCGCCACCCCTGGTGGCGCGACGCCGACCGGCGCGAGATGCCGTGGATCGAACGCACGTGGGGAACGGGCACCGTGTACGCCCGCCTCGCCGAGTCGATGGCCGCCACTGCCGCCGGGCGGCGGTTCCTCGCCCGCTTCGAGCGCCAGGCCGCCACCCCGGGCACCGCCCGGCGCATGGCCGAGATGATGCGGACGATCGACGTCACGCGCCTCCTGCCCAGCGTCGCCGTCCCGACGCTGGTGCTGCACCGCGACGGCGACCCGGTCTACGGGCCCGACCACGGGCGGGACCTGGTGGCGGGCATCCCGGACGCCCGGCTGGTGGTGCTGCCCGGTCGCGACCACTTCCTGTTCAGCGGCGACACCGATCCGATCCTCGCCGCCGTCGAGGACTTCGTGGCCGGCGGGGCGCGCGGGCCGGCGGTGCCCGACCGGTTCCTCGCGACGGTGCTGGCAGCGGACCTGCTCGATCCCGCCGGCGGTGGTGCCGTCGCCCGCGACCTGGCCGAGGCGTGCGCCCCGGCCCTCGGCCGCTGCGTCGAGCGCCACGGCGGCGAGCTGGCGGCGGCCGGCGGCCGCACTGTCGGCGTCTTCGACGGGCCCGGCCGTGCGGTCCGGGCCGCCTGCGACCTGCGCCAGACGCTGGCCCCGATGGGAGCCGAGGTCCGCGCCGGCGTCCACACGGCGGAGATCGAGCGGCACGGCGGCGCGGTGGCGGGGCTCGGGGTCGACATCGCAGCCCGGGTCGCCGAGGTTGCCGAGGTGGGATCGGTGTGGGTGTCGCGCACCGTCACCGACCTGGTGGCGGGCACGGGCCTCGTGTTCGAGCCACGTGGTGAGCACCGCCTCGCCGGCGTGGCCGACCCCTGGGTGCTCTACGAGCTGGCCGCCTGACAGCCGCAGCCGGCGGACGAGGCGGTGGCCGCGGCCGGCGACGGAAATCCACGCTCTCTCCACCCTCTCTCCAAGGCCGGCCGGGCCGGCGCGCGGAAGCTGTCGGCATGGCTTCCATCACCTTCCCCCTCCGCAACCGGCGGCGCCCCGACGCCGCCCTCGTCCGGCAGGTGCCCTGGCTGCGAGCGGCCGACGCCCGCCGCCTGGCGGCTCTGGCGCCCCACACCGACCGCCTGCGGTTGCCGCCGGGCCGGGTCGTCGCCCGGGCCGGTGACCTGGCCCGCGAGCTGACCGTGGTCGTGGCCGGCGAGGCCACGGTCGAGCGCCCCGGCCGTGCGCCCGAGGTGCTGACGGCCGGCGCCCACGTCGGCCTCGCCGAGGTGCTGAGCGGCGGCCGGCACGGTGCGACCGTCGTCGCCCGGTCCGACCTCGAGGTGGTCGTGGTCAACGGCCCGGCTGTGCGATGGGCGCAGCGCGAGGGCGTCGGTCCGGCCGACCGCCCCGCCGGCGCCCCCGCCCCCCGGCCGGCGCCGGGCCGCGTGCCCGCCGCGGCCGGCGCCAGGGCCTGACCATGGCCACCGACCGCGTCCCCCGGGTCGGCGACACCGCCCGGCGCAGCCGTACGGTGACCGCTCGCGACATCGAGCTGTTCACCGAGATCACCGGCGACCGCAACCCGCTGCACTACGACGAGGCGGCCGCCGGGCGCACCCGCTTCGGCGGCCTCATCGTCCAGGGCGGCGTCACCTCCGGCCTGCTGAACGCCGTCGTGGCGGAGGAGCTACCCGGCCCGGGCAGCGTCTTCCTGCAGGTCGACTGGCGGTTCCTCGCCCCGGTGCGGCCCGGCGACCGCATCACGGCCGAGGTCGAGGTCGTCGAGCGGCGCACCGACAAGCCCATCACCACCCTGCGCACCACGATCACCGATCAGGACGGGCGCGTGGTGCTCGACGGCCGTGCCGTCACCTGGACCGAGCCGCTGCCCGCAGCGACGTCCGCGGCGGCGGGCGCGGCCGGCTGAGCGCGGCCCCGACACACCACCACAACACCCCCCAGCCTGAGGAGGCATCCCCATGCCCGACTTCCCCGGCATCACCCACGTCGCGCTGACGGTCAACGACCTGTCGGTCAGCGTCCCGTGGTACCGCGAGCTGCTCGGCTGCGAGCCCGTGCTCGACGAGGACACGGGCCCGTTCCACCACACCGTGTTCCTCGTCGGCGGCACGCTGCTCGGGCTGCACGCGCACCCCGGGCCCACCGCCACCGACCCCTTCGACGAGCGCCGGCCCGGGCTCGACCACGTGGCCTTCGGCGTCGCCGACCGCATCGAGCTCGAGAAGTGGTCTCGGCGGCTCGACGAGATGGGCATCGACCATGGCGGCATCGTCGACGCCCACTACGGCTCGGGCCTGTCGTTCCGCGACCCGGACAACATCGCGCTGGAGCTGTTCGCCCCGCCCGGCACGTGACCGCCCCGCTGCCGCCGCCACGGCCCCGGTGGTCGCCCGCCGGGGCCGTGGCGCGCCGGTGAGGCCTGCCCGCCCCGCGCTGTGCAACGATGCAGGTGTGGCGGTGCGGTTCGGAGAGTGCGAGCTCCGCGTCCAGGCTCACGAGCTGTGGCGCGGCGGTCAGCTCGTCGACGTCGAGCCCCAGGTGTTCGACGTGCTCGCGCACCTGGTGCGCCACCGCGATCGGGTGGTCACCAAGATCGAGCTGCTCGACGAGGTCTGGGGCGACCGGTTCGTGTCGGACTCGGCGCTGACCAGCCGCATCAAGTCGGCGCGGCGCGCCGTCGGCGACACCGGCCGCGACCAGCGCATCATCCGCACGATCCATGGTCGCGGCTACCGCTTCGTGGCCGACGTCGCCGAGTCCGCCGGCGACGCCGGGGCACCGACGCCGGGGCCCGCCGGCCAAGGCGGGGGACGACCAGGCCCGGCGCCGACGGGCACCGAGGGCGGGCCGCCCGAGGTGCGGCGCGCGCTCCGGGCGCTCGCCGACCTGGCCTTCGGCGCCGGTGTGGCGCTGCGCGTGGTGGGCGGCTCGCGGGCGCGACGCACCGACCTGCTGCACCTGCTGGCCGACGCGGCCCGGCAGCGCTCGTTCGCCGTCGGCCTGGCGGCGCCGTCGATGGGCGCGGGCCCGTTCGCCTGCGTGGCCGACGCCCTCGACGAGATCAGCCAGCGGCGCCCCGACCTGCTCGAGGCCGTGCCGTCGGGGTGCCGCAACGAGCTCGAGCGGGTGATCGCCGGCCACCCGCCCACCACCCGCCAGCGGTGGCTGGTGACCGTGCGCGAGGTGCTGGTCACCGCCGCCGAGCGCGCCGGCGTCGTGGTGCTCGTCGACCACGTCGACCACGCCTCGCCGGAGACGCTCGCCCTGCTCGACGACGTGGCCCGCCTCACCCGGCGCCACCGCGTGGCCCTGGTCGTCGCCGGCCGCCCGGGCGCGGCCGGCTGGCGGGACGGCGCCGGCGCGGTGCGCTACGAGGTGATCGAGTTGGCGGGCGACGACACGAGCGCGGCCGGCGATCCCGGGCTGGCCGACCTGGCCCCCGAGGTGGTGGACGCGCTCCGCCGGCTGGCCGCGGCGGACGACCGGTTCGACGAGATCGAGGTGCGCGCCGCCACCGGGTCGGACGAGGCCGGCGCCCACCGGCTGGTCGAGCTCGCGCTGGATGCCGGAGTCGTGGCGGCCGAAGCCGACGGCTACGCCTTCGCATCGCCCGCCACCGTCGAGCGGCTCACGGCCGACATGGCGCCCCACCAGCGCGCCCGCCTCGTCGCCGCCACGGCCCGGCGACTGGCCGACCTCGACGCCCCGCCTGCCCGGGTGGCGCAGCGGTTCCTCGACGCCGGCCGTCCGGCCGAGGCCGCGCCCTTCGCGCTGGCGGCGGCCCGAGCGGCCGCGGCCGTGCAGTTCCACGACGACGTGCTGCGGTGGACCGGGCTGGCCGCCGACCACGTCGACGACCAGCAGCGGGGCGAGCTGCTGGCGCTGCGGGCCGGCGCGCTGGCCGCCACCGGCGATCCCGGCGCCGTCGCCACCTACCGCTCGGCGCTGGCGGCCGCCCAGCCCGACGAGCGGCGCGGCGTGCGCGCGCTGCTGGGCCGGGCGGCGCTCTACAGCGGCGACCTCGACACGGCTCAGGAGGCACTGGCCGAGCTCGAGCCCGATGGCGGCCGCTACGACGGCGCCATCCTGGTCGCCCGGGGCATGCTCGCCTACCTGCAGGGCGACATCGACGGGGCGGCCGAGGCCGCCGACGCGGCCCGGCGCCTCACCACCGGTGACGGCGCCTCCGGCGCGTTCCTCGACGCCGTGACCCTGCAGGGCATGGTGGCCCACAACCGGGGCGAATGGTTCGACCGGCTGCGGCGCGAGCTGCGGGCCACCAGCGACAGCCCGGCGCTCGTCGCGACGGTCTTCGACTCGCACCTGTGCGTGGCCGAGTACCTGCTGTACGGGCCGACGCCCTACGACGAGGTCATCACCCTGGCCCGCCAGCTCGGGGCGCGCGCCGCCGAGATCGGGGCTCGGCCCGCGGTGGCCTTCGCCCTCGCGGTCGCCGGCGAGGCCGCGCTGCTGGCCGGCGACCTCGACGCCGCCCGCACCGACCTCACCGCTGCCGTCGACGCCCACGCGTCCCTGGGGGCCGACACGGGCACGGCCCATGCGCTGCAGCGGCTGGCCGAGGTCGAGCTCGCGACCGGCGCCCGGGCCGAGGCCGAGCGGCTGGCCCGCCGGGCCCTGCCCCTGGCCCGCTGGTCGCCCTTGGCCCGCCACCTGCTCCAGCGCATCTACGGCACGCTGGTGGCGGCCGCCCCCGACACCGAGGCCGCGCTGGCCGCCGTCGACGAGGCGGTCGAGGCCGACGACGAGCGCACGAGCTGCCCGTTCTGCCACGTGATGATCGCGGTGCCCGCGGCCGTCGCCTGCGCCGAGGGCGGCCGCCTCGACCAGGCCCGGTCCTGGATCGCGCGGGCCGAGGCCTCGGCTCGGCTGTGGCAGGGCACGGCGTGGGAGGGCGCGGTGGCCGAGGCCCGGGCGCACCTCGCCCGCGCCGAGGGCGACGGCGTCACCGCCGGTCGGCTGCTCGACCGGGCCGCCCATCTCTTCGAGGCCGCCGACCAGCCGCTCGACGCCCAGCGCTGCCGCGAGGCGGCCGACGCCATCACGGCCTGACGGCGTCGGGCCTGCGCCTCAGACCGCGGCCAGGACGTGGGCCCGCTCGCCGGGCAGGGGGCGGGCGGCGAGCCAGGCGGACTCGGCCTCGATGGCGGCGCTCAGCCGGCGCTGGTGCTCGACGAACTCCGACCGGGGCGGGTAGGCCACCAGGCTGCAGGTGATGTCGAAGATGTCGCGCAGAGCGGCGCTGCGCTGCACGTCGTAGCCGGCCAGCGCGGTGTCGAGGTCGGCGTCGCCGCGCAGCCCCGTGTCGATGGCGCCGGCCAGCAGCTCGGCGTCGCGGAAGGCGTCGCTCATGCCGTGGCCCGTGATCGCGTCGCGGTGGTATGCGGCGTCACCGACCAGGGCCCACCCGGGCCCGTGGGCGCGGCGCACCTGGTTGGCCATCCCGACGATGCCCTGCACGGAGGACGTGCGAGTGGCGCCCTGCAGGCGCTCGGCCAGCGCCGGCGCGCCCCAGGCGAGGAGCGCGTCGAGGGCGGCGTCCAGCGAGTCGGTACCGCGGCGGGCCGCCAGCGCCGTGTCGACGGGCGAGCACACCCAGACGCAGGCCTCGCCGCCGTGGGTGGGGAACACGCCGACGAACATCCCGTCGGTGACGAAGAACTCGATGCCGTCCCAGGGCAACCCGGCGTAGTAGGCGTAGTGGGCCGCACCCGACGCGGGCCGGACGTCGACGAGGGGGGCGCCCACCGAGCGGGCCACGCGTGACCGCAGCCCGTCGGCCCCGACGACGACCCGGGCGTCGACCTCGAAGCGGTCGCCGGCGGCGTCGCGGGCGCACACGCCGGTGACCCGGCCGTGGTCGTCCTGCCTGACACCCGTGACGGTCACGCCGAAGCGGACGTCGGCGCCCGCGTCGGCCGCCGCACCCGCGATCAGCGGGTCGAGCACGTGACGGCGCGGGGCGAGCAGGTGGTCGACGCCCGCCCGGTCCTTGACCCGGCGCTCGGTCGACTCGCCGCCGACGTGGAACGTGACCTTGCGGATCGCCGGCGCCCCCGTGGCGAGCACGTCGTCGAGCAGGCCCCAGCGGGCGAGCTGGACGACGCCGCTGCGGGAGAGCCCGTGCGTCGACATCGTGTCGCTCGGGAACTGCGCCCGCTCGAGCACGACCACGTCGTGGCCTGCCCTGGCCAGCAGCATCGCCGCCGACGCGCCGGCGGCGCGGGCGCCGACGACGGCGACGTCGTGGTGGCTGCGGTTCGTTCCCATCGTGGTCTCCTCGTCGTGGTTGCGTCGTCGTGTACGACTCTGAAGCAGCACCGGTTCGCAGCCTTGGAGACGGCGTGGTCAAGTTCTGAAGATCAGGGCGTCCAGGGCCCACAGGGCCGGCATGCCGGCGGCCACCGCGGCGTGCGATCGGCCGGTCCGGCGCACGGCCACCACGGCCACGGCCACCGCCACCGACCGGGCGGCCACGAGGGCCGCACTCCCCGTGCCGGCGACGACACCTCCCGCCGCGACCGCGGCGAAGGTGACCGGCACGACGAACGGCGCCACCCGCTCGAGCAGCGCCGGCGTGCCCGTGCGGTGCCCGAGCGCCACCAGGCTCAGCCGGCACGCGTAGCTGGCCACACCGGCGGTCAGCACCACGAGGTAGGGGTTCACCGCTCCTCCCGGGATGCGGTCAGCGCCACGGCCAGGCCGGCGGCGATCGACACGAGCAGGCCCAGGCGCAGCGGGACGGCCAGGCCGGCGACCGCCACGACCGCGGCCGCCGCTGCACCGAGCACCGACGCCGGGGTGGCGGCCCGCCGCACGACCTCACCGGTGAGGAACAGGGGGATGACGAACTCGAGGTGCAGCCCGGCGGGCAGCCGCGGCCCCAGCGTGGCGCCGGCCGCGAGGGCGCACAGCCACACCAGCCACAGGGCCACGGCGCCGCCGAGGTAGTGGGCATGGGCCGCGTCTCGGTCGCCCGCCCGGTCGCCGCCGCCGTCGCGGGCACCGTCCGCGGCCCGGCCGTAGCGGTCGAGGCCCACCGCGAACGACGGGTCGACGAGCAGGTAGGCGGCCAACGCCCGCCACCAGCGGGGCCGCCCCGCCCAATGGCGAGCCATCGCGCCCGAGTACACGATCAGGCGGGCGTTGATCGCCAGCACGCTGGCGACGACCACCGCGGGCGCCGCCCCGCTGCCGATCAGGTCGACGGCCGCCACCTGGGCACCGCCGGAGTAGATGGTCGGGCCGGTCAGCCAGGCCGCCGGCCCGGGGACCCCCGATGTGGCGCCGCTGACGCCCACGACGAGGGCGTACAGGCCCATGCCCGCCAGCCACGGCGCCATGGCGCGCGCGCCGGCGGCGGCGTGGGCGGTGGTCCCGGCGCCACGCCGAGGGGGCGGCCGGAGCCGTGCAGGTGCGAGAGCCGGTGCCGCGGGGGCTGCCATGGCCCACACCGTGCGCGAACGGCGGCCGCCGTGCGTGGAGCAGGCGTGGAGATCCGCTGGAGACGGGGCCCCGGCGGCGGGTCAACCGCCGGTGGGCGGCGGCCGCGGCGTCAGCTGCCGGACGGCGGTTGTGGGATCAGCTGCCGGCGGACGGCGGCTGCGGCTCGGCGCCGGGCCCCGACGCGGCATCGCCCGGGGTGGCGTCGCTCAGCGCGGCGCGCATGCGGTCGAGCCAGGTGGGGTCGAGGTTGGCGTAGACGAGCTGGGCACCGGCGAAGCGCTCGAGCTCTGCGACCAGGGCGTCCCGGTCGAGGTCCTCGACCAGCAGCGCCAGCGTGGTGGTGCCGGCCTCGACGGCCTGGCGGAACCAGTCGACCCACTCGTCCGACACGCCGTGGTCGATCACCTTGGCGGCGACCGCGCCCGTGCCGGCCCCGACGCCCGCGCCCACGACCCACCCGACCGGGCCGCCGAGCACCAGGCCGAACAGCCCCGCCCACAGCGCGCCCGACAGGGCGCTGCGACCGGGCTGCGGGTCGACCGTCTCGCGCACGACCGTCTTGCCCGCCTCGTCCTTGGTGACGAACACCGCGTCCAGCAGGCGCAGCCGGCCCTGCGAGTCGAGCCGCGTTGCCGCGGTGAGGAACTCCTGGGCGCGGTAGATGTCCTGGAAGGAGATGCCGACCAGGGTCCGCTCCTTCGCGCCCTCGGTGGTGTCGCTCATGCCGCCAGCCTGGCACAGGACCGGGCGACCCGTGCGCTCCGGAGCGCGTGGCGACGCCGGCGGTCAGCCGGCCGTGGCCGCGTCACGCGCCGCCACCAGCGCGGCGCACGCCCCGGCGGGGTCGTCGAGGCGGGGGTCCACGCTCCTCAGGTGGATGGTCACGTCGGTGGCCCCGGCCGCCACCAGGGCCGGCACGGCGGCCAGCGTGGCCGCGGCGTCGAACCGGCCCCGCCCGTCCCGCACCGGCGCCAGGGCGGCCTGGACCTGCGGCCTGCCCGGCCCGCGCCCCCCGGCGGACCAGGCCGCTCCGAGGCGCTCGGCACCGCGGCGCACGTCGTCGGCGGTCGAACCCATGATCGGGATCCAGCCGTCGCCGAGCTCGACGATGCGGCGCACGTTCCGAGCGGTGAGCGTGCCCGAGAACCACACCGGCAGCCGGGGCTGCGCCGGCCGCGGGGCGCAGTAGGTGTCGGCGAACGTCAGCGTGGCCGAGGCGAAGCTGGCGGGGAGGTGCTGCCACAGGGCCCGGCAGGCGGCCACGGTGTCGGTGAGGATCCGGCCCCTGGCTGCGTGGTCGACGCCCACCGCGGCGAACTCGGCCGCCTGCCATCCGACCCCGACGCCGAGGTCGACCCGGCCGCCCGACAGCACGTCGAGGGTGGCCACCGTCTTGGCCAGCAGCGCCGCCGGGCGCAGCGGCGCCACCAGGATGCCCGTGGCCAGCCGCACCCGACCGGTCACGGCGGCCACGGCGGTCAGCGTCGTGAGAGGCTCGAGCCAGTCGGCGTCGGGGCCCACCGGGAACCGCCCCCACGGGTACTCGTCCACGTGCGGCCCGTTGACGACGTGGTCGGTGACGACCACCCGGTCGATCCCGGCGTCGTCGGCAATGCGGGCGAGGTCGAGCAGGCCCCGCCAGTCGCCGCCCGGGGCGGGGCCGAACGACGGCAGGCCCAGGGTCAGGGTCGGGAGGTGCGCCGCCGTCATCCGGACGTCCCCGCGGGGCGCGTCTCGGTCCAGTCGACCAGCACCCGCCGCTCGTCGATGCCCCAGCGACCACCCGCCCGCCGGTAACGGTCGCGGTAGCGGATGTGCATGACCACCGTGGTCGGCGGGGGCCCGGCGAGACGGTGATGGGCCAGGCAGTAGACCTCGCCCTCGGCCTCGTCGCCGCCGGGACCGAGCTCGTAGCTCGCCTGGCCCAGCAGGTGGAAGGTGCGCTCGTAGCGGGACAGCAGGGCCGGCACCCCGACGAGCGCGTCGTGGCCCTGCCGGTCGCTGCGGGGCTCGGCGGCCTCGGGCGGGTCGAAGACGCGCAGGCGCCCGCCCGGCAGGAACGCACCGGCGAACATCTCGCCGTCCCGCCGGTCGGCGCCGGCGGCGTACCGGACGGCGAGGTCGTGCAGCTCGTCGGCGACGGCGCGGCGACGATCGTCGAGGGGCGAGGTGGCGGGCACTGGCCGGGCAGGTTACGGGCTGCTCCGGCAGGGGATCCCCCACGGCGGGGCAACCCCATGGTTGCATTCGTGTGACAACATGTCCCGAGTTCGTTACATTCGCCCCCGGAAGCGGTCGTGCAGGCGACCGTCGGGAAAGCGAGCTGGGAGCATCGTGGAGCACGAGCGTCGCCGAACCGCGCTGGTACGCATGTTGGCCGTGGCCGCCGTGGCCGCCACCGTGTCGGGCACCCTCCCGACGGCCGCCCAGGAGCCCTCGAAGGATGACCAGCTCGACGACGTGCGCGAGCTGGGCGACGAGGTGGCCGCCGAGATCGACGTGCTCGAGGCCGAGGACGCGGAGATCGAGGCGGCGCTCGGCGCCATCCAGACCGAGATCACCGGCCAGCAGGTCGTGGTGACCGCCGCCAACGACGCGCTCGCCACCGCCGAGGCCGACGTCGCTGCCTCGGAGGACCGCATCTCGGCCCTCGAGGACGAGATCGCCGAGCTCGACGCCGCCGCGGACCAGATGATCGTCGACTCGTTCATGCACCCGCCGATCAACCACGCGCTCGACATCCTGCACTCCGACTCGCTGGCCGACGCCACGGTCATGGACGCGCTCGTCTCGATGCAGTCCGAGGCCGACGCCCGGGCCATCGAGGACCTGGCCGAGGCCCAGGACGAGCTCGAGGACGAGAAGGTCGTGCTCGACGAGCTGGCCGCGACCGCCGCCGAGAAGAAGGACGAGGCGGACGCCGCCATGGCCGACCTCGAGGACAGCCTCGCCCAGCAGCAGCAGTTCGCGAACGACGTCGAGCAGCGCCTGAACGCGAAGCTGGCCGAGGCCGAGTCGCTCCGGGCCTTGGACGCCGCCCTGTCCGAGCAGATCGCCGCCGAGCAGGCGGCGCTGGCGGCGAGCCTGCAGGCCGCCACCGTGCAGCCGACCGGCACGGCGTCGACCATCGAGTCGGCGCCCGGCGGCCTGGCGACCGTCAGCTGCCCGGGCGGGGGGTCGATCACCGTGGCGGGGTCGATCGCCGGCAACGTCCAGTCGCTGCTCGACGCGGCCGCGGCGTCGGGCGTGATGCTGTGCGGCGGCGGCTACCGCGATCCGCAGCAGCAGATCGAGCTGCGCAAGGCGCACTGCGGCACCTCGCAGTACGCCATCTACGAGATGCCGTCCTCGCAGTGCTCGCCGCCGACGGCCCAGCCCGGCACGTCGATGCACGAAGTGGGGCTCGCCATCGACTTCACCTGTAACGGCGGCGGCACCGTGAGCTCGGGCAGCACGTGCTTCAGCTGGCTGTCGGCGAACGCCGCCACCTACGGCCTGTACAACCTGCCCAGCGAGCCGTGGCACTGGAGCACCAACGGCAACTGAGGGGCACGGCGCACCGCCCCGGCGGGCGCCGCCGAGTGCGGGCGCCGGGGGTCAATCGTGCGTGGCGTCGGACGGGCTCACGACCCCGAACATGATCCCGATCAGCGAGACCAGCACGGCGACCCCTTTGCGCAGGCGCGCTACCACGCCTCCGGTGTCAGCCATCGTGTCCCCTCTCCCCTAGCGAGTGCGTCGCTCTGCAACCCCGTTTGCAGCCAGCCGCCATGGACAGTTGTCGCGCCACCCCTCTACGTGACGCAAGGGGGAACACGTGCGCGTCACTCCGCGTGCCGAGGCGACCGCGTGGCGAGAGTCACAGTCTGCCGGCCTTGAGAGCACCGTTGTTTGAGCATACGCTCAAAGCGTTCGCTCACAGCCGGCGCCCACCCCCGCTCGGCTCCCGGAGGAGAATGCCCATGGACCGCCCCCCGTCCGACGGCACGACCACGTCCCACCGCCCGGCCGACGTCCTCGACCTGACCCCCGAGGGCCTCGCCCGGCTGTTCGGGATCGCCGACCTACCCGCCCGGCTGGCCGCAGTCGACGACCGCATCGACGCCGCCCTCCGGCACGACGGGGCGCTGCTCGGGCCCGCCTCGGTGCGGGTCGCCAGCTCCGGCGGCAAGCGGCTGCGGCCGCTGCTCACCATCGTCACCGCGGCCACCGCCGGCGTGTTCGACGACCGCGTCGTCGATGCGGCCGCCGCGGTCGAGCTGGTGCAGGTGGGCTCGCTCGTCCACGACGACATCCTCGACGACGCCGACACCCGCCGCGGGCGCCCGACGATCAACGCGGTCGAGGGCGTCAACCACGCCGTCCTCGCCGGCGACTACATCCTCGCCCGAGCTGCCGAGCTCGCCGCCCAGGTCAGCCAGCACGCCGCCGGCCTCATCGCCGGCGCCCTCGGCGAGCTGTGCGAGGGCCAGGTGCTCGAGATGCGCGACCTGCACGATCCCGACCGCAGCCTCGACGCCCACCTGGCGTCCGTGCGGGGCAAGACCGCCGCCCTGTTCGAGTGCGCGTGCCGCCTCGGCGCCCACTGCGGCGACCTCACCGGCCAGAACGCCCAGGCCATGGCCCGCTACGGCGACGCGTTCGGCATGGCGTTCCAGGTGCTCGACGACATCCTCGACCTGATCGGCGACGAGGCCCGGCTCGGCAAGCCCACGGGCAACGACATCGCCAGCGGCGTCTACACCCTGCCGGTGATCGCCGCGCTGGGCGGGCCGACAGGCGACGAGCTGCGCGAGGTCCTCGACTCGCTGGCGGCCGACGGCGACGGCACCGGCGGGGCCCGGGTCGAGCAGGCCATCCGCCTCGTGCGCCAATCGGGAGCCATCGCCGAGGCCCTCACGGTGGCCGACCGCTACGCGGAGGACGCCCGGCGGGCGGTCGCCCACCTCAACCAGACCACCGTCGGCGAGGGCCTGGGCCGGTTCCCGCGGGCCTACGCCACCTGGGCGCTCGACAACCTCATGGACCCGCGCTACCTCGAGGTCCCCCTGACCGCGCTCGGCTGACGGCGGCGACGATGCGCACCAGACCGACAGCACCCGACGACGACGCCCGTGCCGCGCGCCCGGCCCGAGCCCGCCACGGCGCCGACCACACCCGGGCCCGCATCGTGGCGGCGGCCCTCGAGGCCCTGCGGGCCGAGGGCATCGCGGGCATCAGCGCCCGCAGCATCGCCCGGCACGGCGGCTTCAACCAGGCGCTGATCTTCTACCACTTCGGGTCGGTCGAGGGCCTGCTCGTCGCCGTGGCCCGCAGCGAGAGCGAGCGCCGGTCGGCCCTCTACGCCCCCGCCCTCGCCGAGGTGACGTCGGTGTCCGAGCTGGTCGCGGTGGCCCGCCGCCTCCACGAGGAGGAGTTCCAGGCCGGCACGGTCGCCGCGCTCACCCAGGTGCTGGCCGGCGCCGTCGGTGCCGACGACCTGTCCCGCGAGATCGCCGCGTCACTGCGGCCGTGGACCGACCTCGTCGGCGACACGATCGACCGGCTGCTGGCCGGCACGCCGTTCGCCGACCTGCTCCCCCGTGACGACCTCACCGCCGGCCTGGCGGCGCTGTTCCTCGGCATCGAGCTGCTGTCCGGCCTCGACCCCGACCTGGCCGGCGGCTCGCTGTTCGCCACCATGGAGTCGGCCGCCAAGCTCCTCGACGCGCTCGTGCGGTCGGCCGCCGCCCAGAGCTGAGGGCACGCGGACGCCGGCCGATCCGCCAGACTGCCCCGCTGTCCGAGATCACTCGCGGGTTCACCGGCCGGGGCCGGTCGGCGCGCGACCCCCGCCTGCCTCCCGACGCAGTCCACGATGGCAACGGGCTGACCACCTCAGGCCGCGGGCGCTGCGTCCCCGGGTGCGGTCAGCGTGCGCTGCAGGGCCTCGACGCCCATGTCCATCACGGCGCCGATCGGCGGAGCCAGCTCGTCGGGCACCACGTCGGTGATCCACACGCACCGGGTGCGGCCGTCACCCGTCGGCGTCACCTGCAGCGACGCCTGGTGGTGCACGGCGTCGAACGGTGACTCGACCACCGTGTAGACGAGGCGGCGGCGCTCGTCGTCGACGGTGACGATCAGCTCGCGGACGACCGCGCCGGATGCGAAGGTGACGACCCGGTGGTCGCCGTCGCGGTACGAGCCGACCACCACGCCCGCGAAGAGCCGGTGCTCCTCGCCCACCGCCCGCACGGCCGACCACACGCGCTGGGGGTCGGCCTCGATCACGATCTCCCGGTGTACGGATGCCATGCCGCCACGGTGCACCCTCCCCCGGCGGGAGGGTCAACCCCCGTCCCGACCGGCCGGTCGCGCTCGTAGGCTGGCGGTCCCGCGCCGACCGCAAGGAGCACGCATGGCCCCCAGCACCACGAGCGGCATCGACACCGACGAGCTGTCCGACGAGGTCCGCCCGCAGGACGACCTGTTCCGCCACGTCAACGCCAGGTGGCTCGAGCGCACCGAGATCCCCGCCGACCGGGCCGCCCACGGGGCCTTCCACATGCTGCACGACCAGGCCGAGCTGGACGTCCGGGCGCTGTGCGAGGAGGCGGCGGCGAGCGATGCCCCCGCCGGCGCCGACGAGCGCAAGGTCGGCGACCTGTGGGCGGCCTTCATGGACGTCGACCAGGTCGAGCGCCGCGACGCCGAGCCCCTGGCCGACGACCTGGCCGCCATCCGCGCCGTCGGCTCGACCACCGAGCTGCTGGCCCTGCTGGGGCGGCTGCAGCGCCACGGCACGCCCGGCCTGGTCGAGTGGTTCGTCGACAACGACGGCGAGGACGCCACCCGCTACATCGTCAACCTCGTCCAGGGCGGGCTCGGTCTGCCCGACGAGGCGTACTACCGCGAGGACGCCTACGCGGAGATCCGCGCCGCGTACGTCGAGCACGTCGGCACCATGTTGCGGCTGGCGGGCGAGCCCGACGCGGACGACGCCGCCGGGCGGGTCATGGCGCTGGAGACCGCGCTCGCCGGGGGGCACTGGACCAACGTCGACAGCCGCGACGCCCTGAAGACGTACAACAAGCACACGCTGGCCGCGCTGCGGGCGCTGACCCCCGGCCTCGACTGGGCGGTCTGGCTCGAAGGGCTGGGCGCCCCGGCCGGCGCCTTCGACGAGGTCGTCGTCCGCCAGCCCGACGCGATCGAGACCGCGGCGCGGCTGCTCGGCGAGATCCCGCTGGCCGACTGGCGGGCCTGGATGACCTTCCACCACGTGCGGGCCTCGGCACCGTTCCTGTCGAGCCGGTTCGTCGACGCCAACTTCGCCTTCTACGGCACGCTGCTGTCGGGCATCCCCGAGCTGCGCGAGCGCTGGAAGCGGGCGGTCGGGGTCGTCGAGGGCGCCCTCGGCGAGGCCGTCGGGCGGCTCTACGTCGCCCGCCACTTCCCGCCCGAGCACAAGGCCCACATGGACCGGCTGGTCGGCTGGCTGGTCGAGGCGTACCGGGTCGACATCGCCGAGCTCGACTGGATGTCACCCGAGACGCGCAAGCGGGCCCTCGACAAGCTCGACCGCTTCACGCCCAAGGTGGGCTACCCCGACCGCTGGCGCGACTACTCGGCGCTCGTGGTCGACCGTGACGACCTGCTCGGCAGCGTCCGGCGGGCGGCGGCCTTCGAGGTCGACCGCAACCTCGACAAGATCGGCAAGCCGATCGACCGCGACGAGTGGCACATGACGCCGCAGACGGTGAACGCCTACTACAACCCGTCGATGAACGAGATCGTCTTCCCCGCGGCGATCCTGCAGCCGCCGTTCTTCGACCCGGCCGTGGACGCGGCCTACAACTACGGCGC
>DASTFE010000201.1:0-10699 GCA_035708905.1 Acidimicrobiales bacterium | reverse complement strand
GCCTGGTCGACCCGCAGGTCGCCGACCGGTCCGAGCGTCGCGGGCACGCGGCCGCCGTCCAGGCCGGCGGCGATCGCCGCCGCCTCTTCGCCGAGCGACTCGTCCAGGCTCTCGGTCAGCACCCGCCGCTGGGTGGCGACGAGCCCGACGCCGGCGGCGGCAAGCACGGCAGCCACGCCGAGCGCGGCGATGGCGGTGATCCGGAACCGGACCGTGCTCAGCCGGCGCCGGCGATCCGGGACCGGCGGCACCTGCCCCGCTGCCGCCGCCGTGTCATCGCTCATCGGTCGCGATCCGGTACCCGGCGCCGCGCACCGTCTCGATGGTCCGCCGCCCGAAGGGCTCGTCGACCTTGCGCCGCAGCCGACGCACGTACACCTCGACGATGTTCGGGTCGCCGGTGAAGTCGCTGTCCCACACCCCCGCCAGGATCCGGGCCTTCGACAGCACCTCGCCGGCGCGCCGCACCAGCAGGGCCAGCACGTCGAACTCGCGGGCGGTGAGCTCGATCTCGCACTCGCCGCGCCACGCCCGCCGCCGGGCCTGGTCGACCCGCAGGTCGCCGACCGCCACGGGCGCGACGCTGCGGTCGGCCGCCCGGCGCAGCAGCGCCCGCACCCGGGCGACGAGCACCGCGAACGAGAAGGGCTTGGTGAGGAAGTCGTCCGCGCCGGTGTCGAGCGCCTCGGCCTCGTCGAGGTCGCCGTCCTTGGCGGTGAGCATCAGGATCGGCGTCCAGTCGCCCGCGGCGCGCAGGTCGGCGCAGACCCGGTAGCCGTTGCGCCCGGGCAGCATGATGTCGAGCACCACCAGGTCGTAGGTGCCCTCGGTCGCCCGCCACAGGCCCTCGTCGCCGTCGGCGGCCACCTCGACCGTGAAGCCCTCGGCTTCGAGACCGCGCCGGACGGCGGCGGCCAGCTTCGTGTCGTCCTCGACGAGCAGCAGCTTCACGGCGACCTCTCGCCCTCCAGTCTGGCGGCCGGGCGGCCGGCCCGGCGGCCCATCCTGGTCGCGCGGCCGCTGAACCTGCGCTGAACCCGCGGCTCCGCCCCGGGGCCCGCGGTCAGCCCCGGTTCAGCCCCCGGGCGCGCACGGTCGGGGCACCGGCGGTCGTCGCCGGGTGGAGGGAGGTCCCCGTGTCCGCTCACACCGCACCCCCGTGCGCCGCACGCCGGCACACCGCAGGCCGGCACACCGCAGGCCGGCACACCGCACCCTGGTGCGCCGCAAGCCAGAACACCGCAGGCCGGCACACTGCACGCCGGCGCGCCATGCTGCTCGCCGCGCTGGCCGTGGGACTCGCCACTGCTGCCTGCGGCGACTCCTCGGACGGCGACGCCGCGCCGCCCGCATCGCCGCCCGCCACCGCGCCGGTGATCGACCCGGGCGACGGCGGCCGCTACTCGCCTGAGGTTGACCCGGCGGACTTCGGCGGGCCGATCGACAACCCGTACCTGCCGCTGCTGCCCGGGGCCCGCTGGGTGTACGAGGGCACGTCGGACGGCGAGGTCGAGCGCATCGAGGTCGTCGTCACCGACCAGCGTCGCCGGGTGATGGGTATCGACGCCGTCGTCGTGCGCGACACCGTGACCGTCGGCGGCGACGTGGTCGAGGACACCGACGACTGGTTCGCCCAGGACGCCGCCGGCAACGTCTGGTACCTGGGCGAGGCGTCGACCGAGTACGAGGGCGGTGAGCCGGTCAGCACCGAGGGCTCGTGGGAGGCCGGCGTCGGCGGAGCGCTCCCCGGCATCGTCATGCCCGCCGAGCCGGCGGTCGGGCAGGCCTACCGCCAGGAGTACGACGAGGGCGACGCCGAGGACCTGGCCGAGGTGCTGGCCGTCGACGGGAGCGCCACGGTGGCCGACGAGACCTACCGCGAGCTGCTCGTCACCCGGGAGTGGAACCCGCTGGAGCCGGCCACGGTCGAGGAGAAGTCGTACGCCGCCGGCGTCGGCCTCGTGCTCGAGGTGGTGACCGCGGGCGGCGAGGGGCGCGTCGAGCTGGTCGAGTTCACCCCTGGCGGCTGACCACCGGCCCGCGGCGCCCGCGTGTCAGCCCGTGTTCAGCCCGCTCGGCGCACCATGGGACACGACGACGTGACCGACCACGAAGGGACGACCATGCACAAGCGCACGAAGATCGCCGTCGCCGTCGCCGGTGGGCTGGCGATCGTGGGTGCCGGCGGGGCCGGTGCCGCCATGGCGGCCGGCGGTGGCGACGACGACGAGGCACCGATCACCGGCGACGACCTCGACCGGGCCACCGCCGCCGCCCTCGAGCACACGGGCGGCGGCCGGGTGACCGAGACCGAGGTCGGCGACGAGGAGAGCCTCTACGAGGTCGAGGTCACGCTCGACGACGGCACCCAGGTCGACGTGCAGCTCGACGAGGACTTCCGGGTCGTCGGCGACGAGCGCGACGGCAGCGACGACGGCGAGGACGACGGGCCGGGCGACGACTGACCGACCGGCCGCCGCGCCCACGCGCGACGGCGAAGCCGGCGGTCAGGTGGCGGCCCGGGGCACCGGGTCGAGATGGCGGCCGGCCCCGCCGACCGCCGTCAGGCCCCCGTCCGGGCCCTGCGGCCCAGGGCAGCGAGGCTCGCCGCCAGCATCGCGGTGACGAGGCCGATCTCGGCGACCCACCACAGGCCGAACGCGTGATGGCCGGTCACGGGGCAGAGCACGGCGAAGGTCAGGAAGCCGACGCCGGCCGCCACGCCGGCGACCGGGGCGGCCCGGTGGCGCAGGCCCGCGGCGATCACGGTGGTCAGCAACGCCGCCAGCAGCCCGAGCGCAGCCAGCTCGACCACGAGGGGCGGGGCGGTCTCGGGCTCGGCGGGCACCGGCTCGAGGGCGGTCGAGACGGCCACGACCAGCGGCCACCCGAGCCCCAGCACCACCGCCCACGGGATCGTGAGCTGCTCGTCGGGCGCGACGGCCGGCGGCGAGGGCCGCGGCGTGGGGCGGGTCGTCGCCCGCCGCCGGGTGATGGCCGGCACCCGGTCGATCGACGAGACGCGGTGGGCGCGCTGTCCGTCCATGGCGGAACCTCCTGGAGCGTGGCTACTCGGGGACCGGGATCACGCCAGGCGGCGAGAATCGCGCGGCTCGTCACATGTTCGCGCCGACGGCCCCGCTCCGACAGGGCCGGGGGTGTAGACACTCGTGATCCGGCGGGCGCCGGCACGAGCCCGGCCGCGCGACGACAGGGGGATCGAGCATGTCCGAGAGCCAGGCCGCGTTCGCCGAGCTGCTGGCGACCCTGCGCGAGGTGGGCGAGCGCTTCGCCGGGGACGAGTGGGGGTTGAGCGACCCCGGCGACGTCGCCGAGGGGCTCCGGGTGGTGGTGCATCACCTGGGCACGGCCATCGAGACCCAGTTCGAGGACGACCCCGCCCGACCGGCGTTCCGGCCGATCGTCACGCCGTGGCGCAAGGCGCTCGGCGACAACGCGGACGCCAGGTACCACGACGCCCGGGTCCACCCGGGCGGCACCTACCGGGTGCGGGGCCGCACCGGGGGCGCCGTGTACGTGTCGTTCACGGTCGAGGCCGGCGCCGAGGACGGGGCCTTCCCGTCGGGCACGGTGGGGGTGCTCAACGACACCGGCTTCGACGTGGCGGGCGACGGCACGTTCGAGATCACGGTCGGCGGCCCGCCCCGCGACCGGGGATGGCTGCCGCTGGCCGCCGACGCCTCGCGCCTCACGGTCCGCCACTACTGGGAGCAGGCCACGTCACCCAACGTCCCGCCTCCGGCCGACCTGGCCCTGACCATCGACCTGGTCGGCGGCGACGTGCCCGCCGCCCCGCCCGCACCGACCGACGCCACCGTCGCCGCCGCCATCCGCCGGATGGGCACCTACGTGCGCAGCCGCACCCTCGACACCATGGCCAAGCCCGGCGAGGGCGACCCGCCCGCCTTCGTGTCGCGCGTGCCCCACGAGTTCCCCCCGCCGGTGCCGCCGGGCGCCCACGCCCTGGCCGCCGCCGACGCCGCCTACAGCATGGCGCCCTACCTGCTCGGCCCCGACGACGCCCTGGTGATGCGGGTCCGGTGGCCCGCGTGCCGGTGCGCCAACGTGTCGCTCTGGAACCGCCAGCTCCAGACCTTCGACTACCTGCGCCACCCGGTCAGCCTCAACCGGGCCCAGGCGGTCGCCGGCCCGGACGGCACGGCGACCATCGTCCTCGCCCACCGCGACCCCGGCGTGCCCAACTGGCTGTCGACCGAGGGCCGGCCGTTCGGGCTGGTGTTCTGGCGGTTCATGCTGCCCGAGGGCCCGATCGACACCCCCACGGCCGAGGTCGTGCCGGTCGACGGGCTGGGCTGAGCGCCGTCCCGCCGGTCGCCGGTCGCCGGTCAGCCGTCCTCGACGGGGATGGCGAAGGCCGCCATGTACTCGGCCAGCTCGGTGCGCAGGGCGCCGGCGTCGAAGCCCCAGTCCGCCGCCGTGTAGCGGTGGACGCCGTGCTTGCCCCGCGGCTTGGCGTCGAGGTAGCGGGTGATGGCGGCGCGGTGCTCGGCCGTCAGCTCGCGCCCGATCGCCGCGTAGGCCCCGGCGATGGCCGCCACCGGGTCGTCCATCAGGTCGGCGAAGCGCACGTCGCCGTACGTGCCCGGCAGCGTCCCCTCGGCCCGCCGCCGGGCGATGGTGTTGAGCGCCTCGCCGAAAAGGGCGCCGATCAGGGCGGCGAGCACGTCGAGGTCGATGCTGTCGGTGCGCAGCCACTGCACCATCGCCGTGGTGCTCACCGTCGAGGGCATGGTGCGGGCCGGGTCGCGGTGGGTCAGCACCACGCAGGCATCCGGGTAGGCGGCCAGCAGGTCGTCGAGCATGAACACGTAGCCCGGCGTCTTCAGCAGCCACCGGCGGGGCGGCCGGCCGTGCTGCACGGTCTGCAGCAACGCCCGGTGGAAGGCCAGGTCCGCGGTCACGTCGGGCACCCACCCGCCCTGGTCGGTGAGCACCATCGCCCAGTGGCTGCCGGCGAAGGACGGCGCGCAGATGGTGATGCACTCGACCGGCAGGTCGGCGCGCAGCTCGTGGATGGCGTCGAACTCGGGCTGCACGTCGGCCCACAGCTCCTGCTCGGCCTCGGTCATCGCCCGGCGCCCGTCGCCGCCGATCCCCTCGGGCAGCACGGGGTGGAGCACGTCGGTGGCGACCGGGGTGCGCAACCCGGGGTCGAGGCCCAGCAGCTCGAACAGGATCGTGGTGCCCGACCGGGCGGGGCCCGTGACGACCAGCGGCGCCTCGATCACCTCGTCGGCGATCGACGGGTCGAGCCGGCGGCGCTCGCCGACCAGGAACCGCGTGCGCAGGCAGCGCAGCAGCTCCTCGCGGGTCATCAGCCGCCCGACCGTGTGGAGGTCGCTGCCGTTGACGGCCTCGACCAGGGCGCGCAGCCGGCCCTCCCAGTCGCCGTCGCCCAGGTCGCCCGGCGCGTCGATGCCCGTCGACGCCCGGGTGCGGTCGATCAGCTCGCCGGCGTCGATCGGCACCATGTGGCGGGCCCCGCCCGCCGCCAGCCCCATCGCGTTGACCCGCCGGACCCAGTCCGGACGCCGATACCTGTCCCCCATCGGTGCCAGCCCCATGAACCGAGATTCAAGCACCCGGGCGCCGCCGGCGCTGCGGCGTCCTCCCCAGGCGCCCCGCCGCCCGTCGCACCGACGCCCGGGCACCGCCCCGGGTGGGACGACCTACGCTGCCGCGAGCCCACCCCGCCGCGACCTGTCGAGGTGACGGCCGATGACCCCACGCTCCCCCGCCCTCACCTACGGCGACTACCTCGCGCTCGACGAGGTGCTGGGGGCCCAGCGGCCCCGCTCGGACGAGCACGACGAGATGCTGTTCATCGTCATCCACCAGGTGTACGAGCTGTGGTTCAAGCAGCTGCTGCACGAGGCCGCCCACCTGCAGCGCCGCCTCGAGGACGGCGACACCCCGCACGCGCTGCACACGCTGCGCCGGGTGCTCACCATCCTCAAGGTGGCGGTCGCCCAGATCGACGTGCTCGAGACGATGACGCCGCGCCAGTTCCTCGGCTTCCGCGACCGGCTCGACGCGGCCAGCGGCTTCCAGTCGGCCCAGTTCCGCGAGGTCGAGGCCGTGCTCGGCCGGCGCGACCGCCGGGTGCTGCGCCACTACCCGCCGGGCGGCGAGACCGAGCGGCGGATCGCAGCCGCCATGGACCGGCGCTCGCTGTTCGACTCGTTCCTGCGCTACCTCGCGGTGCGGGGCTACGACGTGCCGGCCGAGGCGCTCGGGCGCGACGTCGCCGAGCCGTGGGAGCCGTCGCCCGCGGTGCAGGCCGTGCTGCTCGCCGTCTACCGCGACGACGGCGGGCCGGCCCAGGTGGCCGAGCGGCTGGTGGACGTCGACGAGGGCGTGCAGGAGTGGCGCTACCGCCACGTGAAGATGGTCGAGCGCACGATCGGCACCAAGGCGGGCACCGGCGGGTCGCCCGGTGCCGCCTACCTGCGCACCACGCTGTCCGCGCCCGCCTTCCCCGACCTGTGGGCCATCCGGAGCGCCCTGTGACCGCGGTCGCCGACCTGGCGGCCTCGCCCAACGCCCTGGCGCCCCACTACACCCGCTTCCGGGTGGCCGACCGGCTGCTGCTGACCGGCCACTCGCACCAGGCCTGGCCCGACGTGGCCCGCGACGGGCTGATCGAGGCGTACGACGACGCCGCGGCGTGGGTGGACGACAAGTGGGACCGCGCCGCCGCCAAGGCCGACGAGGTGCGGGCCGGCGTCCGCCGCCTGCTCGACGACGACGGCGGCGAGGTCGCGTTGGCGGCCAGCACCCACGAGCTGGTCCTGCGCGTCCTGTCCGGCCTCGACCTGCGCGGCCGGCGCCCCCGGCTCGTTACCACCGACGGCGAGTTCCACAGCCTGCGCCGCCAGCTCGCCCGGCTGGCCGAGGCGGGCGTCGAGGTGGTGTGGACGCCCGCCGAGCCGGTCGCCACGCTGGCCGAGCGGGTGGCGGCGGCGGTCGACCGCCGCACGTCGGCCGCGCTGGTGTCGGCCGTGCTGTTCGGCTCGGCCCGCATCGTGCCCCACCTCGACGCGCTGGCGGCCGCCTGCCGGGACCGGGGCGCCGAGCTCCTGGTGGACGCCTACCACGCCCTGGGGCCGGTGCCACTGCGGGTCCACGAGGCCGGTCTGGGCGACGCCTGGGTGGTCGGCGGCGGCTACAAGTACCTGCAGCTCGGCGAGGGCAACTGCTTCCTGCGCCTGCCGCGCCACGCCGACCGCCTGCGGCCGGTCGTCACGGGCTGGTTCGCCGAGTTCGGCGAGCTGAGCGACGGCCGGGGCGACGACCACGCCGGCGGCGACGGTCGCGGCCCCGGGCGGGTGGCCTATCCGGCCGGCGCCCAGCGGTTCGCCGGTGCCACCTACGACCCGGTCAGCCACTACCGGGCGGCGCGGGTGCTCGGGTTCTTCGCCGACCACGGCCTGACACCCGACCTCCTGCGGCGGTCGTACCAGCACCAGCTGGCGGTGCTGGCCGACGCGTTCGACGCCCTCGACGCGCCGGACGGCGTCATCAGCCGCGACCGCACCGCGCCGCTCGCCGAGCACGGCGGGTTCCTGGCGCTGCGCTCGCCGCACGCCCGCTGGCTGACCGGCGCGCTGCGGGATCGGGGCGTCGTCACCGACAGCCGCGGCGACGTGCTGCGCCTCGGCCCCGCCCCCTACCTGTCCGATGCCCAGCTCGAGGCGGCCGTCGGCGCGCTCGGCGACGCGGTGGCACAGGTCCCGGTCCCGGGGTGACGGCTGGGCAGGTGCGATACTCGGCGCCATGGCGGACACGATCGTCCTGTGCACCGACGGCTCGGACCTCGCCCACCACGCCCTGGCAGCCGGGCTCGCCGTCGTGCGCCCGCCCGACCGGCTGGTCGTGGCCACGGTCATCGACCCGGTCGACACCGCCCTCGTGACCGGCACCGGCATGGCCGGCGGCGTCATGTCGCCCGCCGCGCTCGAGCAGCTCGCCGAGAGCGAGTCCGTCGAGGGCCGCCAGATCGTCGACGCCACCGTGGCCGCGCTGGGCCTCGCGGGCGCCGAGGCCCGCGTGCTGCGCGGCTCGCCCGGGCCGGCCCTGTGCGACCTGGCCGCCGAGCTCGACGCCCGCGCCCTGGTCATCGGCTCGCGGGGCCGCGGCGGCCTGGCCCGTGCGCTGCTCGGCTCGGTCTCCGACCACGTCGTGCGCCACGCCCCCTGCCCGGTCGTGATCACCACCCCCGACAGCTGAGTCGCCGGCCGGGCCCGGTCCCCGTCCCGCGGTTCCCCCGAGGTGTCGGTGGAAACCGCCCGTAGGCGCGCCATTCTGCCGACACCTCGGCAGGAGACGGTCAACCGGCCGATGTCGTCGCCGTGGCGGTGCCGCCGGGCCCCGTGACGGTGAGCGTGAAGGTGCCGGTCGGCACGGGGACGCACCGGGTGGTCGCGCCCGACGCCTCGTGGGTGGACGTGCCCCCGGGGCCCGAGATGGTGGCGGACTCACCGCCCGCGCTCTGCCACGCGAGCTGGACCAGACGCTGGGAGGGCGTGGCGCCGCACTGCTCGCCGGCGGTCGCCCGGAAGCCGCCGATGGTCGGGGGGTCGGGGTCCGGTGGCGGCGGGGGCGGCTGCCCGGGCGGTGGCGGCGGGGCCGGGTCGCCGGTCGGTGCCGTCGTGCCCGACCCGGCGGTGGTCCCCGGCTCGCCGGGCACGGCGGTCGTCGCCGTGGTGTCGCCCGGCGGCGCCGGCGCCGGCTTGGCGGACCCCGACCCGGGACTCGGCTTGACCGATCCCGCACCGGGCTCGCGGGCGGCGGAGGACGCCGGGCTCTCCTCGCCCGCGGTCGGGCCCGCCGCCCCGGCGGTGTCGCCGTCGCCGCCGCCGCGGGCCGCCAGTCCCGCCACGCCCGCCACCACCAGCAGCACGACCACGGCGACCGCCACCAGGGCCACCCGCCGGACCGGCACCCCGCCGGGCTCGGGCCCGTCCGCCGCACCCGAGCCCGGCGCCCCCGACCCGCCGCCGGCCGCGGGCGCTGCGGCGGCCGAGCCGGCCATCGGGACGCCCGCCTGACCGAGAGCCGCCGCGGCCTCGGCCTTCAGCAACGGCGGCGCGGCCATGATCGGCATCGCTGCGAACAGCGCCTCGGGGGCCAGCCGGAGCTGCTGGCGCTCGGCGCAGCCGTCGCAGGCCCGCGCGTGCCGGTCGATCACCCGTACGGCCTCCGCGCCGAACGACACCAGCCCAGCGCCGGCGATGGCCCGGTCGAGACCGGCGCAGCGGCCCTCGCCCGCCCGCCACAGCACCCACGCCCGGATGGCGCCCGCCAGTTTGCCCTTGAGCCGGTGCAGCAACTGGTGGGCGTTGTTGGCGGTCACCCCCAGCTCGTCGGCGATGGCCCCGGCACCGAGCCCGTGCCGCAGGTGCAGGTCGAGCAGGCTGGCGTCGCGCTCGCCGAGGGCGCGGGCGGCCGCCCACACCAGGTCGTGCTGCTCACGCTCGTCCATCGCCGCGGTCAGGTCCACGTCGGGCGCCGATCGGTCGAGGGCGGCTGCCGCCCGCTCGTCGTCGGGCACCGATCGCCGCTCGCGGTCGAGGCGGTTGAGCGCCCGGTTGCGGGCGATGCGCCGCACCCACCCGCCGAACGAGGCCGGCTGCTCCAGGCCGTCGAGGCCCTGCCAGGCGGCGAGGAAGACGTCCTGGGCGACGTCGGCCGCCGTGTCCCGGTCGCGCACGATGCGCCACGCCACGTCGTAGACCGGGTCGAACCACCGGTCGAAGAGCCGGCCGAAGGCCTCGTCGTCGCCGCCGCGGGCGGCCACGACCCACGACGCGTCCTCTGCCGCACGGCCGCCATCACCGGGGGCGTCGCCGAGGCGCCCGGCCGGAGGGCCGGGCGCCGTGCCTGGCGTGTCGTCACGAGGATCCACCACCGGGCATCTCATCACGAGATGAGGACCGGCGTCCCGAGGTTGACGGTCTCGGCCAGCACCTGGGCGACGTCGTTCGGCACCCGCACGCAGCCGTGCGAGACGGCCGAGCCGATGCTCGACGGATCGTCGGTGCCGTGGATGCCGACCTGGCCGTCGCCGCCGGAGAACTCGGTCAGCACGTCGGAGTGCGCAGACACGCCCAGGGCGAACCGCCCGTACGGCCCGCCGGGATCGCCGGTGTCGAGCTTGTCGACCACGTAGAAGGCGCCGGTCGGGGTCGGGTTGGCGTCGGTGCCGACGGCCACGGGCGTGGTGAGCACCTCGACGCCGCCGTCGAGCAGCGTCAGCGTGCGGGCGGCCACGTCGATGACGATCGACTCGTCGATGGTGCGCACCTCGACGGCGTCCCGGCGGATCCACCCGGTGCTGCCGTTGGGGCGTTCGGGCAGGGCCACCTGGAGCCACTCGCCGTCGTCGGTGACGACGAGCAGGGCCCGGGGCGACCCGAACTCGGTCGTGGCGGGCAGCACCGTTGCCGGCTGCCCGTCGCCGGGAGCAGCGAACACGGCGACCTCGCCGTCGCTGCGGGCGACCTGGCTGGTGCCGTCGGCCGGCTGGGCCGTTGCGTCGTCCCCGGCGGGTGCCGGCTCGCCGGCGGCGAGCGTGGTCGTCGAGGTGGTCGTGGGGTCGCTGGTGGCGGCGGAGCCGCCGCCGCAGCCGGCCGCGAGGGCCAGGGCCACGGCGGCG
>DASTFE010000200.1:0-38631 GCA_035708905.1 Acidimicrobiales bacterium | reverse complement strand
GATCGCCAGGAGTTCCGGTCGGGGGCGGTCGCCCTGCGATACCGGCCCACGCGAGTTACGGCTTGACGTGACTTGTCCTGGCACGTTGGCCGCTGCCTCGCGACGGAACGACGGCTCTGGTCGCGCTCGAGCAGGTGCCCGGTGTCCCAGAACGATCGGGCATACCGACACGGGACGTGCCCTCAATGTGCCGGTAGATGGCGACCTTGCCGTCGTCCTTGGCCACCCGGGAACGATACGCAGGGTGGGGTGGGGAAGTGGTCCGGAGCGGGCAGACGCTTGTGGGCTGGTGGACATCGCGGCAGGTTGGGCCAGCTGGCCCGGCTGCGGCGAACCCAGCGGCGCTATAGGTGCCGTCGGCCGCGCTGACATGGTTGTCGCATTCACTGACACGTCCTGTCGTTTTCACTGACAAGACCTTGTCGTTTCCGCTGACATCGACGTGTCGCTGCACAGCGCTGGCCCCCCATGCATCGGCCCCCACGGCCCGAGAGCGCCCAGAATCCACGTTCTGTAAAGTGACTGGGACTGCCCACGCTCGAGGTCATGGGTTCCGCGTCCATGAGGCCGGCGGTGACGGATCTCTCCGATTCTGAACCCGTAGCCTCGGCCTCGGGCCTCCGTAGCCCGCGACCTCGACACCACGCGACGGCGTCCGATCGCCGGACCGGCACTGCCGGCCGCAGCCGCCCTACCTGTCAGCCCGCCTTCATTACGTCACAGTGACGTAATCACTGCTCTGCCGTCGTGCGGCGGCTGGCGGCGATGTCGGCGAACCGGGCGGCGACCGGCCGCCATGCCGCCGCCAGGTCGGCGGCCGCGGCCGCGATGCCGTCGAGGGCGGCCTGCTCGACGGGTGTCACCGGGCCCTCGGACCGGGCCCAGGCGCCGACGATCTGCTCGTCGGCCTCCGGGTGGAACTGCACGCCCCAGGCGTTCTCGCCGACCCGGATCACCTGCGGGATGCCGCCGGGTGCGGTCGCCAGCAGCGTGGCGCCGGTCGGCAGCGCCACCGCGATGTCGTCGTTCCAGTGGACCGCCCCTACCCCACCCTGCCGGGCCGACGTACCGAACAAGTGTTCGCCATGCGCGGGCGCACCGTACCCGACGGGCACGACGCCCATCTGCTTGCCCGCCGGGTTGGGCTCGACACGGCCGCCGCACGCGACGGTGAGCAGCTGGTGCCCGAGGCAGATGCCGAGGGTGGGCACTCCCCTGCCGACCGCGGCCCGCAGCAGCTCGCGGGTGGCGGGCAGCCACGGGCAGCGATCGTCGTCGGTCGCCGACATCGAGCCGCCGAGCACGATCAGGCCGTCGAACGCGTCGAACGCATCCGACGGGTCGGACGCCGGGAACCCGCCGCCGTCCCGCCCGTCGACGCCCGGCAGCGGGTCGCCGGCGTAGGGGCGTACGACCGTGATCCGCGCCCCGGCCGCCCGCAGCCAGCCGTCGAACAGCCCGAGCGGGCAGCCGTCCTCGTGCTGGATCACCGCCAGGCGCGGTCCGGGGTGCGGGGTCACGGTCGCCCAGTCTGGCGCCGGGGGCGCCGTCCTAGTAGTCGACGATCGACCCGCGGCTGATGTTGGCCACCGTGGCCGTCAGCGCGGCCGCCCGGTCGGAGGCCAGGAAGGCTGCCGTCTCGGCCACGCCCGCGAGCGTCAGCGGGCGGGGCAGCATGGCGCCGGGGGCGCCGGGTGCCTCGAGCGCCTGGTCGAGGGTGATGCCGGCGCGGGCGGCCGCCCGTGTCCAGACCTCGCGGGTGTGCGAGCCGAGCGCCGCCGACTCCGCGATGCCGTCGGGCCGCAGGCAGACGACCCGCACCCCGTGGGGGCCGACCTCGCCGGCGAGCTGCAGTGACAGGGCCTCGACCGCCGCGCACGCCGGGCCGAAGCCGTCAGTCGGCATGGTGACGCGCGCGGCCGTGGTCGACATGGTCAGGATGACGCCACCGCGCTGGCGCACCATGTGCCGGGCGGCGGCCGTGGCGGTGAGGAACTGGGTCGTCGTGTAGGTCGCGATCGGCAGGCTGAAGTCCTGCGGCGACAGCTCGGTGAGCGGCGTCCCCTGGACGTGGTCGACGCCGATGGCGTTGAGCGACACGTCGAGGGACCCGGCCGTCTCCGCCACCGTGTCGGCGTGACGTCGCACCGCTCGCTCGTCCAGCGCGTCGACCACGGCCGCGTCGGCGGCGCCGCCCGCGGCGACGATCTCGTCGGCCAGGGCGTCCAGGGTCGCCCGGGTGCGGCCGGCGAGGAACACCCTCGCTCCCTCACGGGCGAACGCCCGGGCGACGGTGCGCCCGATGGCACCGGCGGCGCCGTAGACGACGGCGTTCTTCTTGTCGAGTAGCACGTGTCGATCCTCCGTTGGTCGGGGTCCCCGGGGGTGGGGACCTGTCCCACCGACGAACGGGATCGCCCCGGACCGACATCAGGCGCCGGGCTCGACCTCCGCCAGCCGCCCGGCCAGGTAGCGGCGCTCGGCCTCGGTCGGCGCCAGGGCCAGCGCCCGGCGGTACGAGGCCGCGGCCTCGGCGACGCTGCCCCGGCGGCGCAGCAGGTCGGCCCGGGTCGCCGGCAGCAGGTGGTAGCCCTCCAGCGTGCCGGCGGCCTCCAGCGCACCGACGAGCGCCAGGCCGGCGTCGGGGCCGTCGGCCATGGCCACCGCCACCGCCCGGTTGAGCTCGACCACCGGTGAGGGGGCGAGCCGTCCCAGCTCGGCGTACAGCCGGGCGACCCGGTGCCAGTCGGTGGCCGCCACGTCCTCGGCGGTGGCGTGGCAGGCGGCGATGGCGGCCTGCACCTGGTACGGGCCGGGCACCCCGTGCCGCCGCGCATCCGCGAGCAGGGCGACGCCCTCGTCGACCAGTGACGCGTCCCACCGGCTGCGGTCCTGCCGGTCGAGGGTCACCAGGTCGCCGGCGCCGTCGACCCGGGTGGCCCGCCGGGCGTCGTGCAGCAGCATCAGCGCGAGCAGGCCGAGCACCTCGGGCTCGTGCGGCATGAGCCCGGCCAGCACCCGGGCGAGCCGGATCGCCTCGCCGCTGAGCGCCTGCCGGACCAGGTCGGCACCCTCCGTGGCGCTGTAGCCCTCGTTGAACAGCAGGTACAGCACGCCGAGCACCGCCGCCGTCCGTCCGGGCAGCAGGTGCGCGGGCGGCACGCGGTACGGGATGCCGGCGTGGCGGATCTTCCGCTTGGCCCGCACCAGGCGCTGCGACATCGTGGCCTCCGGCACCAGGAACGCCCGGGCGATCTCGGCGGTGGTCAGGCCGGCCAGCGTCCGCAGCGTCAGCGCCACCCGCGCCTCGAACGGCAGCGCCGGGTGGCAACACGTGAACATCAGGCGCAGCCGGTCGTCCGGCACGCCGGGCTCGGTGTCGCCCGGCGAGCCGTCCAGGTCGCCGGCGCCTCCGCGTGCCAGGTCGGCGACCTGGGCGAGCTTGGCGGCGCCGACCCCCTGGCGGCGCAGCCGGTCGGTGGCGCGACGGCGGGCGGTCGTGGTCAGCCACGCGCCGGGCTTGCGGGGGATGCCGTCGCGCCGCCACCGGTCGAGTGCGAGGGCGAACGCCTCCTGGGCGCAGTCCTCGGCCAGGTCCCAGTCGCCTGTCTGCCCGATGAGGGTGGCGACGATCTGGCCCCACTCGTCACGGAAGGCGGCGGCGACCGCCGCCTCGACGTCGCCGGTCACTCCCAGACCGGCCGCACCTCGACGACGCCGTGGCGGGCGAACGGGTGGCGGGCCGCCACCTCGATCGCCTCGTCGAGGTGCCGGCACTCGACCACGGCGAAGCCGCCGACGAGATCCTTGGTCTCGGCGAACGGCCCGTCGGAGACCAGGGTCTCGCCGTCGCGCACCCGCACGGTGGTGGCATCGGCCACCGGCCGGAGCCTGGCGCCGTGGACGAAGATGCCGCGGCCGGTCATCTCCTCGAGCCATCCCTGGTGATCGGGATCGCGGGCGAGCTCGTCGGCGCTGGGTTGCACGGACTCGTCGTCGCAGATCAGCAGCACGTACCTCACGTCGCTCCTCGCGGCAGGGGGCCTCACCGGCCAGTCTCGCCCAGGCGGGTGCTGGTCAGCGGCCGAGCCACCGACAACAACCAGTCGAGGGCCTCGCGGTAGTCGCGCTCGGCCGGCGGGTCGGCGGCCGCCAGGTCGCGCTCGACGTCCTCGATGGCCGCCTCGAGCTCGTAGAGGCGATCGTGCAGCGCGTCGACCTCGGCACGCGCCACCACCAGCCGGGCGTCGCCGAGGCCCAGGTCGGCGGCCTGCCGCCGGGCCTCGTAGTCGCGCTGGCGGCAGCTGCGGCGGCAGTACTCGCGGGGCCGGCCCGGACCGGCGGCGACGTCGAACGGTCGCCCGCACCAGCGGCAACGGCGTTGTTTCGTCACAGTGACGTAAGCTACCCGCCGACGATGGGCCTGCTGCGGATCCGAGCGCCCGGCGCGCGAGACTTGCGGCCCGATGCACCCGATGCCCGCACCCCCGATGCTGCGCGCTGCGGGCCTCACCATGACCTACCCCGGCGGTACCACCGCGCTCGCCGGGCTCACCGTCGACGTGCCGCCCGGATCGGTCGGCCTCGTCGGCGCCAACGGCGCCGGCAAGACCACGCTGTTCCGCCTGATGCTCGGCCTGATGCCACCGTCGTCGGGATGGATCGAGGTGGCCGGCCACAACGTGGCCGCCGACCCCGTCGGCGTGCGCAGCCGCCTCGGGTACATGCCCGAGCACGACTGCCTGCCGCTCGACCAGTCGGCGTCCGACGTGGTGGCCACCTTCGGCGAGCTGGCCGGCCTGCCGCCGCGCGCCGCCCGCCAGCGGGCCTCGGACGTGCTCGACCTGGTCGGCCTCGACGAGGCCCGGTTCCGGCCGGTCGGGGGGTTCTCCACCGGCATGCGGCAGCGGGCCAAGCTGGCCCAGGCCCTGGTGGCCGACCCGGCGCTCGTGCTGCTCGACGAACCCACCGCGGGGCTCGACCCGGTGGGCCGCGAGGAGATGCTCGAGCTGGTCGGCCGTCTGGCCGGCTTCGGCATCTCGGTCATCCTGGCCACCCACCTGCTCGACGACGTGCAGCGGGTGTGCGAGCACGTGGTGATGATCGATGCCGGCCACCTCGTGCTGGCCGGTCCCATCGACCAGCTCATGCAGACCACCGGGGTGATGCGGGTCGAGGTCGGGGGCCGGCCCGGCGCGGTCGACGACCTGGCCGCGGCCCTGGCCGGCCGGGGGGTGGCAGCCCGGCGGGTCGACGACCACAGCCTCGACGTCGACACCGGGCCGCAGGGCGACGCCACGTTCGATCAGGTGCGCGACGCCGTGGCCGACGAGCGCCTGCGCCTGTACGCGCTGTCGACCCGCCACCGGTCGCTCGACGACGTCTTCCTGCAGGAGGCCGGCCGGTGACCGTCGTGCCGCCGGCGGCGTCGGGTGCCGTCTACGACCGGGGCTACCGGCCCTACGGCGGCCCTCGGGGCGGGCGGCGCCATGCCACCCTGGCCCTGTGGCGCGTGTCGGTGCGCCGGGCCCTCGGGTTGCGGCGCTCGTGGCGCCAGAAGGTGTTCCCCTGGTCGCTGCTGGCGATCGCCACCGTGCCGGCCATCGTCAACGTGGGCATCGGCTACGCCATCAAGGACCGGCCGTGGGACATGCCCGACTTCGAGTTCATCACCTACCGCGAGTACGTGGGCGTCTCGACGGCCCTGCTGCTGTTCGTGGCGCTGACCGCCCCCGACGTGGTGTGCCCCGACCGCGCCCAGCGGGTGCTGCCGCTGCTGTTCTCACGCCCGCTCACCGGCACCGACTACGTGGTGGCCAAGGTGGGCGCCATCGCCGGCGTCGTGTTCGGGTTCGCGTTCCTGCCCCAGGTCGTGCTGTTCGTCGGCCAGATGCTGGTGAGCGACGCCGCGCTCGACTACTTCACCGACCACGCCGAGGTGCTGTGGCAGGTGCCGGCCGCGGTCGCCGTGCTCGCCGTGTACTACGCCGCGGTCGGCGTCGCCCTGTCGTCGCTGACCGACCGCCGCATCGTGGGGGGCGTCGCCATCCTGGGTCTGGCCCTGGTCACGTCGGCGGTGGCCGGCATCCTGGAGGCGGCCGCCAACGGCGACGGCACCCCGCTGGCGGTGATCAACGTGCTGGCGCTGCCGCTCGAGGTCCGCGACCTGATCTTCCTGGGCCGGCTCAGCGACGAGTCCGGGCTGTCGGGCGTCCCCGCGGGCGGCGTGCTCGCCGTGGGCGCCTACCTGACCGTCCTGCTCGCGGCGCTGGCGGTGCTGCTCCACCGCTACCGCGAGGTCGACCTGTGAACGCCGTCCCCGCGGGCGCGCCGCTGCCCCCTCCCCCGCCGCCGGCGGCCGCGCCGGCGGCCGCCGACCCGGCCTTCGTCGCCGACGCCACCGTCGTCGTGCAGCGGGTGTCGGTGTGGTTCGGTCCCAAGGTGGCGCTCAGCGAGCTGTCGTGCTCGTTCGGGCCGGGCGTGACCGGCCTGCTCGGTCCCAACGGTGCGGGCAAGACCACGCTCATGCGGGCGTTGACCGGATTGCTGCCCGTCAACGAGGGCCAGGTGCGGGTGCTGGGCCGCGACCCGCGCCGCGACCGGGCGGTGCAGCGGTCGCTGGCGCTGGTGCCCGAGGACGAGGCCGTGCCGGCCGCCCTGACCGCCCGCCAGCTGGCCCGGTACCGGGCGTCGCTGCACCGGGTGGCCGACCGCACGCTGCCCGATCGCTGCCTCGCCACGGTCGGGCTGCTCGAGGTGGCCGACCGCCGGCTCGGCGGGTTCAGCAAGGGGATGCGCCAGCGGGCCAAGATCGCCGCGGCGCTGGTGTCCGAGCCGCAGGTGCTGGTGCTGGACGAGCCGCTCAACGGCGCCGACCCGGTGCAGCGCGTGGCCCTCATCGGCCTGTTCCACGCACTGGGTGACCAGGGCCGCACGGTGATCGTCAGCTCGCACGTGCTGCACGAGGTCGAGCGGCTGGCCTCCCGTCAGGTCGTCGTGATCCGGGGCCGGCTGGCCGCGGCGGGCGACCACCACGCCATCCGCGACAGCTTCGCCGACCGGCCCCGCTCGGTCAGCGTGCGCTCCCCGCAGGCCCGCGAGCTCGCCGCCCGGCTGGTCGCCCACGACGCCGTGCGCGGGGTGACCGTCGACGGGTCGACGGTGGTGATCTCGTCGCCCCGGGCCGGTGAGCTGGCCGAGCTGCTGCCGGCGGTGGCCCGCGACGTGGGCGCCCGCCTCTACGAGGTGCGCCCGCTCGACGACTCGCTCGAGAGCGTGTTCCGGGAGCTGCTGCGGTGACCGTGCCGCCGCCTCCCCCGCCGGCCCCGACCCCGGCCCCGGCTGCCCCGGTGCCGCTGCCCGCCGCCGCCCGGCTCGCCCCGCCCTTCCTGGCGGTGGTGGGCTACACACTGCGCGCCTGCCTGCCCGCCCGCCGCTGGTGGGGCGTGCTGCTGCCCTGCCTGGGGGCCGTGCTGTTCGGCTGGCTGGCCACGCTGCCGGATGTCAGCACCGCCCGGGCGTTCGCCGCGGTCGCCGAGCAGGGCCTGTTCGGCCTGGTCCTGCCGCTGACATGCCTGGTCATCGGCGACGCCGTGCTGGGGGCCGACCTGCGGCGCGGCACGTTCCCGTTCACCTGGCTGTCGCCCGTCCCGTTCCCCGCCATCGTGGTGGGGCGGTGGCTGGGCGGCTGGCTGGTCGCCCTCGCCACCCTGACGCCGGCGCTGGTGCTGGCGACGGTGGTGGCGGGCGTCCCCGAGGGCGCCGGGCCCATGGCGCTGGCCGCGGCGACCGGGTCGGCCGCCTACATCGGCCTGTTCGTCATGTTGGGTGTGCTCGCCCGGCGGGCCGCGGTGTGGTCGCTGGCCGTGGTGTTCCTGGGCGAGCGGTTGCTGGGCGGTGTGCTGTCGGCCATCGCCCAGATCTCGCCCATGTGGGAGGCCCAGCAGGTCTACGCCCGGTTCGCCGACGACGCCGGCGGGGCCCGCCTGCTCCGCGACGGCACGCCCGACGGGTGGAGCGCGGTGGTGCGCCTGGCGCTGATCCTGGCGGTCACCCTGGCGCTGGCCTCGTGGCGGGTGGGGCACCTGCGCCCGTCCGGCGGCGACGAGTGACGCCGGGCCCATCGGTCTCGTCGGGCTCGGTGATGCGCACGTCGTGATCCGCGGCGTCGGCGGCGGCGAAGGCGAGCAGCCGCCCGCCCTCGTCGGCGACCTCGGCCCGCTCGGCGCGGCCGAGGCGACGGAACGGGGTGACCACCAGTGTCGCCCGGCCCTTCGCCCGCTCGATCGCCCAGATGGCCGCGACCCGGCCGTCGGCCAGCACGGAGCCGGGCAGCACGCCGTTCACCCGCTGCAGCCGCTTGCGCACGGCGTCGTCGACGATGCGGGTGCGGTCGGCGTGCGACAGCAGCACGTTGTCGAAGTCCGGCAGGAAACGCACCGGGGCCGGCGTGTCGGGATCGGGCCGCGGGGCGTCGGGCAGGTCGAGCAGCTCGCGCCCCGCCTCGGTGCGGAAGCGGACGACCCGGTCGCCGAGCCGGTCGGCGACGGCCCGCAGTCGGGTCAGACCCGACCAGGCCTGGACGTCCATGACCGACGCCGGGCCGAAGGCGGCGAGGTAGCGCAGCATCAGGTCGTCGAGCGAGGGAGCGTCGTCGAGCGGGCGCCCCAGCCAGTGCTCGGCCGTGGTGACCACGACCTGGCCGCTGCGGCCCCACACCGCCCGCGGCGGCACCTGCACCAGCGGCGCCATGGCCCGCACGACCTGGGCCAGTGTGGCGGGGTCGCGGTCGGGCCAGGTTCGGGCCAGGCGGGCGCCCAGCTCGCCGAAGGGCAGGGGCTCGGCCTCGACGAGCGCCCGACCCTCGGCCACCACGGCGTCGAGGTCGAGCCCCTCGACGCCTCGGGCCCAGTTCGAGGTCGCCAGGCCGCGGGCGAGAAAGGCATCGTGCAGGGGCCGCAGGAACAGGCAGTCGTCGTCGGTGACCAGGTGGACGGTGCCCCGCATGATCACGATGCGCACCACCCGCCGCTCGGTGAGCAGGCCTCCCAGCTCGTGGGCGTCGAACCCCGCCAGCCGTGACCACAGGGCGTGGTAGGGCGACCAGGGCGCCTGAGCCTGCAGGCCCACCAGGTGCCCGACCGCCTGCGCCACCGGCATCGGTGAGCGCTCCAGCAGCATCTGCCGGGCCAGCAGCGCCCGGTTGAGGGCGCGCTGGCCCAGCACCGGCGCCGAGCCGGGGACGCGGGCGGCCATCGCCTCAGCGCACCGTGCGGAAGAAGGCCCGCACGTCGCCCACGAGCAGGTCGGGCGCCTCCATGGCGGCGAAGTGGCCGCCGCTGTCGAGGTCGCTCCAGTGGGTGATGGTGTTGGCCGCCTCGGCGTAGCGCCGGATGGCCACGTCGGTGCTGAAGGCCGCCACACCCGTCGGCACCGGGCTGCGGTCGATCTGCTGGCCCCAGCCGCCGGCGTGGGCCCCCTCGTAGTAGAAGTTGGCCGACGACCCGGCGGTGCCCGTCAGCCAGTAGAGCATCACGTTGGTGAGCAGGTGGTCGCGGTCGACCGCATCCTCGGGCAGGGCCGCCCCGTCGTCGGTCCATTCCTTGAACTTCTCGACGATCCAGGCGAGCTGTCCGACCGGCGAGTCGGTCAGGCCGTGGGCCAGGGTCTGCGGCCGCGTGGACTGCACCTGCATGTAGCCGGCCTGCTCGGTCATGTAATGCTGCAGGCGAGCGAGCCGGGCCTTCTCGAGGTCGCTCATCTCGGCCAGGTCGTCGTCGCTGGGTGGAGCGAACGAGATGAACCCGGCGGTGGCCGCGTTGACGTGCACGCCGGCGACCCGGTCGGGGGCGAGGCGGCCGACGGCGGGCGAGATGATGGCGCCGTAGTCGCCGCCCTGGGCGCCGTAGCGGTCGTAGCCGAGGCGGGCCATGAGGTCGACGAAGGCCTGCGCCACCCGCTCGGCGTCCCAGCCGGTGCCGGCCAGTGGCGACGAGAACCCGAAGCCGGGGATCGACGGGATCACCAGGTGGAACGCGTCGGCCGGGTCGCCCCCGTGCGCCCGGGGATCGCTGAGGGGGCCGATCACGTCGAGGAACTCGACGACCGACCCCGGCCAGCCGTGGACCAGCAGCAGCGGCAGGGCGTCCTGCTCGGGCGAGCGCACGTGCAGGAAGTGGATGCGCTGGCCATCGACGGTGGTGACGAACTGGGGCAGCTCGTTGAGGCGGGCCTCGTGCTCGCGCCAGTCGTACGACGAGGCCCAGTGGTCGGCCAGCCCGCGCAGGTAGCCGGCGGGCACGCCCCGGGCCCACGGGTCGTCGCCCGGCAGGTCGTCGGCCCACCGGGTGCGGGCCAGGCGGTCGGCGAGGTCGTCGAGGTCGGCCTGGGGGACGTCGATCCGGAAGGGGCGGATGTCGGTGTCGCTGGTCATGGTCGTGACCCTACGACCCTTCGAGGACAGTTCTTGTCCTTATTGTGTGAGAACCTGGCGTCATGTGGGACACGTCCGCCCGCCTGCTCCGCCTCCTCTCGCTGCTCGAGGTGCGGGGTGGCTGGTCGGGCCCCGAGCTCGCGGCCCGGCTCGAGGTCGACGTGCGCACCGTGCGCCGCGACGTCGACCGGTTGCGCAGCCTCGGCTACCCCGTGCACTCGACCTCGGGCGCTGCCGGCGGCTACCGGCTGGCGCCGGGCGCCGACCTGCCGCCCCTGCTGCTCGACGACGACGAGGCGGTGGCCGTCGCCGTCGGCCTGCGCACCGCGGCCGGCAACACCGTGGCGGGCATCGAGGAGTCGTCGCAGCGGGCGCTGGCCAAGCTCGAACGGGTGCTGCCGGCGCGGTTGCGAGGCCGGGTGACCGCCCTGTCGGCCGCCACGGTGGCCCTCACCGGGCCCCGGCCCAAGGTCGACGCCGACGACCTGTCGGTCATCGCGAGCGCGTGCCGCGACCACGAGACCCTGCGCTTCGACTACCGCGGCAACGACGGCCGGGCCTTGCGGCGCACCGCCGAGCCGCTGCGCCTGGTGCACACCGGCCGGCTCTGGTACCTGGTGGCGTGGGATGCCGACCGGCGCGACTGGCGCACGTTCCGGGTCGACCGCATCGAGGGCCGTCCCATCCCGGTCGCCCGGTTCACGCCCCGCCCGCCGCCCGCCGACGACATCGCGGCCTTCGTGTCGCGGGGCACCGCCGTGGCCGCATACCCCGTGCACGCCCGGGTCACCGTGCACGCGCCGCTCGACGCGGTGGCCGAGCGCATCTCCCCCACCGCCGGGCTGCTCGAGGCCGCCGGCGACGGGTCGTGCGTGCTGCGCACGGGCGGCCGCACGCTGCCCGACCTCGCCTACCACCTGGTGACCATGGGCCTCGAGTTCACGGTCGACGACCCGCCCGAGCTGGCCGACCACCTGCTGGCCATCGCCCGGCGGCTCGAGCGCGCCGGCGGGGGCGCGGCGGTGCACGCGGCGGCGGGGCCCGACCACTAGCCTGGGGGCGCTGACGACCTCCGTGGGAGAGTCCCGGCACCGGTGCACCCGCACCGGCCGGGCGCCGAAGGGGCAACCACCCCGGAACCTCTCAGGCACAAGGGACCACTGGGGCGAGGCAGCTCTGGAGCCACCTGCGGTGGCGACAGAGGGGGACGCGGGCCCGGCCCGACGGCGGGCCACCGATCGACCCTCGACATTCCGGAGCACCGAACGTGACCAGCACCGCCGACCAGTTCGCCGATCGCCACATCGGGCCGTCGCCGGACGACGTCGCCCACATGCTCGACACCCTGGGCCTCGGTTCGCTCGACGAGCTGATCGACCAGGCGGTGCCGGCGTCGATCCGCGACGACAAGCCCCTCGACCTCGACGACGCCCTCAGCGAGCCCGAGGCGATCGCCCGCCTGCGGGCGCTGGCCGACCGCAACCAGGTCGTGACCTCGCTGATCGGCCAGGGCTACCACGGCACCCACACGCCGGGCGTCATCCTGCGCAACGTCCTCGAGAACCCGGCCTGGTACACCGCCTACACGCCCTACCAGCCCGAGATCAGCCAGGGACGGCTCGAGGCCCTGCTCGCGTTCCAGACCATGGTGTGCGACCTCACCGGGCTCGAGATCGCCAACGCCTCGCTGCTCGACGAGGCCACGGCCGCCGCCGAGGGCATGACCCTGGCCCGCCGCTCGACCACGCACGCCGGGAACGTGTTCTTCGTCGACGCCGAGTGCCACCCGCAGACGATCGCCGTCGTGGCCACCCGGGCCGAGCCGCTGGGCATCGAGGTCGCCGTGGGCGACCCGGCGGCCGACCTCGTGCCGGCCGACTGCTTCGGCGTGCTGCTCCAGCACCCCGGCACCTCGGGCGTCGTGCGCGACCTGCGGCCCGCCGTCGACGCGGTCCACGAGGCCGGCGGGCTGGCCGTGGTGGCCACCGACCTGCTGGCCTGCACGCTGCTCGTGCCGCCCGGCGAGCTCGGTGCCGACGTCGCGGTCGGCTCGTCGCAGCGCTTCGGCGTGCCGCTCGGCTTCGGCGGCCCCCACGCCGGCTTCCTCGCCACCCGCGACCGGTTCCGCCGGTCGCTGCCCGGCCGCCTGGTCGGCGTGTCGGTCGACGCCGCCGGCCGCCCCGCCCACCGCCTGGCCCTGCAGACCCGCGAGCAGCACATCCGCCGCGAGAAGGCCACGTCCAACATCTGCACCGCCCAGGTGCTGCTGGCCGTCATGGCCGCGATGTACGCCGTCTACCACGGGCCCGAGGGTCTCCGGTCGATCGCCCGGCGCGTCACCGACACCACCAGCGGCCTGGCCGCCGAGCTGCAAGCGGCCGGCTATCGCCTGGGCCACGACACCTGGTTCGACACGCTGACCGTCCACACGCCCGGCCAGGCCGCCGACCTTGTCGAGCGGGCCCGGACGGCCGGCATCAACCTGCGGCGCGTCGACACCGACACCATCGGGCTGTCGCTCGACGAGACCACCGACCGCGGCGTGCTGCTGCGGCTGGCCACGGTGTTCGGCATCGACGTCGACGACGACCTCGTGGCCGCCGACCCGGCACCCGGCATCCCCGAGCGCGAGCGCCGCACCAGCGACTACCTCACCCATCCCGTGTTCCACGAGCACCGGTCCGAGACCGAGATGCTGCGCTACCTGCGGCGGCTCGCCGACAAGGACGTGGCGCTCGACCGGGCGATGATCCCGCTCGGATCGTGCACCATGAAGCTCAACGCCACCACCGAGATGGAGCCGGTCACCTGGCCCGGGTTCGCGGACATCCACCCGTTCGCCCCGCTCGACCAGGTCGAGGGCTACCTGGCGCTGATCCACGACCTCGAGGCGACGCTGGCCCGCATCACCGGCTACGACGCCGTGTCGCTGCAGCCCAACGCCGGCTCGCAGGGCGAGCTGGCCGGCCTGCTGGCCATCCGCGCCTACCACCGCAGCCGGGGCGACGAGCAGCGCGACGTGTGCCTGATCCCGGCCTCGGCGCACGGCACCAACGCGGCGTCGGCCGCCATGGCCGGTATGCGGGTGGTGGTCGTGGCCTGCGACGAGCAGGGCAACGTCGACGTCGACGACTTCCGGGCCAGGGCCGACGAGCACGGCGACCGCCTGGCGGCGCTGATGGTCACCTACCCGTCGACCCACGGGGTGTTCGAGGCCCGGATCACCGAGATCTGCGACATCGTCCACGCCCACGGCGGCCAGGTCTACGTCGACGGCGCCAACCTCAACGCCCTGGTCGGCGTGGCCCGCCCCGGGTGGTTCGGCGGCGACGTCAGCCACCTCAACCTGCACAAGACGTTCTGCATCCCCCACGGGGGCGGCGGCCCCGGCGTCGGGCCCGTCGCCGCCCGGGCGCACCTGGCGCCGTTCCTGCCCAACCACCCGGCCGCGCCCGAGGCCGGCCCCGCCACCGGCCCCGGCCCGGTCGCGGCGGCGCCGTGGGGCTCGGCGTCGATCCTGCCGATCAGCTACGCCTACACCAAGCTCATGGGGCCCGACGGGCTGCGGCGGGCCACGGCGGTGGCCGTCCTCAGCGCCAACTACGTCGCCGCCCGACTGGGCGACCACTACCCGGTGCTCTACACCGGTGAGAGCGGCCGGGTGGCGCACGAGTGCATCATCGACCTGCGCGGCATCACCCGCGACACGGGCGTGACCGTCGACGACGTCGCCAAGCGACTGATCGACTACGGCTTCCACGCCCCGACCATGAGCTTCCCCGTGGCGGGCACGCTGATGATCGAGCCCACCGAGTCCGAGCCGCTGTCCGAGATCGACCGGTTCTGCGACGCCTTGATCGCCATCAGGGGCGAGATCGACCGGGTCGCGTCCGGCGAGTGGCCCCGGGCCGACAACCCGCTGGCCAACGCCCCGCACACGGCCGAGGACCTGCTCGTCGACGACTGGACACGCCCCTACAGCCGCGAGCTGGCCGCCTACCCCGCCGCCGGGCTGCGGCGGGCCAAGTACTGGCCGCCGGTCAGCCGCATCGACGGCGGCTACGGCGACCGCAACCTGATGTGCGCCTGCCCGCCGCCCGAGGCGTTCGAGGACTAGGGCTCAGCCGCCGACCAGCTCGGCGATCTGGCGCAGCAGCGGCGGCGGCCCGGCGACCAGCAGCGAGGTCACACAGGTCTCGCGCCAGCGTTCGAGGTCGTCGCGGATCTTGTCGGGCGGGCCGACGAGGTAGACGTCCTCGACCATGGCGGTGGGCACGGCCGCCGCGGCGTCGGCCTTGCGGCCGTCGAGGTAGGCGTCCTGGATCTTCTCGCATTCGGCCCCGTAGCCGAGCCGCTCGAAGACGTCCTTGTGGAAGTTGCGGTCGCGGGCGCCCATGCCGCCGATGTACAGCGCCAGGTTGGGGCGCAGCAGGTCGGCGCAGGCCTCGACGTCGTCGCCCGGCACCACCGGCACCACGCACGCCACCTCGAAGTCGTCGGGGGTGCGGCGCGCCGCCGGCCGGGCGAAGCCCTCGGCCAGCGCCTCGCGGTAGAAGCCGTCGGCGCGGGGCGAGAAGAACATGGGCAGCCACCCGTCGGCGATCTCGGCGGCGAGCGCCACGTTCTTGGGCCCCTCGGCTCCCAGGTAGATCGGGATGTCGGGGCGGAGCGGCCGCACGATCGACTTGAGGGGCTTGCCCAGGCCCGTGCCCCCGGGCAGCGGCATGGCGTAGTGCTCGCCGGCGAACTCGACGGGCTCGTCGCGGGCGATGATGCGCCGGACGATCTCGACGTACTCGCGGGTGCGGGCCAGCGGCCTGGCGTAGGGCTGGCCGTACCAGCCCTCGACGACCTGGGGGCCCGACACGCCGAGGCCGAGCACGACCCGCCCGCCCGACAGGTGGTCGAGCGTGATGGCGGTCATCGCCGTCGACGCCGGCGTGCGGGCCGATATCTGGGTGATGGCGGTGCCGAGCTTGACCCGCTCGGTCCGCGATCCCCACCACGCCAGCGGGGTGAAGCAGTCGGAGCCGTACGCCTCGGACGTCCAGATCGACTCGAAGCCGAGCTGCTCGGCCGCGGCGATCTGCTCTGCGGCGTCGGGCGGTGGGCCGCTCGAGGGCCAGTAGCCGACGATCAGCCCGAGCTTCACCTCTTGGCCTTGCCGAGGTCGGCGCCCGCGCCGTTGGACTCGCTGCCCGCCTCGAGGGCGTCCTCGACCGCCTCCTGGATGTCTTCGGCCTTCTCGGCGGCCTCCTCGATGACCTGCTGCTCGGTGCCCGGCAGGTTGCCCAGGCCGGCGAGGCCGGACAGCATCTCGCGGAGCTGGGTGAGCTGGTTGGTGACCGCGTCGCGCTGGCGCGTGAGCTCGCCCACCTCGCGCTCGGCGGCCTGCTTGGTGACCTCGGCGTGGGTCTTGGCCTCGAACACGAGCTGGTCTGCCTCGGACTTGGCGTCGCTGACGGTGCGCTCGGCGTACGACTTGGCCTTCTCGAGGATGTCGTTCGACTCGGCCTCGCTGTCCTTGCGGCGCTGCTCGGCGGCCCGGTCGATCTCCTTCGCCCGCTCGTCGGCGTTCTTGGCCCGCTGCTCGGCCTCGGCCACCAGCTTCTGGGTGGCGGCCATGGCGGCGTCGTGGCGTGCGGCCTCTTCGCGCTCGGCCTTCTCGCGGCGCTCGGCCAGCTCGAGCTCGAGGGCCTGCAGCTCGGCCTCGCGCTTCTCCTTGGCCTTGGTGAGCAGCTTGGAGGCCGCGGCCCGCTTCTCTTCCGCCTCGCGTGAGGCCACGTTGCGCAGCTCGATGATCTCGCGCTCGGCGGTGGCGCGGATGGTGGCGATCTCGCGCTCGGCCGTCGCCCGCAGCTCGGCCACCTCGTGGTCGGTCGTGGTGCGCAGCTGGGTGGTCTCGCGCTCGGCCTCGGACCGCATGGTCTCGACCTCGCGCCGCGTGTTGCCGCGCAGGTCGTTGGCCTCGCGCTCGGCGGAGTCGCGGGTGGCCTTGGCCTCGCGCTCGGCGGCGGTCTTGACCGCGGTGGCGACGGCCCGGGCCTTCTCGACCACCTCCTTCGACTCGAGGTGGGCGGCCGCGATGAGCTTCTCGGCCTCGCGCTTGGCCTCGTCGCGGTGCTCCTTGGCCTGCTCCTCGGCGAGGCGGAGGAGCTGCTCGACGCGGGTGCCCAGTCCCGACAGGGTGGGTTGGGCGCGCTCTTCGAGCTGCTTGGCCTGCTCGGCGATCTTGCGCTCGAGGTCGCCGATGCGGTCTCGAGCGTCGGTCGTGCCGGTCTTTGCCTTGGATGCGGCCTCGCTGAGCTCTTCGATACGGGCGTGCAGGCGCTCGATGAACATGTCGACCTGCGTGCGCTCGTAGCCCCTGAGCACGATGGTGAAGTCAGGAGTGCCGCCGGTCGTCGTCGATGACGGCGAAGAGGTTGTACCCATAGAGCCCCAATCATGTCAGACCGGGCGGGGTGGTGGATCCGTTACCGCACGCGTCGCGCGTTCGTAACGCGACCGTTGGGCTGCCGGCCCACGTCCGCGACGTCCTCGACCGCGAACTGAAACGTGTTCTAGTATCGGGGCGACCCCCGCCGGCGCCGCCGTGGCCGGTCCGTGAGGAGCCGTGATGACGAACCGCTACCCGTTCCCCGTCCCGTTCGGCTGGTTCTGCGTGGGCTATCCCGAGGACTTCCCGCCCGGCCGGCCCAAGGCGCTCTACTACTGGGCCACCCACCTGGTGGGATGGCGCGACGACGAGGGCGGCATGCACGTCCACGACGCCTTCTGCCCCCACCTCGGCGCCCACCTCGGACACGGTGCCACCGTCGACGGATGCGAGATCGTGTGCCCCTTCCACGGCTGGCGGTTCGACGAGCAGGGCGTCAACACCGAGATCCCCTACAGCGAGCGGATCAACCGCAAGGCCCGGCTGCGCACCTATCCCACCGCCGAGCGCAACGGTCTCGTGCTCGCCTGGTACCACCCCGACGGCGAGCCGCCGATGTGGGAGGTCCCCGAGGTGCCCGAGCTGAACGACCACCCCGACTGGTCGACGCTCATCCGCACCGAGTACACGATCGACGCCGCGGCCCAGGAGATGGCCGAGAACGCGGTCGACGCCGCCCACTTCCGCTACGTGCACAACACCGCGACGGTGCCCGAGCTCGAGGAGTACACGACCGGCTTCCCCGAGGCGGTCATGCGCTCGTCGCAGAAGTTCCCCACCCCCCGCGGCGTGATGGAGGGCCACATCGACACCCACGCCTGGGGGCCCGGCGTGTCGCTGGTCAACTTCACGGGCATCGTCGACACGCTCAACTACGCGGTCACGACGCCCATCGAGGCCGACCGGTGCATCGTGCGGTTCAACTTCCGGTTCAAGACCATGGGCGACGACGAGACCACCCGCAACGTGGGCCGGGCCTTCGTCGCCGAGGTCGACAAGCAGGTGCGCGAGGACCAGCCCATCTGGGAGCACAAGGCCCACCTGGTGCGGCCGGCGCTGGCCGACAACGACGGCCCGTTCATGAAGTTCCGCAAGTGGTACGCCCGGTTCTACGCCGAGCCGGTGTCCGACGACCGGCTCGTGTACCCGCCCCCGTTCTGGCCCGACCGCGTCGACGACGCGCCGGCCAAGGCCACCGCGTCGGCCCGCTACACGGGCGAGGCGAAGCCGCCGGCGAGCTGACCGGCGCCGGCGGCACCCCGGGCGACGGGTGCCGCCGGAGCCCATCGCCTCGACGGGCCGGTAGGTTCGCGGCGATGTCGACGGTCGGTCGTCCCGACGGTGAGGCGGCAGACGTGCCGGCGGCGCCCGAGCCGGCGGCGCCCGAGCCGGCGGTGGCCTCCGAGGTGCTGGCCGCGCTGGCGGCCGCGGTGCGCGCCGTCACGCTGGGCTCGTCGCTCGACCGCGTGCTCGAGCAGCTGGCGGCCAGCGCCCGCGAGCTGGTGGGGGCACGCTACGCGGCCATCGGCATCCCCGAGCCCCAGGGCGACGAGTTCGCCCGCTTCGTCACGGTCGGCATGAGCGACGAGCTGATCGCCCGGCTCGGTCCCCTGCCCCGCACCCACGGGCTGCTCGACGCCATGCTGGTCGACCCGTCGCCCTACCGAACGCCCGACATCACCCGCGACCCCCGGTTCCGCGGCTGGTGGCCGTCGGCCCACCCCCGGATGCGCTCGTTCCTCGGCGTGCCCATCGTGTCGGCCGGCGACATCATCGGCGCCTTCTACCTCACCGACAAGGAGGGCGCCGACGGCTTCTCCGCCGCCGACGAGGACGCCGTCGTGCTGCTCGCCTCGCACGCCGCCGTGGCCATCGACCAGGCCCGGCTGTTCGAGGACAGCCGCGAGCTGGCGCTCGCGCAGGAGCGCGGCCGCCTGGCCCGCGAGCTGCACGACGCCATGAGCCAGTCGCTGTTCAGCCTGCAGCTGGCCGCGGAGACCGCGGCCAGCCTGCTGGCCGGCGACCCGGCGGCGGCCGCCGACCACCTCGGGGTCGTGCGCACGCTCGCCGCCCAGGTGGCGAGCGAGCTCCGCACGACGGTCGAGGGGCTGCGGCCGGCCGACCTCGAGCGCGACGGCCTGGTCGCCGCACTCTGCGACCAGGCGACGGTGGCCGGCCGGGCCCACGGCGTGCCCGTCCGCGTCGACGTGGGCGACCTGCCCCAGCTCGACCCCGACGTCGAGCACCAGGTGCTGCGGGTGGCGCAGGAGGCGCTGACCAACTCGCTGCGGCATGCGGCCGCGAGCGAGGTCGCCGTGCACCTCGGGGGCGACGGCGGCACCGGCGAGGTCGTCCTGCGGGTGGTCGACGACGGCCGCGGCTTCGACCCCGACGCCCGCCTGGTGCGGGCCCGGCGGCTCGGCCTGACCTCGATGCAGGAGCGGGCGGCCTCACTCGGCGGCACGCTGGCCGTCACCTCCGCGCCCGGAGCCGGCACCACCGTCGAGCTGCGGTTCCCCGCATGAGCGCGGCCCGGCCGATCCGCGTCGTGATCAGCGACGACCACCCGGTGGTCCGCCAGGGGCTGCGGTCGTTCCTCGAGGCCCGCGGGCACGAGGTGGTGGGCGAGGCCGGCGACGGCGAGGCGACGGTGCGGGTGGTGCGCGAGACCCGGCCCGACGTGCTGCTCACCGACCTGGTCATGCCCGGCATCGACGGCATCGAGGCGATCCGGCGCCTGCGGGCCGACGGGCCGCCGGTGGGCATCCTCGTCGTCACCAGCTTCAGCGGCGCCGACCAGGTGATCCCCGCCATCCAGGCCGGCGCCGACGGCTACATGCTCAAGGACGCCGGGCCCGCCGCGCTCGACGACGCCATCCGGGCCGTGCACGGCGGCGAGCCGATGCTCGCCCCCGAGGCCGCCGCGGTGGTGATGGCCCGGGTCGCCGGCGAGCAGCCCCCGCCCGCCCCCGGCCACCCCGACCTCGAGCGCCTCACGCCCCGCGAGCGCGAGGTGCTCGCCGGCCTGGGCCGCGGCCTCACCAACCGCCAGCTCGCCGCCGAGCTGTACGTCTCGGAGAAGACGGTCAAGACCCACGTGTCGAGCGTGCTGGCCAAGCTGCGGGTGGCCGACCGCACCCAGGCCGCGCTGTTCGCCGTGCGGGCCGGGCTGGCCGACCCCCGGCCGTCGGCCTAGGTCCCGGGGCCGAGGCGAAACCGGTCCGGGGGCCGATGGCGGCGGCGCCCGCCCTCCCTACGTTGCGACCAGGCAACGACGAACGGAGAGGACGAGATGCGCAGGACCGCGATCATCACCGGGGCCAGCCGGGGACTGGGACGGGCGCTCGCCGAGCGCCTGGCGGCGGACGGATGGAACCTGGTGGTCGACGCCCGCGACGCGGCCGACCTCGATCGGGCCCGGGCCGCCATCGACGCGGCCGGGCCGGGCTCGGTGGTGGCGCTCGCCGGCGACATCGACGATCCCGTCCACGTCGCCGCCCTGGTGGCGGCTGCCACCGGTCAGGGCCGCCTCGAGCTGGTGGTCAACAACGCCGGCACGCTGGGCCCGGTCCCGCTGCCCCGCCTGGCGTGGCTGCGCTCGTGGGATCTCGAGCGCACGCTCCGCACCAACGTGGTGGCCCCGCTGCGGCTGATCCAGGCCGCGCTCCCCCACCTGCGGTCGGCCCGGGGGGCGGTCGTCAACGTCACCTCCGACGCTGCCGTCGAGGGCTACGAGGGCTGGGGCGCCTACTCGGCGTCGAAGGCGGCGCTGGAGCAGCTCAGCCGCGTGCTCGCCGCCGAGGAGCCGGGCCTGCGGGTGTGGTGGGTCGACCCCGGCGACATGCGCACGCGCATGCACCAGGACGCCTTCCCGGGCGAGGACATCTCCGACCGGCCGCTGCCCGAGAGCCGGGTGCCCGGGATCGTGCGCCTGGTCGACGAGCGCCCGCCCAGCGGCCGCTACCGCGTCGACGACCTGCTGGTGGCGGGCGGCGACCCGCTGGAGTTCGCCTGATGCGCGCCCTCGACCACCGTGACGGACCCGGCGGCGCGCCGGCTGTCACGGCGCTGCGCTTCCGCATCCCCGACGGCGGCGAGGCCGGCACGCCCGTCGAGCTGTCGACGGGCGGCGGCCGGCTGGGGTCCGAGGCCCGCTCGGCCGTGCGGCTCATGGTGGCCCGCCGGTCGACCGGGCGGATCGAGCATCGCCGCTTCACCGACCTGCCCGACGTCCTCGACCCCGGTGACGTGCTGGTGGTGAACACCTCGGCGGTGGTCCCCGCCGCGCTCGACGCCCGCGGGACCGACGGCGCCGCCGGCACCCAGGTGCGCCTGCACCTGTCGACCGAGCAGCCGGGCGGCTTCTGGGTGGTCGAGCCCCGCCGGCCGGCCGGACCGGGCACCGAGCGCTTCACCGGCACGCCGCCGCGCCACCTGGAGGTGACCGGCGGCGGCCGGGTCGAGCTGCTGGCCCCCTACCCCGCCGGCACGGCCCGCCGGCGGCTGTGGCTGGCCCGCCTCGACCTGCCGGGCGGCATCGAGCGCCACCTCCGCGAGCACGGCCAGCCGATCCGCTACGCCCACACAGAGGGCGCCTGGCCCCTGGCGGCCTACCAGTCGGTGTTCTCGCGGGTGCCCGGCTCGGCGGAGATGCCGAGCGCGGCCCGACCCTTCACCCACGCGCTGGTCACCGACCTCGTGACCCGGGGGGTGAGCGTGGTTCCGGTCACCCTGCACACCGGCGTGTCGTCGCAGGAGGCCGGTGAGCCGCCGTACGCCGAGCGGTTCGTGGTGCCCAGGGCCACGGCCGCCCAGGTCGACGCCGCCCGGCGGGACGGGCGCCGGGTCGTGGCAGTGGGCACGACGGTCGTGCGGGCGCTCGAGTCGACGGCGGACGAGCGGGGGCGGGCACACCCCGGGCACGGCTGGACCGACCTGGTGGTCACGCCCGAGCGCGGCGTCCGGGTGGTCGACGGGCTGCTGACCGGATGGCACGAGCCCGAGTCGTCGCACCTCGCCATGCTCGAGGCGGTCGCCGGGCGCCCGCTGGTCGACGCCTCGTACGCCGCCGCCGTGGCCGGCGGCTACCGCTGGCACGAGTTCGGCGACAGCCACCTGCTGCTGCCGTGACGGCCCGCCCCGAACAGCGTCAGCCGCGCCCCGCCCGCCCCCATCACCGCCGTTCCCACGCTCAGCATGGGCGCCCACTGTGCCACGCCGCCCTGCCGGGCCGGCGCCGCCCCGGTCAGCCCATGATGTTGAGGTCGCCGCAGGTGGCGCCGCCGTCCACCGCCAGCTCGGCCCCCGCGATGTAGCTGGCCTCGTCGGACGCCAGGAACAGCACGGCCCGGGCCGCCTCGTCGGGCGAGCCCATGCGGGGCACCGGCAGGCGCTTGTAGAACGGCGCGTCGGCGGTCGTGCCCGCGACCATGGGCGTGTCGATGCCACCGGGATGCACCGAGTTCACGCGGATGCCCTTGTGGCCCAGGTCGATGGCCGCCGTCTTGGTCAGGCCGCGGACCGCCCACTTGCTGGCCACGTAGGCGCCGAAGTACGGCAGGCCGACGAGGCCGGCTGTCGACGAGATGTTCACGATCGAGCCACCGCCGGCCCGGGTCATCGACGGGACCACCGACTTCATGCCGAGGAAGACGCCCTGCACGTTCACGCGCATGACGTTCTCGAAATCGCTCAGCTCGGTCTTGTGCAGCACCTGGAAGTGCAGGATGCCCGCGTTGTTGACCAGCACGGTCACCGGGCCGAACCGCTGCTCGGCCAGGGCCACCGCCGCCTGCCACTGGACCTCGTCGGTGACGTCGAGGCGGGTGTAGGCGGCGGCGTCGCCGATCTCGGCGGCGACGGCCTCGCCGTCGGCGTCGAGGATGTCGGCCAGCAGCACCCGGGCGCCCTCGGCGGCGAACAGGCGGGCCTCGGCCGCGCCCTGGCCCCGCGCCGCACCGGTGATGATCGCGACCTTGCCGTCCAGGCGACCCATCAGCGCACCTCCGGCTTGTCGGCGCCGACCACCCACATGGCGAAGAACTGCGACCCTCCGCCGTAGGCGTGACCGAGCGCCACGCGGGCGCCGTCGACCTGGTGCTCGCCGGCCCGACCCCGCACCTGCAGGGCGGCCTCGGCGAAGCGGATCATGCCCGAGGCGCCGATCGGGTTGGACGACAGGACGCCGCCCGACGGGTTCCACGGGATGTCGCCGTCCATCTGCGTGGCGCCGTCCTCGACCAGCTTCCAGCCCTCGCCCTCGGCGGCGAAGCCCAGGTTCTCGAGCCACATCGGCTCGTACCACGAGAACGGCACGTACACCTCGGCGACGTCGATGTCGCGCCGGGGGTCGGTGATGCCCGCCTGGGCGTACACGTCGGCTGCGCACTCGCGTCCGGCCAGCGGGTTCACCTGGTCGCGCCCCGGCGCCATGGTCGGCTCGGACCGCATGGCGCCGCCCAGCATCCAGGCGGGGCTGTCCGCGGCGTCGCCGCCCGCCTCGTCGGTGAGCACCATGGCGCAGGCGCCGTCCGACGACGGGCAGGTCTCGGAGTAGCGCAGCGGGTCCCACAGCATCATCGAGTCCTTGACCGACTCGAAGGTGAGGTTCTCCTCGTGGAGGTGGGCCTTGGGGTTGCGCAGCGCGTTGGTGCGGTCCTTGAGCGCCACCAGCACGCCGATGTGGTCGGGGGCACCCGAGCGGCGCATGTAGGCCCGGATGTGCGGTGCGAAGTAGCCGCCGGCGCCGGCGACCAGCGGGGGCGAGAACGGGATCGGCAGCGACAGCGCCCACATCGCCTCGCTCTCGGACTGCTTCTCGAAGGCGACGGTCAGCACCCGGCGGTGGATGCCGGCCTGCACCAGGCTGGCGGCCACCAGCGCCGTGGAGCCGCCCACCGAGCCGGCGGTGTGCACCCGCAGCATGGGCTTGCCCACCGCCCCGAGCGCGTCGGCCAGGTAGAGCTCGGGCATCATCACGCCCTCGAAGAAGTCGGGCGCCTTGCCGATGACCACGGCGTCGATGTCGGCCCAGGTCATGCCGGCGTCGTCCAGCGCCTCGAGCGCCGCCTCGCGCACCAGCCCGGCGATCGACACGTCGCCCCGGGTGGCCTGGTGGTGGGTCTGGCCGATGCCGACGACGGCGACGAGCTGCTTGGCCATCAGCCCTCTCCTTCCAGGACGCACACCAGGTTCTGCTGCAGGCAGGGGCCGCTCGTGGCGTGGGCCACCGCCCGGCGGGCGTCGCCGCGGGACACCCGCGTGGCGGCCTCGCCGATGCGGACGAGGCCGGCGGCGATGAACGGGTTGGCGGCCAGCGGACCGCCCGACGGGTTGACCGTGACGCCGTCGCCCAGGCCGAGGGCGGCGCGCACCAGCACCTCCTGGTGCGTGAACGGGGCGTGGAGCTCGGCCAGGTCGACCGGCCCCTCCCCCACCCCGGCCCGCGCCGCCGCGAGCACCGTGGAGGGCGAGGAGGTCAGGTCGCGCACGCCCAGGGCGTGGGCCTCGATGCGGTGGTCGATGCCCCGGATCCACGCGGGGTTGTCGCTGAGCTCGCGGGCCCGGTCGCCGGCCGCCAGCACGACCGCGGCCGCCCCGTCGCTGATGGGCGGGCAGTCGTGGCGGCGCCGGGGCGCCGCGATCTCGGGCTCCGTAAGCAGCACGGCGGGGTCGTCGGACCCCTGCAGCTGGGCGAAGGGGTTGTCGACGGCGGCGCGTCGGCGGCGGACCGCGACGGCGGCCATCTCCTCGACCGTGGTGACGCCCGCGTCGAGGCAGGCACGCGCCTGGAGGGCCGCCAGGGCGATGCTGTCGGGCCACAGCGGCGCCTGGTAGTAGGGGTCGAGCTGGCGGGACAGCACGTCGGGCAGCGAGCCCGGCGACGACTTCCCGTAGCCGTACACCAGGGCGGTGTCGGCGGCGCCGGTCTGGATCTTGACCCAGGCCTCGTACAGGGCCCAGGCACCGTCCATCTCGACGTGGCTCTCGCTGATGGGCGGCGAGGCACCCACCCCGTCGAGCGTCATCACGAAGCTGAAGGCGGTGCCGGCCAGGTAGTCGGTGCTGCCCGAGCACGTGAAGTCGATCTGCGACTGGTCGATGCCCAGGTCGGACTTGACCTGGTGCAGCACCGGCATGAGCATCTCGACCTCGTTGCGGTGCTGCTCGCGCCGCACGTGGTGCGACTGGGCGAAGGCGACGACGGCGACGTCCCGCATCATCGGTGCACCCTTCGGGATGCACGCAATGATGCGTCGGCCCTTCGGGCCGGGTACCGCACTGTGCTCATGGTTCGCTCGCTGCGCTCGCTCACACGTGCTCCCGGTAGCTGTCGTAGTCGGCGTCGGGCTCGCCGGTGGGACGCCACCACTTGATCGAGCCCAGGTCGTGGGTGAGCTCGTCGTCGTCGACCCAGACGGCCTCGACCCGCATGCCCATGCGCACCTGGTCGAACGGGACCTCCTGGATCATGCCGAACAGGCCCATGTCGCCGCCGTCCGGCAGCACGGTGGCGCACACGTAGGGCAGCTCCATGGCCGACCCCGAGAACTTGACGTTGACCACGCAGAAGGTGGTGACGATGCCCCGGTCGGGCAGCTCGACCTGCTCGCTGGTGGGCACCCCGCAGCTCGGGCACGAGCCGCGGGGCGGCAGGATCACCTTGCCGCAGCGGCCGCAGCGCTCGCCCAGGATCTGCTTGCGGGCGATGCCGCGCAGGAACCGGGTGGTGGCCTGGCCGGCGGTGTAGCGGTACTCGAGCCGGGCCGGCGCCCGGATGCTGCGCACGGGCTCGACACCCTGCAGGCGCTCGGGCAGCACGACGCCGCTCACGGGGCGCTCGCTTCGTCGCCGGCTGGCTCGAAGCAGGCGATGTCGCCGATGGCGCCCTGCCGCTCGTCCTGCCACCGGATGCGCACCCGCAGGCCGGACGACACGGCGTCGGGCGAGCCGGCGTCGAGCGCGTGCAGCAGGCCGGTGTCGGCGCCGTCGAGCTGCACCAGCACCCAGGCGAAGGGCCGGTCGAGGGGTTGGCCGGGCCGGGGGGCGGGCGCCCACGACCAGGTGGTGACCGTGCCGGTCTCGCCCAGCTCCACCAGCTCGGTCAGCTCCTCGCTGGTGACGGGGTCGTACTCGACCGGTGGGCACAGCACCCGGCCGTCCGCCGTGCGCACGCCCAGGACGACGCCCTCGCGCAGCCCGGTCAGGAACGCGCTCTGCACGGGTCCGACGGTGCGCTTGAACGGATACTCGAGCACGAGCGGCGCCGACAGGACCTCGGCTTCCGACATGCCACCTCCCCCACAAGTGAAACAGGTTCTACCCGGGGGTCGTTTCTAGCACAGCCCGCAGGGGGCGGACGCGACGGAGGGGGCCCGCAGGCCCCCTCCGGTACGCGTGCTCAGCGATGAGCGGTGGTCGTCAGCCCTCGAGCTTGCGGCGGCGGCTGACGATGCCGAAGGCGGTGCCGACGGCCAGCAGCACGGCCGCCAGGCCCACCAGCACCAGCGACTGCGCACCGGTGACCGGCAGGCCACCGCTGGGCGTCGGTGCCGTGGTGGCCGTCGTGGCCGGCGCCGTGGTGGTGGTGGTCTCGTCGACCTCGGTGGTGGTGGTGTCCGGGACCGTGGTGGTGGTCTCGGGGGCCGTCGTGGGCGGCGCCGTGGTGGGCGGCGGCGTCTTGAACTCGACGTGCGCCTTGTCGGAGGCCTCGATCTCGACCGTGGTGGCCAGGATGAGGCGCTGCTGCTTCTTCTTGAAGAAGACCCGGCCCGCGCCCGCCTCGGCCGTCGCCGAGGCGCTGATGGTGCCCTCACCCTCGTTGTCGGACTTGAGCCACACCTGCGTGCCGTCGACCACCTCGCCGGTGAAGGGCGAGCCGTCCTCGTTGTGCAGGGTGATGCCCTCGGAGACCTCGAGCGTCACCGACGTGGCGCTGGTGTTGATGACGTAGGGGCCGACCAGCTCGCCGGCGTTGCCCTGCGTGTCGGCCGGCGGCGTGATCGACAGCGTGACGCTGGGCTCGCCGAAGCCCTCGAGCCCGCCCTCGACCGCGGCGAGGATCGTCTTGTAGTTGTCGATGACGGTCTGCGGGTTCTTGCTGGCGTCGTCGGTCAGGTCGAACCCGTCGGTGTAGTGCCAGATGGCGGCCTGGGTGGCCATGGCCTTCTCGGCGTTGCTGCCGGTGATCGTGTGACCGTCGGGACCATCGCCATTGGGGTGGTACCAGCGGAGGATCGCCTCGACCTTGGCCAGGTTGTCGACGCCCGAGGTGGCCCAGTCGGTCTCGTCGAGGACGGCGCCCTTGTCGATGGGCGTCAGGATGTCGATGCAGTAGGCCCGGCTCTCGACGCCGTCGATCTTGACCTTGAACAGGCCGGCGGTCCACGTCCGGGTGTTGCCGTCGGCCGTGCCGTGGATCTGGCCGCTCTCGCTCGCGATCGCCCCGAGGAACTCGGCCTGGCTGGCCGCGGCCGCAGGTGCGACCACACCGAGCACGAGGCCGATGGCGACGGCGAGGCCGGCGACGAGTGTCGACGCGCGAGGACGCCGACGCTGGCGTTGCGCAGTGGTCATCATTCTCCCCAAGCTCCTGGTGCCGACCCGCGCGGCACCGCTGTCGTGTTCGGTGCGGGGCTCCCCGCCAGGCACGGCGGCAGTGATGCGTCGCCGGCGTCGGGCAAGTTAACACGTGCGCGCGCCGGAGCGCGGCATCCTCGCTCAGAAGGAGATGACCGACCGGATGACCGTGCCGGACTTGAGGTCGGCGACGGCGTCGTTGACGTCGCCGAGGTCGATGCGCCGCGAGATCATGCCCTCGAGGTCGAGCCGGCCGGTGCGCCACAGGCGCAGCATCCGGGCGAAGTCGCTGCGGACGTCGCCCGACCCGTAGTACGAGCCCTTGAGCGTCTTCTCGTCGAAGAACAGCTCGAGGGCGTTGAGCTCGAGCACCTGGTCGACCCGCCCGACGCCGATGATGCAGGCCGTGCCGCCCCGGCGCACCGCGTCGTAGGCGGCGCGCATGGTCTGGGGCAGGCCGATGGCCTCGAACGCGAAGTCGAAGCCGTCGCCGCCCGTGATCCGCGCCTTGGCGCCGTCGAGCTCGTCGGGCGTGACGGCGTGCGTGGCACCGAAGCGCTGGGCCGCCTCGAGCTTGGTGTCGACGAGGTCGACGGCCACGATCTCGGCGGCACCGGCCACCCGCGCACCCTGGATGGCCGAGATGCCGACCCCGCCGCAGCCGAACACGACGACCGACGAGCCGGGCGTGACGCGGGCCGTGTTGAGCGCGGCGCCGACCCCGGTCATCACCCCGCAGCCCACGAGGGACGCGATCTCGTGCGGCGTGTCGGGATCGATCTTCACGACGCCCTGGTGCGGCATGATCAGCTCTTCGGCCCAGGTGCCCGCGCCGGCCAGGCCGAACATCGGCGAGCCGTCCTGGTGGAAGTGGGCGGCGGCCGCGTTGGCGATCTGCACGTCCATGCACAGGTTCGGCTGCTGGCGGTCGATGCAGTACCGGCAGGCGCCGCAGGGTGCGCTCCAGGCGATGATCACGTGGTCGCCGACCTCGACCGACGTGACGCCCTCGCCCACCTCGGCGATGACGCCCGCGCCCTCGTGCCCGGGCACGAACGGCGCCGGCTGCGGGATCGTGCCGTTCATGGCCGACACGTCGGAGTGGCAGACGCCCGTGGCGTGGACGGCGACCTTGACCTGGTCCGGGCCGACCGGCCCCAGCTCGACGTCGTCGCGGATCTCGAGCTTCTCGTCGCCGGTGTTGCGGAGCACGGCTGCGCGCATGGCTGGTCTTCCCCTCGGTCAGCACCCCGGTGGTCGGGGGCGCAGCGTAGATGGCGGGCCCGCCGTCAGCCGAAGCGGTCGGCGACGAGCTCGGCGGCCTCGCGCAGCTCGCCGGCCACCCAGCCGATGTCGCCCATGCCGTTGGCCCAGGAGATCGTCGCCGACCACCACACGTGGCCCAGCGCCTTGGCGGCCGAGGCCTCGAGGGCGGGGTCGACGTCGGCGGGGAACGCCGACTGCATGATCCGGGCCATCGCCCGGGTGACCTCGTTGATCGCCGGCACGCTGGCCGGGTCGCCGGCCGTCATGGCGCCGATGACCGCGGCGGTGAGCCGGGGGTCGCGGTCCATGGCCCGCAACGCCCGGTCGAGCACGTCCATGATGCGCTCGACGGTGGTGCCGCCGGCCGGGGGCCGGCGGGTGACGCGGGCCTCGAGGTCGCCCAGCCACTGCACCATGACGGCCAGCAGCAGGGCGTCCTTGGAGGGGAAGTAGCGGTAGATCGTGCCGAGCGCCACCTCGGCCCGGGTGGCCACGTCGCGCATCTGCACGGCGTCGTAGCCGCCCTCGGCCCCCAGCTCGCGCGCCGCCCGGATGACGCGCTCGCGGCGCGCGGCCTGGCTCCTGGTCAGCGCCGCAGCGGTGGGGGCGGTGGGGGCGTCGGCCATCGGTGCGTGAACCTACCGAAGCAGCCGGACCAGGTCGCGGAAGGCGACCTCCTTGTCCTGGCGCGGCTCGGGGGGCAGCCCGAGCGCCCGCTCCCCCACGATGTTGGCCTGCACCTGGTCGCTGCCGCCGGCGATGCGCAGCGACGGCGAGTGGAGGAAGCGGCGCAGCCACATGCCGTCGTCGACGACGTCGTCGCCGGCCAGCAGGCCGTGGGCGCCCTGGACGCCGATGGCCGCCTCGGTCAGCGCCTTCATGTACCGGGCGAAGGCGAGCTTCATCACCGACGCCTCGGCGCCGGGCTTCCGCCCCTGGCTGAGCGCGGTCTGGTTGCGGTAGCGCAGGAACCGCAGCAGCTCGTAGCGGATGTGGGCGTCGACGAGCCGCTGGCGGGCCAGCGGCTCGCCAGCGGCGCCCAGCGCGCGGGCCAGCGCGACGAGCCCCTCCGGCGTGGCGCCCGTGCCGCCGGCGATCGACGACCGCTCGCTGGTGAGGGTCGTCTGCGCGATCCGCCAGCCGTCGCCCGGCCCGCCCAGCATGGCGGACGCGGGCACCCGCACGCCGTCGAGGAACACCTCCGAGAAGTGGCTCTCGCCCGTCATCTGGCGCAACGGGCGCACCTCGATGCCGGGCGTCGCCATGTCGAGCAGGAAGTAGCCGATGCCGCGGTGCTTGGGGACGCCCGTGTCGGTGCGGGCGAGCAGCATGCCCCAGCGGGCCCGGCCGGGCGACGACGTCCACACCTTCTGGCCGGTGACGACCCACTCGTCGCCGTCGGGCTCGGCCCGGGTGGCCAGCGCGGCGAGGTCCGAGCCGGCGCCCGGCTCGCTGAAGAGCTGGCACCACATCTCGTCGCCCCGCAGCATGGGCGGCAGGAACCGGTCCTTCTGCTCGTCGCTGCCGTGCGCCAGGATCGTGGGGCCGGCCATGCCGATCGAGATCATGAAGGCGCCGTTCGACACGCCGTAGCCGGCCTGCTCCTGGTTGAAGATCACCTGGTGGATCGGCCGCCCGCCCCGGCCGCCGTACGCCTTGGGCCAGGTGATGCCGGCCCAGCCGCCGTCGAACAGGGTGCGCTGCCACTGCTGGCAGCGGCGGACGTAGGTCTCCTCGTCGTAGGCGCCGGTCCACAGCCCCAGCGAGAAGTCGTCCGGGTGGCCCTTGGGGATGGCGTGGGCGTCGAGCCAGTCGCGCGCTTCGGCGCGGAACGCGGCTTCCTCCGGCGTGTCGTCGATGTCCACGGCCTCAGAGTAGAACGCGTTCTAGCGACGGGGCGAGGTCGCGGGCGGGGTGCCATGCTGCGGGGCGTGACGCCGCCGCCTTCCCCGTCGCCGCCCAGCCTCACGCGCTTCGGCGCGCGCGAGCTGGTGCGCGGGGTCGAGATCTGGGTCGTGCTGCTGTTCCGCGTCGTGCGGGCGCTGGTGGTGCACGGCCTGCGCCACCCGGCCGCCGTCGTGCGGCTGCGGCGTGACGCCGCGGCCCGGCAGGCGCTGGGCGCCACGGCGAGCGCCGCCCTGGTCGAGGCCTTCATGGCGCTCGGGCCGACGTTCGTGAAGCTGGGCCAGATGATCGCCTCGTCGCCGGGCATGTTCCCGCCCGTGCTGGCCGACGCCTGCCTGCGCACGCTCGACGACGTGCCGCCCTTCCCGGCGGACGAGGTGCTGCGCATCGTCGAGGACGACCTGGGCGCGGCCGCCTCGGAGGTGTTCGCCGGCTTCGAGGAGGCGCCCCTCTCGGCGGCGTCGATCGCCCAGGTGCACGGCTGCGTCCTGCGCGACGGGCGGGCGGCCGTGGTGAAGGTGCAGCGCCCGAGCATCGCCGACCGCATGAACCGCGACCTGCGCATCATGTACCGCATCGCCCGCGTGGTCGACCGCACCCGCACGGGCCACCTGCTCAACGTCCCCGGCATGGTCGAGGACCTGCACCAGGTCACCAACGAGGAGTTGAACTTCGCCCTCGAGGCCCACCGCCAGACCGAGTTCCGCGGCCACATCGGCGACTTCGGCGACAACGGCTGGATCACGGCCCCCGAGGTCTACTGGGATCACTGCGGTCCGCGCGTGATCTGCATGGAGCGCTTGTTCGGCACGCCGATGGACCACTTCGCCGAGGTGCGGGCCCGGGGCATCGACGGCGAGCTGGTGCTGCGGCGCGGGCTCAAGGTCTGGCTCGAGGCCGTGCTGGTGCACGGGCCCTTCCACGGCGACGTGCACGCCGGCAACATCTGGGTGCTCGACGACGGCCGGGCGGCATACCTCGACTTCGGCATCATGGGCGAGCTGCCTCGGGCCCACCGCCAGGCGGTGCGCGACGCCCAGTACACGGTGATGATCGACGGCGACTACACCCGCATCGTGCGGTCGTGGCAGTCGATCGGCATCCTGTCCGACGACGTCGGCCCGGTCGACGAGGTGGCCGCCCGCCTCAAGCTGGTGCTCGACCCGATGTTCGACATGACCATCGGCGAGGTCAGCCTGGCGGCGCTGCTGCGCCAGCAGGTCGAGCTGCAGCGCGAGTACGGCGCCCGTTCGGTCCGCGAGCTGGTGCTGGTCAGCAAGCAGCTCATGTACTTCGAGCGCTACGCCAAGGAGCTGGCCCCCGCCTACAACATGGCGCGCGACCTGTTCCTGGTGCAGAACGTGTTCCCCGAGGCGGTGGCCGCGGCGTGCGCCGAGCGGGGCATCAGGCTGCCCGACGACGCGGTCCCCAACCTCTGTTGCGATGGTGGCACGACAGTGGCATAGTCATGGCATGCCCCGGGTCCGTGTGAGCACGACGGTCGATGCCGCGCTCTTGCAGCAGGCGCGGCGCCTGGGGGGCGATTCGACGGACGCCGCACTGCTCGACGATGCCCTCCATGCCTATCTCGCGCGGCACCGGGCCAGCGAGATCGATGCCGCCTACCGCGCGTACGACGAGCACCCCCTCAGTGAGCCGGACGAGTGGGGTGACCTGGCGTCGTTTCGCGAGGCCGCCGCCGCGTCGTGACGACCCAACCACGGCGGGGCGAGGTGTGGTGGTGCGAGCTTCCCCAGATCGGGCGGCGCCCGGTCGTCGTGATGTCCCGCGACGCCGCGATCCCGAGGCTACGGCGGAGTCTCGTCGCTCCCTGCACAACCACGATCCGGGGGCTCGAGAGCGAGGTCGTGCTCGAGCCGGGTGACGACCCGGTCCCGCGACGCAGCGCGGCCAACCTCGACTCCGTCGAGAGCGTGTCGACCGCGGTGCTCGTCGGGCGGCTCGGCCGGTTGAGCGACGAACGCATGCGCCAGATGTGTGCCGCGCTCGACGTCGCCGTGGACTGCGCGCCCTGAGCGGCACGACGTTCGACCCCTCTCGTGGCGGCCGACACGACCCAGCTACGTGACGCCAATGTTAGATCCGCGCTAGAAAGGGGTTCTCCACCGGTCGCGCGAGGGGGCCCGATGTCCGACCTGAGCATGACGGGCGGCGAGGCAGACCCCGAGGCGCTCGCCCACCCGCAGCAGGGCTTCAGGCTCCTCCGTGACGCCGGTCCCGTGGTGGACGTGGGCGAGGCGATGGGGCTCCTGGTCGGCGGCGACGCCGAGGTCCGCCACGTGCTCCAGCACCCCGAGATCTTCAGCTCCGGCATCGACGCGGCATCCATCGGCCAGGTGCGCCCGCTCATCCCGCTGCAGATCGACCCGCCGCGGCACCGCACCTACCGCAAGCTGCTCGACCCGATCTTCGCCCCCAAGCGCGTCGCCCTGCTCGAGGACGGCACCCGGGCGCTGGTGCGTGACCTGATCGGCGCCGTCGTGCACCAGGGCCGCTGCAACTTCCACACCGCCGTGGCCGAGCCGCTGCCCACGACCGTGTTCCTCCGCCTGCTGGGCCTGCCGCTGAGCCGGGCCGACGAGTTCCTGCGGTTGAAGGACGGCATCATCCGGCCGCCGGTCAGGACGAGGGCGGAGCGGGCGCGCTACACCGCCGAGGTCGGCCAGCGGATCTACGCCGTGCTGCAGGAGGCCGTGGACGAGCGCACGGAGCAGCGGGCCGACGACTTCCTCTCGATGTTCCTCGACGCCGAGGTGGACGGTCACCGCCTCACGAACGACGACGTGCTCGACATCGGCTACCTGTTCTTCCTCGCGGGCCTCGACACGGTGACGGCCTCGCTCGACTGCATGCTGAGCTACCTCGCCCGGCACGCCGACCACCGGCGCCGGCTGGTCGAGGATCCGTCGCTGATCCCCCACGCCGTGGAGGAGATGCTGCGGTGGGAGACGCCGGTGCAGGGCGTGGTGCGCATCACCACGCAGGCCACCGAGGTCGGCGGCTGCCCGGTGCCGAGTGGCAGGGTGGTGACGGCGATGCTCGGCTCGGCCAACACCGACGAGCGAGCGTGGCCCGACGCCGACTCCGTGGACTTCGATCGGGCCGAGAACCGCCACATCGCGTTCGGCGGCGGCCCCCACCGCTGCCTGGGATCGCACCTGGCGCGGATGGAGCTGCGCGTGGCGCTCGAGGAGTGGCACAGCGCCGTCCCGGACTACCGGATCGCGGACGGCGTCGAGCTGCGCTACTCGCCGGGGCTCCGCTCGGTCGAGAACCTGGAGCTGGTCTGGTGAGCGCGCCCGGGGAAGGTCGGCTGCCGCTCGACGGCATCCGCATCATCGAGATCGCCAGCTGGATGTTCGTCCCGTCCGGGGGCTCGGTGCTCGTCGACTGGGGCGCGGAGGTCCTCAAGGTCGAGCACCCCGTGACCGGCGACCCGCAGCGGGGGCTCGTCACCTCCGGCCTGATCCCCGGCGGCCCGGGGGCCGTCAACTTCATGGTCGAGCAACCCAACCGCGGCAAGCGCTCGGTGGGCATCGACATCACCCACCCCGAGGGCCACGAGGCGCTGATGCGGCTCGTCGAGACCGCCGACGTCGTCCTCACCAGCTACCTGCCCCAGGTCCGCAGGAAGCTGCGCATCGACACCGAGGACCTGCGGGCCCGCAACCCGGCGCTGATCGTCGCCCGTGGCTCGGGCGCCGGCCCCCGCGGGCCGGAGGCCCACAAGGGCGGCTACGACGGGGCGGCCTTCTGGGCCCGGGGCGGTGTGGGGGCGACCATGCCCGACCGCGACGGCTGGCCCCCGGGGCAGCCCACGCCGGCGTTCGGCGACGTCATGGGCGGGCTCGCCACCGCCGGTGCCATCGCCGCGGCGCTGCTCAAGCGCGAGCGCACGGGCGAGCCGAGCGTGGTCGACGTCTCGCTGCTGGCCACGGCCATGTGGCAGATCTCGCCGATGATCATCGCCTCGAAGCTGTTCGGCTTCTCGAAGATCCCCCAGGGCGACCGCACCAAGACCGGCAACCCGGGTGTCGCGACGTACCGGACGGGCGACGACCGCTACATCGCCCTCATCCTGCTGCAGTCGGACAGGCACTGGGCCGACTTCGTCGAGCGCCTGGGCGTGCCCGACATGGCCACCGACCCGCGGTTCCGCGACTCGGCCGCCCGGGCCCGGAACGCGGCCGAGTGCATGGCCCGCCTCGACGAGGCGTTCGGCAGCCGTCCGCTGTCCCACTGGAGGCAGGTGCTCGAGACGTTCGAGGGCGTGTGGAGCCCGTTCCAGACCCTCGACGAGCTGTACGAGGACGTCCAGGTGGTCGCCAACGGCTACCTCCCCGCCATGACGGCCGGCAACGGCCAGCAGGTGCAGCTCGTCGCCAGCCCCGCCCAGTTCGACGAGGAGCCGGTGCGGGTCGAGCGGGCCCCCGAGCACGGCGAGCACACCGAGGTGGCGCTGCTGGAGGTGGGCTACGACTGGGAGCAGATCACGGCGATGAAGGAGTCGGGCGCCATCCTCTGAGTCGTGGGTCCGGGACGCCGTCGTATAGTTGTCTAACAGCAACGTCACGTGTGTGGTCAGGGGGCCCCACGATGCCGCCTCGTCAGCTCGACTTCCCGGTGTTCGACGCGGACAACCACATGTACGAGACGACGGACGCGCTCACGAGGCACCTCCCCGACCGCTACGCCGGCCTGATCCGCTACGTGCAGGTCGACGGCCGCACGAAGATCGCCGTCAAGGGGCGCATCAGCGAGTACATCCCCAACCCCACCTTCGAGCGGGTGGCCGCTCCCGGCGCCCAGGAGGAGTACTTCAAGGTCGGCAACCCGGAGGGCAGGAGCCGGCGGGAGATCATGGGCCGGGCGATCGAGTCGCTTCCCGCCTTCCGGGAGCCCGCCCCCCGCCTCGAGCTGATGGACGAGCTGGGCATCGACCGGGCGCTCATGTGGCCGACACTGGCCAGCCTCGTCGAGGAGCGGCTGCGCGACGACCCCGACGCCACCCACGCCGTGATCCACGCGCTCAACCGGTGGATGCACGAGCACTGGACCTTCGACTACGAGGCCCGGATCTTCCCGGTGCCCGTCGTGACCCTGCCGATCGTCGAGCGGGCCATCGACGAGCTCGAGTGGGTGGTCGAGCGGGGCGCCCGCATCATCCTCGTGCGCCCGGCGCCCGTGCCGGGCCTGCGCGGACCCCGGTCGTTCGCCCTCCCCGAGTTCGACCCGTTCTGGAAGCTGGTGCAAGAGGCCGACGTGGTCGTGGGCATGCACGCCTCCGACAGCGGCTACCAGCGCTACCTCAACGAGTGGGAGGGTCTGCGCGACGACGAGTTCACGCCGTTCACGGGCGGCTCCGGCTTCGCGGCGATCGTCGGGCACCAGCACCGGGCGATCACCGACACCATCGCGTCGGCCATCGGCCACGGGCTCTGCACCCGGTTCCCGAGGCTCAAGATCGCCCCCGTCGAGAACGGCAGCGCCTGGGTGCGCCCGCTCGTGCACGACATGGAGCGGGCGTACGCCTTCCACCCGTACCTCTTCGACGAGGACCCGGTGGCGGTGTTCACGCGCAACGTCTTCGTGCACCCGTTCCACGAGGACGACCCCAAGGGCCTCGTGGCGCTGCTCGGCGCCGACAACGTGCTGTTCGGATCCGACTACCCCCACCCCGAGGGCCTGGCCGATCCCATCAGCTTCGTCGACGACCTCGCCGGGCTCCCCGACGACGACATCGCCAAGGTGATGGGCGGCAACCTGTCGCGGCTGATGAACGTGGCCTGAGGCGGCCCACCCGGGCGTCGTGGCCGAACGCGATCACCCGCCCTCGCGGGTGAGCAGCATGGCGCCGGCGACGGGGCCGCCGCCGTTGGCGACGGCCGCCACCTCGACCCGCCGACCCGGCACCTGCCGGTCGCCGGCCTCGCCCCGCAGCTGGAGGCAGGCCTCGTGGACGAAGCCGAAGCCGTGGAGCCGCCCCGCGGAGAGCTGGCCGCCGTGGGTGTTGAGGGGAAGGGCACCGTCGAGGGCGATGCGCCGCCCGCCCTCGACGAACGGGCCGGACTCGCCCCGACCGCAGAACCCGAGCGCCTCGAGCCAGACCATGGTGAGGAAGCTGAAGCCGTCGTAGAGCTCCGCGACGTCGACGTCCTCGGGCCGGAGATCGGTGCGGGACCAGAGGTGGGCGCCGGCGTCGCGGGCGGCCATGGTGGTCATGTCGTCGAACTGGTCCCACGACGGCCGGCCCCGCAGCGCCGTGCCCACCGCCTCGACGCGCGCGACCGGGTGGTCGACGTCGCGGGCGTGCTCGGCGGCCGACACGACCAGCGCCGTCGAGCCGTCGACGGGCGCGTCGCAGTCGAACAGGCGGAAGGGGCTCGTCACCATGCGCGAGGCGAAGTAGTCGTCGAGCGTCATGGGGTCGCGGTAGACCGCCTTGGGGTTGAGCGCCGCGTTGCGGCGGCCGTTGAGGGCGATCATCGCCATCTGCTCGGACGTGGTGCCGAACTCGTGGAAGTGCCGCTGGGCGTTCATGGCCAGCCAGTTGGCCGCCGAGTAGGCCCGGAACGGGATGCTCCACTGGAACTGCCCGCTGATGCGCGGTCCTCCTCCGCCGCCCCCGCCGCCCCCGGCGCCGCCGAGTCCGATCCCCTGGCGACCGCCGCCACCCTGCGCGCTGGACTCGGTGACGGTCCGGTAGACGAGCACGTGGCGGGCCAGGCCGGCGGCTACCGCCAGCACGGCGTTGACCACCGCCGCCAGCTGGGCGGGACCCTCGACGCCGCCCGCGTGCCAGCTCAGCTGCAGCCGGAGGGCGTCCTGCACCTCGGGCGATCCGGGCCCGGCGAACCCGGCGCCGCCCATGCCGGCACCCGGGTACGTCGCGAGGCCGTCGATGTCGGCGGGGGCCAGCCCGGCGTCGGCGATCGCGGCGAGGGCGGCGTCGATCGTGAGGTCGAGTCCACTGCGGCCCAGCCTGCGCCCGACGTCGGACTGGCCGACGCCCGAGATCACCGCCCGCCGCTCGACCTCGGTCACGGCGGCATCACGGCGCGGCCACCGGCTCGAAGAGGGGGAACCAGACGTCGCCCCGCTGCTCGAACGCCACCTGGACGGGCATGCCGATGTGGACCTCGTCGGGTTCGCAGCCCACGATGTTGGTGGTGAGGCGCAGGCCCTGCTGCTCGGGGAGCTCGACGAGGGCGATCACGTAGGGCTCGCTGCCCCCGTCCCACGGCTGGTGGTTCACCGTGTACGAGAACACCTCGGCTCGGCCGCTCACCGGCTCGGGGGCGACGTCGCGGGCGCCGCAGACGGGGCAGCGGGGCAGCGGCGGGTGCAGGTAGTGCCCGCACGCCTGGCACCGGAGGAACCGGAGCCGGCCGTCCTTCCCCGAGGTCCAGAAGAAGCGGTTCTCGTCGTCCAGCGCCGGCTGCACCCGGAAGGGCGCGCCGGTCACGTCATCGTCGCCATGCGATCGGCCAGGGTGCGCGCGGTCACGACGCTCCCGCCGCCAGGTTCAGACCGTCGACCTGCATCGCCGTCCCCGAGATCACGACTGTGACGTCGCCGTTAGATTAGCCCTCGCGTGCTGGCTAGCGTGGCCCCGATGGACGCGGAGATCGTGCGGAGGGCGCCGTTCGGCACGAACCCGCTCGTGGGCGAACGCGGCAGCGACACGCAGCGGCGCATCCTCGCGGCGGCGCTCGACGTGTTCGGGGAGGTCGGCTTTGCCGAGGCCCGCGTCGAGCTCGTCACCGAGAAGGCCGGCTGCTCCCGCCCCGCGTTCTACCAGTACTTCTCGTCCAAGGACGACGTGTTCTGGGCGCTGGCCGGCCGGCTCGGCCACGAGATGGTGGCGCTCGCCGAGCGGCTCGGGCGCGTCACCCCCGACGCCGCGGGACTGGCCCACCTCACGGGCTGGATCGGTGACTTCATGGCCCTGCACGAGGCCTGGGCGCCGGTGTTCGCCTCGTTCCAGGTC
>DASTFE010000199.1:0-7733 GCA_035708905.1 Acidimicrobiales bacterium | reverse complement strand
ATCGCGCCGCGGCGTCGAGCAGCCCGGGATCGTCGCGGAACTTCCCCAGGCCCTGATTGCACGACAGGCAGAGGATGCCGCGCACGGCACCGGTCTCGTGACAGTGGTCGAGGTGCAGGCTGGCGACGCGCGCCGGTCGCTCGCCGCAGATCGCGCACCCGCCCCCCTGGGCCTCGAGCAGCGCGTCGACGTCGTCGGCCGAGATGCCGAACGTGCGGCGGTAGTACTGATCGCGCAGCGCCCGCTTGCGTTCGGGCCGTGCGTTGTTGCGCCGGTGATTGTCGTTCACCCGGCCGGGGTTCTCTCGCTGCCACTTCCTGACCCGGGCGATCTCGCGTTCACGGTTTGCGAGGTACCAGGCCTTCCTGCGCGCCGCGGTGCACGACTTGCATTCGGGCCGGCGTCCGTCTCGGGCAGCAGCGTCGCGGTAGAACTGGTCGAGGGGCTTGGTGTCGCCGCATGCGCGACACGTCTTCGAAAACGGCACAGGCGCCTCCCCATCGTCGAACTGGGGAAGCGCCCGGCAGGATAGCGGTGAGGTGTGACAGTGAGCTTTTCAGCCCATCTCAGGGCTACTCGCCGCCTTTCTGAACGTAGCTTTTCACGAAGTCTTCGGCATTGGACTCGAGCACCTCGTCGATCTCGTCCAGCAGGTCGTCGAGCTCGGCCTTGATCTTCTCTCCTTGCTCGGAGGTGGCGGGCGCCTCGTCGACGACCTCCTGCTCCTCACGAGCGGGGGTGGACTTCTTCTTCATCTCTCGTTCAGCCATGCCCCTGCACCTCGTCTGCTCACTGACCCAACCGGTCCAACAACTCAGCGCTCGTCGTGCTTTCCGCCATCAACCTACCCACATGCGCCTCTGTTCCACGTGTCGGGTCCATCATCGGCACGCGCCGTAGCGGGTCGTCGCCGATGTCGAAGACCATCGAGTCCCAGTTGGCCGCGACGATCTGGCCGGCCCACCGCTGCAGGCACTTGCCCCGGAACCAGGCCCGGGTGTCGGTGGGCGGCTCGGTCACCGCCGCGGCCACCTCGGCGTCGCTGGTGAGGCGCTGCAGGCCCACCCGGGCGGCCAGGCTGCGACCCGGGCGCAGGTCGTGGTACTGCAGGTCCATGGCGGCGAGGCGGGGGTCGTCCCAGCGCAGGTCGTGCCGGGCCCGGTAGCCCTCGATGAGCCGGTGCTTGGCCACCCAGTCGAGCTGGTGGGCGAGCGACGTCGGATCGGTCTCGAGGGCGGTGAGCACGTGCTCCCACAGCCGCAGCACCTCGTCGCCCACGTCGGCGGCGCCGATCGACTCGAGCCCGTGGACCTCGGCGTACTTCTTGGCCCTGTCGAGGTACTCCCACTGCATCTCGATCGCGGTCATCGACGGGCCGTCGACCAGGTCGATCGGTCGGCGCAGCGTCATGTCGTGGGACACGCGCCGCAGCGCGGCCACGGGCGCGACCGGCGTGAGGTCGCGGGGCAGGAAGTCGTCCTCGATCATCGACAGCACCAGCGCGGTGGTGCCCACCTTGAGGAACGTGGCCACCTCGGACAGGTTGGCGTCGCCCACGATGACGTGCAGGCGGCGGTAGCGCTGGGCGTCGGCGTGGGGCTCGTCGCGGGTGTTGACGATGGGCCGCTTGAGCGTGGTCTCGAGCCCGACCTCCTCCTCGAAGAAGTCGGCCCGCTGGGTGAGCTGGAACGGCACGTCCTGCGAGCTGAGCCCCACGACCTCGGTGCCGACCTTGCCTGCCCCGGTGAAGACCTGGCGGCTGATGAAGTGCGGCATCACGTGGGTGACGATGCGCCCGAACGGGACCTGCCGGTCCATCAGGTAGTTCTCGTGGCAGCCGTAGCTGTTGCCCTTGCCGTCGGAGTTGTTCTTGTAGACGACGATCTCCTGGCCGTCGGGCAGCAGCGACACCGCAGCGGCCATCGACCGCTGGAGGATCAGCTCGGCGGCCTTGTCGTACACGACCACGGCGCGGGGGTCGGCGCACTCGGGCGTCGAGCACTCGGGGTGGGCGTGGTCGACGTAGTAGCGGGCGCCGTTGGTGAGCACGGCGTTGACCAGGTGGGTCTCGACCTCAGGCGCCATCGCACCCTCGGCGGCGAAGCCCCGGGCGTCGATGTCGGGGTGCTCGTCCTCGAAGTCCCACCCGACCTTGGCGTGGGCCCGCGCCCCCTCGGAGGCCCGCGCCATCTCCTGCACGTAGGCGTTGATCAGCACCGACGAGGCGGCGATGGGGTTGGACTCGGCCGAGCCGCGCACGATGATGCCGAACTCGGTCTCGACACCCATGATCTTGCGCAGCGCCACGAGGTGGACCCTACCGTCCCCGTGGCCGGGCGACGATCAGCAGTGCTGCGACCGCACGTAGGTCAGCACGGTGGCGTCGCCCCGCAGTTCGGCTTCGATGCAGCGGACCTGCCATCCCCAGCCGGCCTGCACGACCACGACCACGTCGCCGTCGCGCCCGGTGGTGCCGAGCACCCGCACCGGCTCGCCGCGGAGGGCCTCGACCGCCGCCGCCTCGATGGCGTCGGCCGACGCCGGGTAGCCCGCGATCGCCTCGTCGGACACGGTCGACAGCTCGCGGCGCAGCAGGCTGCGCACCTCGTCGGCGGTGGCGTCGGCCGCGCCGTCCATGAGCACGTTGCCGAGGGCGACGCCGATCATCAGCGTGCCGCCCACCAGGGCGATGACGACGAACCGGCCCTCCTTGGTGTCGGTCAGGCCCCGGACTCGCACACGACCTAGAGGTACTGGCCCGTCGCCACCCGCTCGATCGCCCGGCCGCCGGCGGCGCCACCGTCGTCGTGGTTGACGATGGTGCGGACGTAGATGATGCGCTCGCCCTTCTTGCCCGAGATCTTGGCCCAGTCGTCGGGGTTGGTGGTGTTGGGCAGGTCCTCGTGCTCCTTGTACTCCTGGTGGATCGACTCGATCATGTCGGCGAGCCGGATGCCCTTGGTGCCGCCGGCCAGCGTGCGCTTGATGGCCAGCTTCTTGGCCCGCCGCACGATGTTCTCGATCATGGCCCCGGACGCGAAGTCCTTGAAGTACATGATCTCCTTGTCGCCGTTCTGGTAGGTGACCTCGAGGAACTCGTTCTCGCGGTCGGTGCGGTACATCTCGTCGACCGTGCGCTCGATGAAGCTCTGCACGCACTTCTGCGGGTCGCCGCCGCCCAGCTCGCGAACCTCGGCCTCGTCGAGGGGCAGGTCGGTGGTGAGGTAGCGGGCGAAGATCTGCGACGCCGCCGTCTCGTTGGGGCGCTCGATCTTGATCTTCACGTCGAGGCGGCCCGGGCGCAGGATGGCCGGGTCGATCAGGTCCTCGCGGTTGGACGCACCGATGACGATGACGTTGCGCAGGGACTCGACACCGTCGATCTCGGCGAGCAGCTGGGGCACGATCGTCGACTCGACGTCGGAGCTGATGCCCGAGCCGCGGGTGCGGAACATCGAGTCCATCTCGTCGAAGAACACGATGACCGGCCAGCCCTCCTCGGACTTCTCGCGCGCCCGCTGGAACACCAGGCGGATCTGCCGCTCGGTCTCGCCCACGTACTTGTTGAGCAGCTCGGGGCCCTTGATGTTGAGGAAGTAGCTCTTGGCGTTGGCGTCGACCGAGCGCGCCCCCACCTTCTTGGCCAGGCTGTTGGCCACCGCCTTGGCGATGAGCGTCTTGCCGCAGCCCGGCGGGCCGTACAGCAGGATGCCCTTGGGCGCGGGCAGCTTGTGCTCGGCGAACAGCTCCTGGTGCAGGAAGGGCAGCTCGACCGCGTCGGCGATCTGCTCGATCTGCTCGTCGAGGCCGCCGATGTCGCCGTAGCTGATGTCGGGGACCTCTTCGAGCACGAGCTCCTCGACCTCGGGGCGGGGCAGCTTCTCGAGCAGCAACCCGGAGCGGGGGTCCATCAGCACCGAGTCGCCCGAGCGCAGCATCGCCCCGGTGATGACCTCGGACAGCTCGGCGACCCGCTCCTCGTCGGCGCGGCCGAGGATGATGGCCCGCCGGCCGTCCTCGAGGATCTCCTTGACGGTGACGACCTCGCCGTTGGTCTCGGGCGCGCGCGCCATCACCACGTTGAGCGACTCGTTGAGCACGACCTCGCCGCCGCGGGTCAGCTCGTCGACGTCGATCGCCGGGTGCACCGCCACGCGCATCTTGCGGCCGCCCGAGTACACGTCGACCGTGCCGTCGTCGTTGTGGGCCAGCAGGGTGCCGTACGCCGAGGGCGGCTGGGTGAGCTTGTCGACCTCTTCGCGCAGCGCGCTGATGTGGTCGCGCGCCTCGCGGAGGGTGTAGGTGAGCTTCTCGTTCTGGGCCACCGCCTGGGCGAGCTGGCCCTTGGTCTCGAGGAGCCGCTCCTCGAGGGTGCGCACGCGCTTGGGGGCGTCCTGGAGCCGCCGGCGCAGGGCCAGCACCTCTTCCTCGAGCGCGCGCACCTGGTCGATGTACGCGGCCTGGTCCTCGCCAGGCTCGACGTCGCGACCTTCGTCGTTGTGCTCGGTGACGGCGACCACCTCCTCGATCGGTCGATGCGCCCGTGTCGAGCGACGCATCGAGACCCGTTCGGGACCCTACACCGGTTGTCGTCCGACCCGACGTCCGCCGTGTTCCGGCAGAGTTTCTTCCGAGATTGCCGCGTTTATCCGGCGAGTGACTAGTCTGGCGGGGTGAGGAGGCGCCCCGACAGCGAGGCGCCCGACAGGTCATCATCCCGTCATCGAGGCAGGAGCGAGACACGCTATGAAGGTCTGGATCGACCAGGATCTCTGCACGGGCGACGGCCTCTGCGAAGAGATCGCCCCTGACGTGTTCACCCTGCTCGACGACGGCTTGGCCTACGTCAAGGAGGGCGACAAGATCTTCTCCGACCCGGGTGGCGCCGAGGGCCTGGCCACCGTGCCCGCCGGCCAGGAGGAGGCCACCATCGAGGCCGCCGAGGAGTGCCCCGGCGAGTGCATCTTCATCGAGGTCGAATAGCCGTCAACGTCGAGTAGTCGTCAGCCAGGTACACCGGGCGGCTGTCACACCAGGCAGCCGCCCGTGTCGCGCTCGGTCGACAGGTCGCCGGCCAGCACGGCCTCGAGCTCGTCGATCGCCAGCGCGTAGGCGACCCCCGGCCGGTCGGGGGCGATGGCGAACGCCACGCCGACGACACGCCCCTGCGGGTCGACCAGGGCCGATCCCGAGTCGCCCGGGGCCAGGTCGGAGGCCAGCACCAGCACGTCGCGGCTGGTGCTGCCCGAGTCGTAGATGTCGCGCCCGACGGCGGTGATCCGGTCGGCGACCCGAAAGGGGCTGATCTCCAGCGGGCCGCCACCCGGCCGGCCGAAGACACCGCCGGTCTCGCCCACCTCGGCGTCGGCCAGCGGCAGCGGCGGCCGGCCCCCGCCCCGTGTGCGCAGGACGGCCAGGTCGCGCCGGGGGTCGAAGGCCACGACGTCGGCGTCGAGCGTCGAGCCGTCCGAGAGCTCGACGATCGAGTCGTCCTCGCCCGCCACGACGTGCGCGTTGGTCACGACCAGGTCCTCCGCCACGAAGAACCCACTGCCCTCCTGGATGCGCGAGCAGGCCACCCCCTCGACCTTGACCGTCGAGCGCACCACCTGGTTGGCCATCTCGGTGGACACCCCGCTCGAGCCGGGGCTCGACCCGGTGTCGGGCGCCGGCGTCAGCGACTCGAACACCTGGGGCGACAGGTCCTCGCCGACGACCCGGCGCAACGCCTCGAGCGTGTCGGGCGGGTCGGGGAAGGCCGAGCGCACCTCGCGGGCGATGACCGAGCCGCGCGCCTGCTCGGCGGTCCACCCGGGCACGTGGGCCAGCACGGGCAGCAGCAGCCACACGGCCACGAGCACGCCCACGATGCCGATGAGGCCGCCCGCCACCTGGTCGGTGCGCCGGACGGCCCCCGGGGGCAGCTCGGCGTGCAGGCGGCTGCCCAGCACGAGGCCCAGCGCCTGGCCGATCAGCGCGGTGCCCACCAGCAGCCCGACCGCCACCAGGGTGACGGTGGCGTCGCTGGCGTCCTGCACCTGGGGCAGCACCTCGGGCAGCAGGAAGGCCCCGGCCACCGCCCCCACTGCGAGCCCGATCCACGAGGCGGCGCGGGCCACGAAGCCCAGTCGGTAGCCTCCCGCTGCCGCGAACACCGCGAGCACGACCAGCGCGACGTCGAACACGTTCACCCCACGCTCCCCAGCCGGCCGGTCAGCTCAGCAGCCGTGCGGCCGTCAGGAACCCGGTGTGCGCCACCATGCGGTGGTCGGGCCGGACCGACTGGCCCTCGATGTGCCACCCCCGGTTCAGCACCTCGACCGTGTCCATCATGCCGAAGCCGTGAACCGGCAGCTCGTCGCGCAGCTGGATGACCTGGGTGATCTGGGGGGTGTAGGCGACCAGCAGCCCGCCCCGGTGCATGGCCGTGGCCGCGTGCTTCACGGCCCGCCACGGCTCGGGCAGGTCGAGCACCACCCGGTCGAGGTCGGCCTCGTCGATGCCCTCGTACACGTCGCGGTGCTCGACGGCGTAGCGGTCGAGTGCGCCCTCGCCCAGGAACGTGGCCACGTTGCGGACCGCCCGGTTGGCGAAGTCCTCGCGCAGCTCGTAGCCGCGCACGACCGCCCCCGCCCGCACCAGCGTCATCGACAGGGCACCCGAGCCCACGCCCGACTCGAGCACCCGGGCGCCGGGGAAGATGTCGGCGAGCATGAGGATCGGGCCCAGGTCCTTGGGGTAGATGACCTGGGCGCCGCGGGGCATCTTGAGCACGAACTCGGCCAGCGTCGGCCGGATGGCCAGCATGCCGGCCCCCCGGCTCGACCGGAAGCTCGAGCCCTCGTCGGCGCCGATGAGGTCGTCGTGGGCGATCACCCCGGCGTGCGTGTGGAACTCGCCACCCGCCTCGAGTCGCACCAGGTAGCGGCGCTTCTTCGCGTCGACCAGCAGCACCTGGTCGCCCGCGGCGAAGGGGCGGCTCACCGGCCCGACCTCCGCCGGGCGCGGCCCCGCCCGGCGCGCAGCAGCTCGACCGGCACGGGCTCCGCGCCGGCCGTGCGCTCGACGAGGCGGCAGAACGCGCACACCTCGGTGGTGGTGGGCGAGCCGCACCGGGCGCACGGCCGCAGCTCGGCCTGGGCCTCGGCGACCTCGGGGCGGAACCGGTCGGCGGCCTTGTCGAGGAACTCGAAGTAGAAGGCGTGCTTGGTGCCCGGCGAGGCCGCCTCGATGGTGTCGAGCGCCTCCTTGTAGCGGAGGTGGCGGTTGCCCTCGGCCATGGGGCACTCGTCGACGATGTAGTCGATGCCCCGCAGCACGCAGTAGGCGGCGGTCTCCCGCTCGCCGAGGCGGACGAGCGGCTTGACCTTGCGGGGGAAGCCGTCGCGGGCCGGCAGCACCGGCGCCTGGCGGCCCATGTACTCGGTCTGCCAGTGGAGGACGTTGCCGAGCAGCACCGCCGCCTCGTCGTCCAGGTTGTGGCCCGTGGCCACGACGTCGTAGCCGCCCTCGAGCGCCGCGGCGTCGATGAGGTGGCGCTTCGACATGCCGCACGACGAGCACGGCACGCGCCGCGTGACCGCGGCGGCCGTCGGGATGTCGTAGCCGTACTCGTCGCGCAGGTCGATCGTGTGCAGCGTGAGGCCGCGCTCGTCGGCGAAGCGCTGCGCGTACCCGCCGCTCTCGTCGGAGTACTCGCCGATGCCGAGGCCGATATAGACGCCGTCGGCCTG
>DASTFE010000198.1:0-11874 GCA_035708905.1 Acidimicrobiales bacterium | reverse complement strand
CCGCCGGGTGCCACCGATGCCGTGCGCGCCGGCGGGCGCCGGGGCGCGGCCCCGGGTGCTGCCGGGCGCCTGCCCGCGGCCACGGGCACCGCCCCTCGCCCCGCGGCTCTGCCCGGCATCGGCCCGGGGCGCGGGCGGTGTGTAGCGCTTCGAGCGGCGCGGGGCGACGGCAGTCACGACGGTGAGCATTCCGTCAGGGTGGGCGCGCGGGCGCGGGCACGCGGCTGCCAGCGGGCGGGCTGGCGGGCGCGTGGTGCCCGAGCGGCGTCAGCGACCGCCCCGGCCGGCGAACAGGCGAGCCAGGAAGCGGTCGACGCCCGAGCGCCCGGCCGGCGGCTCCGGGGCGAAAGCGGGCTCGGCGACCAGGTGGGCGAGCACGCCCCGCACCGCCCGCTCGACCGCGGCGTCGAACGCGTCGAGCAGGCACCCGTCGTCGGCGGCCCGCTGCACGGCCGCGCTGTGGGGCACGCCGCCCAGGAACTGGTACCGGCGGAAGTAGCGCCCCACGGCCTCGGCGTCCCAGTCCAGCGACTCCTCGGCCCGATTGAGCACGATGCCGATCCGCTCGGGCGGGAAGTTGCGGCCGCCCGCGCTGACCGGGTCGCCGATGATGTCGAGCCATTCGACGTTGTTCTCGATCGTCTCGCGGTTCGGGTCGACCACCACGATCACCCGGTCGGAGTCGCGCAGGACGAAGTCGTCGAACAGCTCGTGCCCGACGGCCTCGGCCACCGGCGTGTCGACGACCACGTAGTCGTGGGTGCGGCGCAGCCCGGCCACCACCCGCCGGTACAGCGCGGGCGTCACCAGCCGGTCGTCGGCCCGGCGCAGGTCGGGGGCGCCGAAGAGGATGTCGAGCGATCCGACCTCGGGCGCGGGCGTGAGGGCACCGGCGAGCAGGTCGCCGTCGACATCGGTGCGCACGAGGTCGAGGATCGTGCCCCGCGGCGGCTGGCGCACGATCGTCGAGATCGAGGACTGCGCCGTGTTGGCGTCGACCAGCGCCACCCGCTTGCCGGCGGGCCCCACGGCGCGGGCGAGCGCGCCCGCGGCCATCATCGCCGTGGTCGTGTTGTGCACGACCACGTCGTTGGCGACGAAGCACCGGGTGGGCTCGACGCTCAGGTCCCAGACCTGCTGGTCGCCGGCCGGGGCGATCGCCACGACCTCGTCCCAGAACACGTCGCCGGCACCGCCGGAGGGCGCCGGGTCGCGCCCGGCAGTGCCCCGCACGGTGACGGCGGCGAGCGCACCGACGCCGGAGGGGTGCACCGCCACCTGCCACGGTCCCGACCGGGCGCCGCCACCCGGCGGCTGCCCGGACTGCCCGGACCCCCCGGCGGGTCCCGCCCATGCGGGCGCCCCTGCTGGTGCGAGCAGAGCGAGCGGCGTCACCGCGCTCTGGATCCCCAGCCGCAGCAGCAGGTGCTGGAGACCCCGGGCCAGCGACCCCGAGGCCAGCGTCACCGCGGGCGGGCCGTCGCCCGGACCGGGCCCGGCGGCCGCCCACACGGCGCCGACCAGCCGGGCGAGCTGGTCGCCGGGCAGCCGGAAGGCGGCGACCGGCATCGCGGTCCCCGGCCGGCCGCACCCGCCGACGACGTGCGCGACCAGCCGGTCCATCTCGGGCGCGGAGAGGCGGCACGGCCGCTCGGGCAGGGGGAGCCGGGCCGGCACCGCCACCTCCTCGCCCGGTGCGATGCGGTCGGCCCGCCGCCACCCGCCGGCCATGAGGAAGGGATGGTGGGGCGTGGCCGTCACCGACCGCCCCGACCGCAGCGCGAGCCGCAGCGTCGGCTGCACGCCGGAGTCGACCTTGGCCGTGATCGGTGCGGCCCGCACGGTGTCGCCGTCGAGGGTGAGCACCGCGCGGTGGCCCGGGTCGCGGACCACGTCGTCGAGCCGGCGGAGCAGGCCCGTCACCGGATCGGTGACGAGCGCGTCGCCCGTGAGGCACTTGCCGCTGCCGCCCTTGTACGAGCAGATCGACAGCACGGCGCTGCGGGCCGGGCCGGCGGTCGCCGGGCGGGCCGGCAGCGGCATGCCGGCGACCACCGGCGGGTCGTGCAGCGCCCGGGCCGCGTAGTCGCTCAGCGGGCCGGGGGCGTCCTGGCCGCCCGCCAGCCACCCCGGCGCCGGGTCGGGCGCCGCGGCGCCGCCAGGGAGCGCCCCCGGCGGCGGTGCCGGTAGCGGCGCGGTCGCGGCGCCGGCGCCGTGGGGCCCGGCCAACCAGCCGGGCACGGGATCCGGCGCACCGCCCGGCCGGGGCGGCGTCGGGATGCGGGCCCACGCCGGCAGCCCGTCGAGCGCCGGCGCCAACTCGGGGGTGGCGTAGTCGCCGAGCGGGTCGTCGGGGTCGCCGTCGCCGGCCATGCCCACGGGGCCGGGGCTGCCCGCCGGACCCACGACCGCACCGTCGCCGACGTCCCAGCCGGCGCCCGGTTCGGGGAGGCCGGTGACGTCCGTCCCGTGGTCGTCGCGCCCGATGATCACGTCGACGAGGTCGGGCTCCCGCCCGGCGCCAGGCCCGGCGGCATCGCCGAAGACCCGGTCGCCGCCGGTGACCGGCAGGAGGAAGGGCACGTCGCCGGGCAGTGCCGACAGCTCGGCCAGCACGTCGTCCAGGGTGAAGGGCGCCGAGAGGGTGCGCAGGTTGGGGTGCGCGCCGAAGTGCCCGCTGGCGCCGGGCAGGCCGGTGAGGGCAACCACCCGGACGCCACCCCGGCTCAGCCGGGCGGGCAGGCGGTTGGTGGTCTCGTCGCCCGTGTCGGCCACGACGCACAGCAGGCTGTCGCGGGTGGCGCCGCGCACCGCCTGCGCCAGCCGGCGGTCGGCGCCGGGGCCGCCGGCGACCGTCACCACGTCGACGTCCTCGGGCTTCCCCTCCTCGAGCAGGTGGCCCAGCTCCGCGAGCCCGACGACGGCGAGGACGAACCGGTCAGCCATGGCCGACCACCTCCCGGGTCGCGCCGGCCGCCGGCGGGCGGGAGACGGCCCGGCGCGCGCGCCGGTCGTCGACGTTGGTCGAGAACGCCCGGAACACCTGCTCGGGGATGGGGTCGTGCAGCACGGCCGAGCGCCGGCCGTGCAGGTCGCGGTGCAGCGACACGGCGGCCCGGGCGGGGTGGTCGGCGGTCTCGCGGCGGGGCCCGGCGTCGCGCAGCATCTGGATGCGCTCCTCGGTGACGTCGAAGCCGACCAGCCGGATGGCGGCCGCGGCCTCGGCGTCGTCCTCGAGCGCCATGGCGAAGACCCGCGAGATGTACGTCTCCATGCCCTTGGAGAGCACGTCGGACGGGAGCTGCGACGCGTAGATCAGCCCGACGTTCAGCGACCGGCCCTCGCGCATCATCTTGTTGTTGAGCTGCACCGTGTCGGCGTGGCCCAGCACGGTGTGGGCCTCGTCGGTGGCCATCACGCCGCCGTCCGACAGCGACAGGATGCCCACCGAGGCGGTCGCGACGCAGCGGATGGCGGCCAGGCTGATGCGTTCCGCATCGGTGTAGACCTCCTTGACCTGGGACGGCAGGTTCAGGTCGACGTCGAACTCGATGAGCGTCAGGTCGCTGGTCAGGTCGCCGGCGTCGAACCGGGGCCGGGGCTGCATGCCGATGCCGAGCTGGAACAGGGGGGTCGACGCCCACATCTTGTCGACGAGGTCGACGACCGTCGGGTCGTCGACGCAGCGCAGCGCCTCGCCGACGCACCCGGCGCCCCCGACCGCACCCCGGTTGAGCCCGAAGCGCAGGGCCGTGCGCTGGCGCTGGTCGAGGTCGATGACGGTGGTGATGAAGTTGGCGGCGATGCTGGCGGCGGTGTCGGGCCGGGCGTAGCGGAACGGGTCGAACGCGCCGCCGCCGTCCTCGCTGGCCAGCGTGGCCAGCGACACCCGCTCGGCCGAGTGGTCGGTGTCGGTGTCGACCAGGTCGACGAAGGGCTGCAGCGAGTCGAAGCCCTTGGGGTTGACGACGATCACCCGGTGCCCCATGAGGACGCTCTGGAAGCAGAGGAGCTGCAGCAGCATGGTCTTGCCGCTGCCGGGCCGGCCGCACAGGTAGGTGGTGGGGGGCCGGTCGAGGCGCGAGGCCGCCATCGGGTCGTAGTAGACGGGCGTGCCGTCGGGCAGGCCCTGGCCGACGTAGGCGCCCTCGGGGTCGCCCAGGTCGGTGAACGAGGTGATGCCCGAGTAGGCGACCATGCCGAGGTTGAGGCGCTGCGGCCAGGGCGAGCACCGCACCCGCGAGGCCGGTTGCACCTCGTCGAGCGCCAGCATCTGCCGGTGCTCGAGCGGCTTGGTCTCGATGCCGTAGCTGCTGGCCAGGAACTCCACGAAGGTCTCGGTGGCGTGCCGGGGCGGCGTGCGGCGGCCGAAGACGATCGAGCAGCCCAGCAGCGACGGCACGTCCCGGCCCTGCGCGTACTCGCGGCGCACGGCCCGGGTGAACTCGAGCCGGTCGGCCTCCTCGTCGTCGCTGTCGTGCGGGTTGTTGAGCCGCTCGTCCTCGTGGTTGCGGCTCTGGTTGCGCAGCGACCGGCGCAGGTCGCGGGTCGTGTCCTCGGCCGTCTGGAGCTGGGCGCGCAGCGAGACGACGTCGGGCCCGTGCTCGAGGTTGAAGGCGTCGGCCAGCCACATGGCGCTGGGCGCGGCGAACGTCGGGGCGGCGAACCGCTCGAGGGCCACGAACTCGAGCTCGTCGCGCGAGTTGACCACCAGCTTGTCGGGCAGGCGGATGATCTCCGGCTCGGCGTGGCGCCCGTCGTTGAACCACGCCTCGAGCCGCGACCACTCGGCCCGTGTCGGCATGCGGCAGTCGTGGCGGCGCAGCACCGAGGCGATGTGGCGGCGGTCGGGCTCGTAGGCGCGGTAGTCGGTGGGCCGATCGCGCATCAGGCTGGCGACCAGCTCGACGGTCATGTCGACCATCGACCGGGACCGGGCGGCGGCGACGGCGTCGATGTCGCGCAGCTTGACGCCGAGGAAGGTCACCTGCCGGGGCAGGTGCAGGTCCTCGAGCACGTCGGTCAGGTAGGCGGCCTGGGCCGGGGTGGGCGTGCCCGGGGGGACCTCAGGCGTGCCCTCCCACCGCACCGACAGCACGTGGATGTCGCGGTACGAGGCCGTCGACCTGATCCCGAACGAGCGGGACAGGCTGGTCTTGCCGATCTCGAGCAGCACGTTCTCGACGCGGCGGCCCACATCGAGGATCGTGCCGTCGTCCTCGTAGTAGAGGGGGTGGTTGCGGATCACGCCGTAGATCCACAGGCTGCCGTCGCGGCCGGTGTAGAGCACGTGGCCCCCGCCGGTCTCGCGCTCGATCCACGGCGTCGCCCGGAAGGCCATCGTGTGGCGGTCGACGGTGCCGGTGCCGCCGCGGTCGTCGGTCAGCCGGGCGGCCAGCTTGCGCACGTACTTCACGCCCCACCCTCCGCCGGTGCCCCCGGAGCCGTGGTGGGCGTCGTCGTGGTCGAGCCCGGGTCGTGGTCGCCGCCCGCCGATACGGTCGCGTTGGCGAGCGGCTCGAGCACCAGCGCGGTGCCGGCCGGACCCCAGGCGACGATCGAGGGCAGGGGCTGGTCGGCGTCGGCGATCAGCAGGTCGAACGCGGCCCGGGTGGTCACGTCACCGTCCGCGCCGGACGCCAGCGCGATCTCGACCTGGCAGCCCGCGGTGCCGTCGCTGCGGGTGAACACGCCGCCGACCCGGGGCTCGCCCACCACCGTCCAGCCGCCGAGGCCCACGTAGGTCATCCCGTTGCGGTCGTCGCCGGTGATCTCGAGCAGGCGCCGCCGGTCGTCGCCGGCATAGGCACCGGCCCACTCGGCGATGCGCTCGCGCAGCGCCGTCGAGGGTCGGGTGGTGGCGAAGGCGGTCGACCAGTCGAGGTCGGGCAGCGCATCCGCCCGGGCGTCGGGCACGAACGGCTCGATGGCCGGCACCGCGCCGAGCGCCGGTGCGCCCTCGGCGCTCTCGGCCACGGGCACGGTGAGCACGAGCACCGCCTCGCCGGCCCCGACCAGGAACGGGTGCGTCTCGACGATGCGCTCGGGGCCCTCGCCGCCCGGCACGGTGACGACGGTCGGCGCCATCGGCACGATCCACGAGTGCGGGATCGGCTGGGGCTCGGGCCGGTCGAGCGACGGCGGCGTGTCGGGCATCTCGACGGGCTCGCGCCCGGCCGCCGGCGTCAGGCCGGCGGCCACGGGAACGGGCAGGGGGCGCCCGGCCAGGTAGCTCTCGGCCACCACCGCCGCCTCGGCGCCGTGGCGCGGCTCGCGCTCGGGGACCACCTCGGCCGGCCGGTTGGCGAAGGCCGCGACGCAGCCGACGGGGCCGGAGATCGCCGCGAACGCGACCAGCCCCACGATCACGCGGAAGCGTCGGGTGAAGCGCCGGGGGCTCGAGAACTCCCGGGGGACGGCGGTGCGTGCGAGCGACATGGTCGGGGATCTGCCTCCTCCTCCGGCCGGAGCATTCCGGCGCGGCGTCGCGGGTCACGACGACGGCGGGGTCGGTGGCACCGCGTGCCAGTGGGGCGGCTCGCCCGCCGGCGCCGGCGCGCGGGACCGGGCGGAATGCTCGCCTCCGGTGGCGAGGACGGCAGCGAACACCAACCGGTGCACGACGTGCGGGCGGCGGGCACCCATCGAGGCGGGGGGCCGGTGCGAGGACTGCTGGCGGGCCGCGGTCGGCAGCCGCCGCGAGGCCGACCGCGCCGACGCCGCCCGGCAGGCCGACCTGCCGGTCTGGGCGCTGGCGCCCCTGGCCGCCGACCCGTCACCGCTGGTGCGAGCCGAGGTCGCCGAGCGCGACGACCTGCCCGGCGAGATCATCGCCACCCTCGCCGACCCGGCGACCGAACCCCACCGGGCGGTGCTCCGCCGGATGGCCCGCCACCCGCGGCTGCGGGGCCACGCCCGGCGGCTCATCCAGACCGACGACGTGTTCACCTTGCGCCACGTCGCGCAGAACCCGGGGTGCCCGGTCGAGGCTCTCCGGCTGCTGGCCCGCCACCCCGACCGCCTGGTGCACCAGCGCGCCCGGGCCCGGTTGGTGGCCGCCGGCCTCGACGACGAGCAGCGCCGCCGGCTGCCGGTCGGGCTGCGGCACCTGCTGAGCTGACGCCGTGGTGGCCCGCTGACCTGGGTTCCCTCCTGTGGCAATGCCTGTGGCAACCCCCGGGGCAACGACCGCCGCGCACGGTTCGGGGCATGGCCGCCTCCGTCTTCGACAGCCTCGACGCCGAGTGGCGGGCGACGCGCCGCACCGCCGTACCTGCCGCCTGGTGCGCCGTCGCACCCGCCCTCGGCCGGTACGAGCTGGTGGCCGACGTCGCCGCCGCCTGCCGCGACCGCGACGATCCCCGCGGCGCCAACGGCGTGCTCGGCGGCGTGCTGGCGGTGGCGGCGCGCGGCGACCGCGTCGCCTCCCGCACCGCCCTCCAGGCCCTCCTCCCGGTCGTCGCGGCGACGGCCGCCGGCCTGCGCGGCTACGTCGGGTGGGGCCCGTGGACGACCCGTGCCGAGCTCGACGCCGAGGCGGCGGCGACCATGGTCGAGCTGGCCAGCGCCCCGCCCCCTGCCACGGAGTGGCCGGCGGCCGTGCTGCGGTCGCGGCTGCGCGACCGGCTGCGGGGCACCGTGCGCCGGCACCGGCGCCGGCTCCAGCGCGAGGGGCACGCCGTCGAGCGCACCGCGCACCCGGTCACCGCGCTCGAGCACGCCCGCAGCGCCGAGGAGCGGGCCGCCCGCGTCATCGTCGACGCCGCCCGCGGCGGCGAGCTGACCCTGTCGGCGGCGCAGACCGTGCTGGCCACCACCGTCTACGGCTGGGACGCGGCCGGCTTCGCCCGGATCACCGGCCGCGACCCCCGAGCCGTCAGCACCCACCGGCGCCGCACCGAGCGGCGGCTCGCCGAGCTGGTGACCGGCTGATGCGCCGGGCCGGCCCGCCCGGCTCAGCCGCCCTGGGCGGCGTCGCGCACGTCCATGTACTGGGCCAGCACCCGGTTGAAGAACTCGTGCGTCTCGGGTTGGAGGCCGTCGAGGGCGTCGAACGCGGCGGCGGACGCCTCGGCCTCGCGCCGCACCGAGGTGAAGCCGTCGACGTCGTCCTGGTGCAGCTTGGCCAGCGCCAGGTCGCAGTACAGGCCCTCGTGGCCGGGCACCGCCCGCTGCCCCTGGCGCGACGCCCACTCGGCCAGGCGGGCGTCGCCGGCCGCGAAGGCGAGCTCGTTGAGCCGCTGGGCGGTGTCGACGATCATCCGCTCGAGCGCGTACGAGATGCCCTCAGCGCCGGCCCAGCCGTACCCGCCGGGCGGGCAGTCGCTGAAGGGCTGGCCCCGCACCAGGGCGAGGGCGGTGCGCAGCAGCTCGACCTCGCACGCCGCCGGGGCCTGGCGGGCCGCGGCCAGCAGCGCCTGGAACCGCTGGAGGTCGGACCGCACCGAGGGCCCGAGCGCGTACGTGCCCTCGCGGGTCGCCGGCAGCATGTGGGGCTCGCCATCGACGGCCCGACCGAGCGCCGTGCGGGTCCGTGAGATCGCCTCGCGCAGCGACGCCGGCTTGAACCCCGGCGGGAAGATGCTGTCGCGCAGCCGCTCGCCGGTGACCGGCGCGTCGTGGGCGGCGAGGTAGCAGACGATCTCGACCGACCGCTGCCGGGGCTCGCTGGCCCACCCGCTGACGCGCGGCGAGCCGAGCAGCACGACCTCGACCTCGCCCGGCCGGAGGATCGCCTGCGTGAGCGCCGTGTAGGTGGCCCGGACGTCGTCCGGCACCGGCGGAGGGGCGGCGGCGACCGGAGCGAACCGGGTGGCAGACGCCGGGGCGGGGGCCGCCGGAGCCGCCGCGGGCACCGGCGCCTCCGCGCCCGAGGCCGAGCTGGACAGCAGGCGCGCCGTGTCGCTGGCGAGCTGGGCGTCGACCGCACACAGCCGCACCGTCAGGCGGTACGGGAACAGGGTGGCGAAGCCGTCGGCGCCGGCCGCCAACCGGTGGGCGGCGCGGGGTATCGGCCCGACCGCGATGACCGCCGCGCCCCGGCCCGGCGACACGGTCTCGACCAGTGCCTGGTCGACGCAGGCGGACGACACGATGACGGTCAGCGGGGGCCACGGCTCGGCCGCGTGGCCGGCGCGGGCGTGCTGGGTCGAGGGGTGGACCCCGAGCGCCCGCCCGGTGGCGGACGCGGCCCGGCGCACCGCCTCGGCGACCTCGCCGGCGGGGAGCACCGAGACCTGGTCGAGGGTGGCCAGGTCGGTCAGCCCCCCGACGAGGCGCAGGTCGACCTCCGACGCCCAGGGTGCGGTGGCCACGTCGAGCGCCACGGCGGTGAGCCACGACCGGACCACCGCCCGGTCACCCTCGACGCTGGTCAGGCCGAGCTGCTCGACGTCGACCAGCACGGTGCTGCCGTCCTCGGTGGTGCCCAGGGTGACGAGCCCCGGCGTGTACGGCATCTCGTCCGCCGCCAGGGCGCGGATCTCGTCGAGGTCGTCGCAGCTCAGCGACCACTCCCAGCCCTCCCGGACGGGCACGAAGCCGGGTGCGCCCTCGGGGGCCGGCTCACCGAGCAGCAGGCTGAGCCCACCCGGGCCGACCCGGGCACCGACGACCGTGACCGCCGAGCCCCTCGACCTGACCGCCCAGGTCAGGTAGCGGATGGCGGTGTCGACCCACTCGGCCGTCTCGTGGTCGGCGATGGCCCGCCAGCGCCGCTCGACGGCGGCCAGGTCGCCCGGGCCGTCCGGGCCGTCGGCGCCCCGGGGCCGGCGGCGCATGCGCCGCCGGCGGTGAGCGTCGAGGTGCAGCACGACGCCCGCCGCCAGCAGCGCCGACACGCCGGCCACCGCGACAGGCGCGATGTCGAGGCCGTCGCCGCCCGCGTCCGCGGCGCCCTCGTCGCTGCCCTCGTCGATGGCCTGGGCGTCGTTCACGGTCGACGTGACCAGTGGCGGTGCGCCGCCGCCCGGGCCGCCCGGGCCGCCGGGCGGCGTGCCGTCCTCCGGCGCCCGGCCGGGAGCGAGGGTGGCGCCCTCGTCGTCCGGTGCGGACGCTGCGGGCGGCTCGCGGTGCTCGTCACCGGCCGGAACGCCGCCCGCCGCCGATTCCTGGGCCGGCACCGACGCCCACGGCTCACGGTGTTCGTCACCGGCCGGCACGACGGCAGGGGCGGGCTCGTCCGCCGCCGCGCCGGCGTCGGTGCCGTTGGTCCCGGGCACCCCGCCGGCGGGCACGTCCGCCGCCGGCGTCTCGCCACTGGCCGGCGGAGCGGGTGCTGGCACCGCACCGGCGACCGGCGGGGCGGGCAGCTCGATGGTCCACCCGGGCTCGATGTGGTTCTGTGTCACCCACGCCGTGCCGCCCGGTTGCGGGCGGCCCCGGTTGAGCGCGAACAGCTCGCGCCAGCGGGCGCCGTCGCCCAGGTGCCGCTCGGCCAGGCTCCACGGGTTGTCGTCGGGCTCGACCACCACCGTCCGCACCTGGCCGACCCCCGGCACCAGCGGGCCGGGCGCCTCGCCGACCCCGGGGAGAGCGAGCTGCCACCCGGGCATCAGCACGTCGGGGTGGTCCCAGGTGCGGCCGTCGGGCTGGGCCCGGCCGCGGTTGGCGTGCCAGATCTCCGTCCACCGGGCGCCGTCACCCAGGTGCTGCTCGGCCAGTTCCCACGGCGTGTCGCCGGGGGCCACGGTGACCGTCGTCCCCCGTGGTGGCTCGGACGGGGACGCCGGCGCGGGCGCCACGTGGGCGACGGGCGCCGGCGCGGCCGGCGCGACGACCGGGGTGCCGGCCGTGACGGTCTCGCGGACGGGCGGCGTGCGGAGCGGGCCGGCAGCGACCGGCCCCAACGAGCCCAGCGTCATCGCCACCGTGGCCACCAGCCCGCGGGCCAGGTGCTGGATCGGCCCGGCCGGCACGTGCCAGCCGACGTCGCGGCCACGCACCTCGGCCGCGGCCTCGACGACGACGCACGCGACGAACAGCGCCCACGCCACCCACAGGGCCACGGTGAACACGGCGATGATCGCCGAGTCCGACGCGACGGTGCTCGGCAGCTCGCGGATCTGCTCGCCGGACGGCAGGCCGGTGATGGGCCAGTCGCCCCACGCCAGCAGCGCCAGCGGCACGCCGGCCACCAGCGCCAGCAGTGCCACGGCGGCCGGCAGGGCCCGGGCCCACCGCCAGGCGGAGGATCCGAGGGAACGGTCGGTGCCGATGCCGCGGTCGCTCATGGGGCACGCTCCTGAGTGATGCGGGTGGTCGCCGTGGCGTCCAGGTCGGTGCCGCCCGGCAGGATCAGGTAGTCGAGGTGGCGCTGCACCGTCACGGTGACGTGCGTGTCGGTGACGGTGACGCTCGCGGTGAGGCCGTGCGGGGCGAGGAACGACCGGACGGCCTCCTCGGCCAGCGCCGGGTCGAGCCGCACCTCGCCGTTCACCGCGGCCAGCGGGTCGAGCTGCTGGGCGCCCGCCCGCGAGGCCGCCGCCGCGGCCCCGAACGCGTCGCTCTGCGCCCGCTGCGCCCGCCCGCCGTCGAGCACGAGCCCGACGACCGACACGAGCGCCATCGACACGCCGAGCGTGAACACGGTGACGTAGCCCGCGTCGCGGCGCGGGCGACCCGGCATCACGGCGCCACCCCCTCGCGGTGGCGGTCGAGCACTTCGACCGCCGTGGCCGACACGGTCTCGGAGCCCGGCACGGGAAGCAGCACCAGCTCGGAGAGGTCGACCGTGCACGTCACGGTGACGGTGACCCGCTCGGCGTCGACCTGCGAGTCGAACACCATGTCGAGACACATCGCCGAGCCCTCTCGGACGATCGACGCCGCGTCGGCCTCGGCGGTGGCGGCGCCGGCACCGGCGTCGCGGGCGAT
>DASTFE010000197.1:0-3646 GCA_035708905.1 Acidimicrobiales bacterium | reverse complement strand
ACCTGGGCGGCCCGCTCTCGGCCGGCGGGGGGCAGGTGGTCGTCGGCGGCACCCATCAGCGACAGGAAGGCGTCGCGCAGGGCGGCGATCAGGGCCTCGCCCAAGGCGCGGGGCTCGCGACCGGCAGCCAGGGCGTCGGCGACGGCCACCAGCACCCGCCCGGCGTCGTGGTCGCACAGCGCGTCGAGGATGGCGTCGACCGGGTGGCGCTCGTCGACGACCTCGCCGAGCGCCGCGACCTGGTCGAGCGCCGAGAGGGTGTCGCGGGCCGAGCCGCCTCCGCTGCGGAGGACGTGCTCGACCGCCTCGTCGACCGCGCCGGCGTCGAGCCCGAGCCCGGCGTGGTCGATCACGTAGCGGATGTGGTCGGCGAGCACGTCCGGGGGCAGCAGCCGGAACTCGAAGTGCTGCGTGCGGCTGCGGATCGTGGGCCGCACCTTCTGCGGGTCGGTGGTGGCGAGCACGAACACGACGTGCGCCGGTGGCTCCTCGAGGGTCTTCAGCAGGGCGTTCTCTGCGCCCTGGCTGAGCATGTGCACCTCGTCGAGGATGATCACCTTGCGGTTCCCCGAGGTGCCGAGCGGCACCCGCTCGAGCAGGTCGCGCATGTCGTCGACCTTGCTCTTGGAGGCGGCGTCCTGCTCGAGCAGCCAGTCGGTCACCCGCCCCTCGGCGACGGCCACGCAGTTCTCGCAGACGCCGCACGGCTCGCCGTCGGCGGGCGCCGCGCAGTTGAGCACCTTGGCGAGGATGCGGGCGGTCGAGGTCTTGCCCGTGCCCCGCGGGCCGCTGAACAGGTACGCGTGGCCGACGCGGCCGTCGCGCACGGCGTTGCGCAGCGCCCGGGTGACGTGGTCCTGGCCCAGCACCTCGTCGAACCGCTGTGGACGGTAGCGGCGGTAGAGCGACTGGTAGGTGGCCATCGGCGGCGATGCTACCGGCGGGCCGGGCCGGCCCGTGGCTGACCGGCGGGCCGGGCGGTGACAGCGATGTCGGGCTGGCTGCCCACCGCCCCCCGCCGGCGTGACCGCCCGCCGACGCGAGCTGTCGGCGGAAACCGACCGTAGGCGCGCCGTTCTGCCGACACCGCACGACGAGGGCGGCGCAACCCGGCGGGGTGAGTCGCACGGCGCGGTCGGGCGTGCGGACCGGACGCGCACCGCCCGTGACCCCAGGTGACGGCCAGGCGATCTGCGGCACACCACAGGCTCCGCTGAGAGCTGCTGCCTCCCGGCCCTGACTCGGTTCACGGGCTGCGGTTGCACAGGACCCGGCCGCCACCGGCGATCACGGGCTGGGCCACACGATAGCCTGTCGGGTCCTGGGTGCCACCGCCCCGGGCTGCTCCGGCGGCTGCCGGGCGTGGCCTCCCGGAGGGATGCGAGAGCGGCCGAATCGGCACGCTTGGAAAGCGTGTGTGGGGCAACCCACCGTGGGTTCGAATCCCACTCCCTCCGCTGTCAGCGGTCCCGGACGGACCCACCCGTTCGGGACCGTCTCGTTGTCCTGGGCGGCCGGGCAGAGTAGGGCGCCTCGAACTCTGCGGGTGGGGACGTCGTGGAGGTACCGTCTCGCGGTGAGCTCGACGAGCGGGGGGTTCCAAATGATGAGACGACGCAGAGCAGGTCGACGCAGTACCGGGTTCGTCGCGGCACTCGCCGCGGTGATGGTCGCCTCGTCCCTGGCGACGCAGGGTGCGTCGGCCGCCGGCGGCGACACGCCCCGCCCCGACTTCACCCTGACGATCCTTCACAACAACGACGGCGAGTCGAGCCTGCTGCCCACCACGGTCGAGGGCGTGGACTATGGCGGCATCGCCCGGTTCCAGCGGAAGGTCGACACCCTGCGGCTCGAGTCGCACTTCTCGTTCGATCCCGGCGAATCCCGCAGACGGGGGGTCGTGCTGCTGAACTCCGGCGACAACTACCTCGCGGGCACGACGTTCCAGGCGTCCCAGCAGCCGGACGCGCCGTTCTTCGACGGGATCGCCGTCCGGCTGCTCCGCTACGACGCCCTCGCCATCGGGAACCACGAGTTCGACTTCGGGCCCGCCACGTTCGCCCGGTTCGTCGAGACGGTGGACAGGGACACGCCGTTCGTGTCGGCGAACCTCGACTTCTCCGGCGAGCCCACCCTCGCCGACCTGATCGGCGACCCGTTGGTGAGCAGCACGGTGATTCGGGAACGCGGCGAGAAGATCGGCGTGGTCGGCCTCACGACGCCCGCTCTGCCGACGATCTCGTCGCCCGGTGGCGTCCAGGTCCTCACCGACCTCGCGGGGATCGCGCAGGCCGAGATCGACGGGTTGACCGAGCGCGGCATCGACAAGATCATCCTGATCTCCCATCTCCAGGGGCTCGACAGCGAGATCGCACTCACGGGCGAGCTCCGCGACGTCGACGTCGTCATCGGCGGCGGGGGTGACGAGGTCCTCGCAGACGCCGACGACCGCCTCTTCCCCGGTGACGAGGACAACGTGTTCGGCACCTACCCCCAGATCGCGGTCGATGCCGACAACGGGCAGGTGCCGATCGTCACCACCCCGGGCAACTACCGCTACGTCGGCGACCTCGAGGTGACGTTCGACCGCGACGGGAACGTCCTGTCATGGGACGAGCACGACTCCGGCATCAAGCTCGTGGCCAGCAGCGGGCCCGGCGCCGTGGGCGAGTCGGCCCTCCAGCGCAGGCTCGTCCAGGATCCGGTCGCTGCGTTCGTCGCCGACCTGGCGGCCCAGATCATCGGTCAGTCCGAGGTGGTGCTCGACTGCGAGCGCAACGAGGTGCGCGGCGTGGAGACCAACTGCGGCAACCTCATCGCCGACGGGTTGCTGTCCACCGCTCGGCAACGGGCGGCGGACTTCGGCGTGGACGCGCCCCAGGTCGCCGTCCAGAACGGCGGTGGCATCCGGGGCGAGATCGACCAGCCGGCCGGCCCGATCTCCGTGGCCGACACGTTCCGCCTCGCGCCGTTCGGCAACTTTTTGGCCGTCGCCGAGGACGTCCCGGCCGAGACGTTCCGCCAGATCATCGAGGAGGGCGCCATCCTGCTGCCCGCGGCCGGTGACGGTGGGTTCGTGCACCTCGCCGGCGCCACGGTGGTGATCGACCCGAGCTTCCCGGCCCGGGTCGCCAACCAGACCACCGGCGAGCAACTGACGCCGGGCCAGCGTGTCCGGTCGCTGGTACTCGACGACGGCACCGTGGTCGTGGCCGACGGGGTGACGCAGGACGTGACCGTCGACATCGCCGGGCTGAACTTCTCGTTCAACGGCGGAGACGCCTACCCGGCGGTGCCGTTCACGACCGTCGGCGTCACCGACCAGCAGTCGCTCCAGGGTTACATCGAGGGCCCGCTGGGCGGCCTCGTCACCGAGGCGCAGTATCCCCGCGGGGGCGAAGGTCGGATCACGATCGTCGGACCCTGACCCGCGCCACCACCCGCGGCCCGGTGTGGCGGCCGCTCTGTGCTCCCGGACGGTGCGCGACCGTCCGGGAGCGCCGAGCTCACGGCCAAGCGGCAGAGAGCGCGACCGCCTCGCCGTAGGTGCCGCACCGGCGTGCACGTGACGCCGGGGCGTGACGCACGACCGGAACCGACTCCGACTCGCTCCCCCGGCTATCCGACTCGCTCCCCCGGCTAGTCG
>DASTFE010000196.1:0-8451 GCA_035708905.1 Acidimicrobiales bacterium | reverse complement strand
CGTGCCCGCCAGCGCGTACGCCACGACCAGCGGCGGTGACGCCAGGTAGTTCATGCGCACGTCGGGGTTGATGCGGCCCTCGAAGTTGCGGTTGCCCGAGAGCACCGACACGAGCGCCAGGCCGTGGTCGCGCGCCGCGGCCGCGACGGGCGGAGGCAGCGGTCCCGAGTTGCCGATGCAGGTGGTGCAGCCGAACCCGACCACGTCGAAGCCCAGCTTGGCCAGGTCGGGCAGCAGACCGGCGCGCTCGAGGTAGTCGACGACCACCTTCGATCCCGGTGCCAGCGACGTCTTGACCCACGGTTGCCGGGTCAGCCCCCGGGCGACCGCGTTGCGGGCCACCAGCCCGGCCGCCACCATCACCTGGGGGTTGGACGTGTTGGTGCAACTCGTGATCGCGGCGATGACGACGTGGCCGTGGTCGAGCTCGACCTCGACCTCGTGGTCGAGCCCCGACGTGGCGTCGAGGCGCACGGGCACCCGCTGGTGCGGCCGGCCGGTGACCGCGTCGCCCGCGTCGGGCGTCTCGTCGGCCGCCGGCTCGGCGGGGGCGGCGCCGTCGCGGATGGCGGAGGGCGGGTCGCTGGCCGGGAACGACTGGGCGTCGGCGTCGTCGTAGCTGTCGCCGATGGTCACCCGGGTCGCCCGCTCTCCCGCCCGGGTGCCGGTCGCGCCGGCGGCGGCCGCGGGGCCCTCGGGCAGCGAGTCGAGCAGCGCCACCGCGAAGCGCTGCTGGGCCTCGCGCAGCGGCACGCGGTCCTGGGGGCGGGCGGGACCGGCGATCGAGGGCTCGACCGTCGACAGGTCGAGCTCGAGGGTCTCGGTGAAGGTGGGCTCGGCCGACGGCTCGTGCCACAGGCCCTGGGTCTTGGCGTAGGCCTCGACCAGCGCGACCTGCGACTCGGGCCGGCCGGTGAAGCGCAGGTACCGCAGCGTCTCGTCGTCGACGGGGAAGATCGTGATGGTCGAGCCGTACTCGGGGGACATGTTGCCGATGGTGGCCCGGTTCTCGAGCGGCACGTTGGCCACGCCCGGGCCGTAGAACTCGACGAACCGGCCGACCACGCCGTGGGCGCGGAGGATGTTGGTGACGGTGAGCACCAGGTCGGTGGCGGTGGTGCCCTCGGGAAGCTCGCCCGCCAGCTTGAACCCGACCACCTCGGGGATGAGCATCGAGATCGGCTGGCCGAGCAGGGCGGCCTCGGCCTCGATGCCCCCGACGCCCCAGCCGACGACGCCGAGGCCGTTGACCATCGGCGTGTGCGAGTCGGTGCCGACCAGCGTGTCGGGGAACGCGGCGCCGTCGCGGGCGGTCACCACGGTGGCGAGGTACTCGAGGTTGACCTGGTGGCAGATGCCGGTGGCCGGCGGCACCACCGAGAACCGGCCGAACGCCTGCTGGCCCCACCGCAGGAACTGGTAGCGCTCGAGGTTGCGCTCGTAGTCGAGCTCGGCGTTGCGGGCCAGCGCGTCGGGCCGGCCGAACACGTCGACCTGCACCGAGTGGTCGATCACGAGGTCGGCGGGGATCAGCGGGTCGAGCCGGTCGGGGTCGCGCCCCGCCTCGGCGACGGCGTGGCGCATCGCCGCCAGGTCGACGACCGCGGGCACGCCGGTGAAGTCCTGCATCAGCACGCGGGCGGGCAGGAACGAGATCTCGCGACCGCCGCCTGGCGAGCGGCCGGTCCACCCGGCGACCGCGGCCACGTCGTCGTCGCTGACCCGCACGCCGTCGTTGTGGCGCAGCAGGTTCTCGAGCAGCACCTTCATCGAGTACGGCAGGCGGGCGACGTCGACGTCCAGCGCGCCGAGGCGATGGATCTCGTACCGCTCGCCGCCGGCCTCGAGCGTGTCACGGGCGTCGATGGCGGGCATCGTTCGGGACCTCCGGGGAGACGGCCAGACCGCACCGGCACCGTAGCGAGTCGGCGACCGATCCTGTCGTGGCCGGCACCCGGCGTGGCGGGCGGTCGCCGCGCGTCAGCGCGATAGGCGGGCGTGCAGCACCAGCAGGCCCAGCGCCAGCGCCGCGGCGGTAGCGGCCTCGACCAGGACGCCCACCGGGTGCTCGTTCTGGATGCGGCCGTGGAACCGGTCGACCGCGGCCGGGAAGGGCGAGCGGCCGAGGAAGTGCCGGCCGGGCTTGTCCATGTCGATCAGGCAGGCCCCGGCGATGCCGGCGGCCACCGCGGCCCGGCGGCCGCCGGGCGCGGCCGCCAGCAGCGCGCCGCAGGCGCCGAGGCCGAGCGTGCCGTCGACCCGGGCCACCCGCACGAACTCGTCCCACGACAGGTCGTCGCCCCAGTGCAGCACCATGTCCATCGCCACGTGCGACGCGATGCCCGCCGCGAACGCGGCCGCCGGCCGTCGCCGGGCCAGCAGGCCGATCGCCGCGCCGGCCAGGGCGTGGTTGGTGATGAACACGGCCGGCGAGGGTAGGCGCGCCGGCGCTCAGGGGTTGCGCGCCCGGCTGGGCGCGACGCGCGGCGGCTCGTTGGGCTGCTTGGGGTAGACGGGCGGCCACGGCGCGTCCATCAGCCCGGCGGCCATGTCGCGCTCGGACATGGCGAGCAGCGGCTCGATCGACTGGGGCTCGTCCGCCATGCCGGCCCACGGGTCGCCGTCGCGCGCCACCCGGTCGGGGACCGTGGCGATGGTCAGCGCGTCGGGCCGCACGTCGGCCAGCTCGTCCCACGACACGGGCGTCGACACCTGCCCGCCCACGCGGGCCCGGGCCGACCAGGCGCCGAAGACGGTCTTGTGCGGGGCGTTCTGGTTGTAGTCGACGAAGATGCGCCGGCCCCGCTCCTCCTTCCACCACGCGGCGGTGATGATGTCGGGCCGCCGGCGCTCGAGCTCGCGGGCCACCGCCACCGCAGCGGCGCGCACCTGGTAGGCGTCCCAGCGGGGCTGGAGGCGCACGTACACGTGCAGGCCGCGGCTGGCGGTGGTCTTGGGGTGGGCGGTGATGCCCGCCTCGGCGAGCAGCGCCCGCAGCTCGCCGGCGGCGGCCACCGCCTCGGCGAAGCCGGTGCCGGGCTGGGGGTCGAGATCGAGCCGCAGCTCGTCGACGTGGTCCTCATCGCCCGTGTCGGCCCGGTAGGGCCACACGTGGAACCCGAGGCAACCGAGGTTGACCGCCCAGATCAGGTGGGCGACGTCGGCGGCGACCAGAGCACGCGCGGTCGTCCCGTTGACCGTCGTGACCGTGGTGGTCTCGAGCCAGTCGGGGGCGTTGTCGGGCACCCGCTTCTGGAAGAAGGACTGGCCCCCGGCACCCTCGGGGAAACGCTGCATGAGCGTGGGGCGCCCGCCCATCGCCCGCATGATCGGCGCTTCGACCGCCAGGTAGTACCGGACCAGGTCGAGCTTGGTCTCGCCCCGCTGGGGGAAGAAGACCTTGTGCGGGCTGGTGACCCGCACCTCGCGCCCGGCCGCCTCGACGACCTCGACATCTCGCGCCGCTGCCATGCCCCGCGCACGGTAGCCGGTGACCCCGGCGGGGCGACGTTCCGTCCTAGTGTCGGCACTGCGCCTTGCGCGCGGGGTCCGCGTCGGCTGGTCTTGTGGCCACGTGGCCCGGTGGTCGACCAGGTGTCGGTCGAGTGGTCTCGGGGAGGGACGAGCGAGTGCGAGCAGGCATCACGACGGTGGCACGGCGTGGCAGGCCCCGGCGCTGGTCGGCGCTGCTGGCCGGTGCCGTGGTGCTGGCCGGTGCCGTGGGCGGCGTCGCCGCGACCGCCGGGGCGCAGTCGGCCGAGCAGCCCCCGCCGCTGGCCGAGCCGCCCGCCGACAACGTCTTCCCGGTGCCGCTGCCCTACGAGGTCGCGTTCGACGACACCTGGTACGCCTGCCGCGACGACTGCGCCCGCCGCCACAAGGGTAACGACCTGATGGCCGACGAGGGCGTCCCGGCGGTGGCCGTCGAGGCCGGCGTCATCGCCAAGGTCGACGACACCGACGACGGCCGGGGCGGCCTGTCGGTGTGGCTGCTCGGCGACTCGGGGGTCGCCTACTACTACGCCCACAACTCGCAGAACCTGGTGGCCGAGGGCGATCGCGTGGCGCGCGGCCAGATGATCGCCCGGGTCGGCCGCACCGGCAACGCCCGCACGACGCCCCCGCACATCCACTTCCAGATCAACCTGTGCGGCGAGCTGTCGAGCGACGAGCCGTGCACGGTCGATCCCCACCCGTACCTCCGCACCTGGTCGCAGGGCCAGGTCGGCGGCGGTGCCGACGGCGTCGGTTGGTACCAGCCGGCGGCCGCCGCCTTCGAGCAGCGCACCGAGGCCGGCTCGCCGCTGCCGCCCGTGCCGCTGGGCGAGGCCGGTGGCGGCGACGTGCTGCCGCTGGCCGGCGACTGGGACGGTGACGGCCGCGACTCGCTGGGCATCTACCGGCCGGCCGACGCCACCTTCCACCTGCTCGACGACGAGGGCGCCCCGCTCGAGCCGCTGCCGTTCGGCGAGCCGGGGCGCACCGACGTGTGGCCCGTGGCCGGCGACTTCGACGGCGACGGCCGCGACACCGTGGGGCTGTACCGGCAGGACGACGCCAGCTTCGTGGTGCTGGTCGACCAGGGTGCCGAGTCGGCGCCGCTGGCGCTGGGCGACCCCGGGCGGGCCGACGCCCTGCCGGTGGTCGGCGACTGGGACGGCGACGCCCGCGACTCGGTCGGCGTGTACCACCAGGCCGACGGCGCGCTGGTGCTGCTCGACGACGACGGCACCGGCCTCGAGCCGTCTGCCGCCGGCCCCGGTGGGCCCGCCACGTTCCCCGTGGCCGGCGACTGGGACGGCGACGGCCGCGACACGGTCGGCGTGATGGACCGCGATGCGGCGGCCGTCGAGCTGCCCGTGCCCGAGGCGCTCGACCCCGAGGGTGCCCGCACGTTCGCGGTCGACGGGGCCGAGGTCGACGGTGCCCTGCCGGTGGCCGGCGACTGGAACGGCCACGACCTGGTGACCCTCGCCGAGCTGCGGCAGATCTACGGCGAGATCCCCGACGAGGCCACGGTCGCCGAGGGCCTGCCCGGCCTCAACGCCGCCATGCTGCGGGCCGGCATCAGCACGCCGGCGCGCAAGGCGGCGTTCCTGGCGACCGTGCGCAACGAGAGCGGGTTCCGCTACGACGCGGTCGAGCGGGGCAGCGACCGCCACTACCGGGGTCGCGGGTTCATCCAGCTCACGGGCCGGGCCAACTACGCGTCGGCCGGCGAGTTCCTGGGCATCGACCTGGTGGGCGAGCCCGATCTGGCCCTCGACGGCCTGGCGAGCCCCGCCATCGCCGCCTGGTACTGGACCGTGGCCCGCGACATCAACGCCGCGGCCGACGCCCTCGACATGGCGGCGGTCAACATCGCGGTCGGGTTCGAGCCCTCGGTGCGCCGCGACACGTTGCGGTGCGGCGACTTCGTCGCCGCGCTGCGCTACTACCGGGGCGGCGACGTCCCCGACGGCGTGAACTGCGAGCGCACGGCCGAGGCGCGGCGGCGGGCGTTCGCCCCGCTGCTGCCGTTCGGCTTCGGCGCCGACGACCGGTCCGCACCCTCGGGCGGCGTGGCGCTGCCGCCTGCGTCGGCACCGGCGCTGCACGCCCCGCCGCCCGGTGGTCCGGCCCCGGCCGACCCGGCGTCGCCGCCTCCGGCCGCCGCGCCCCGGGCCTCACCGCCGGCCGGGCCGAGCTCGTCGTCGCCGGCGACGACCAGCGGGCAGACCACCACGACCGCACCGCCGACGACGGCGCGTCCCACGACCACCGCGCCCCCGTCGTCCGCATCGTCGACAGCGTCGACCACCACGTCGGTGGCGGCCGACACCTCCACCGCGACCACGCTGTTCACCGGCGGCTGACCGTGTGGCGAGCCGCCTCGGCCCGGTGCCGGCGGTGGGAGTCGAACCCACACTGACCGCGCCCTAAACGCGGTGCCTCTGCCGTTGGGCTACGCCGGCCTGACCACCCAGCTTACGGTCGCGGCCGCGCGGCTCTCGGTGTCGCCGCCGTGCGGCACACGGGCCCGGCGCCGCTACCCTCTGCGCCCGTGAGCCTGATCACCCCGACCGCCCAGAACGCCGCCTCCCTCAACCCGACGCACGAGATCTTCAACCGGTTGTTGCGGGAGCGCATCATCTTCCTCGGCACCGAGGTCGACGACGACATCGCCAACGTGGTCTGCGCCCAGCTGCTGCACCTCGCCGGTGACGACGCGGAGCGCGACGTGTGGCTGTACATCAACAGCCCGGGCGGGTCGGTCACGGCGGGCATGGCCATCTACGACACCATGCAGTTCATCGAGCCCGACGTGGCCACGGTGTGCATGGGCCTCGGCGCGTCGATGGGCCAGTTCCTGCTTTGCGCGGGCGCCAAGGGCAAGCGCTACGCCCTGCCCCACGCCCGCATCATGATGCACCAGCCCTCGGGCGGCATCCGGGGCCAGGCGGCCGACATCGCCATCCAGGCCGAGCAGCTGCTGTACGTCAAGCAGCTGATGGCCGAGCGCATCGCCTACCACACCGGCCAGACGGTCGATCAGATCTCGGCCGACTCCGAGCGCGACCGCTGGTTCACGGCCGAGCAGGCCAAGGACTACGGCATCATCGACAACGTCATCGTCAAGCGCGGCGAGATGATCTGACCGCCGGCCGCAGGCGCCGGCCCCGGCCGGTGTCAGGCGGTGCCGCCGCTGGGCCCGCCCTCGCCGGGCCCGCCGTCGCCCTCGGCGATCTTGTCGACCAGCTCGTGCGCCTTCGCCTGCACCGTCTCGATCTTGTCGGTGTACTTGCGCTTGGTCTTGTCGTCGACGAACTCGGCCGCCTTGTCGATGCCGCCGTCGATCTTCTCGGAGTGATCGGCGACGGCGCTGCGGGCCTTGACGGTCGCGTCCTTGGCCAGGTCCTTGGCCTTGTCGAGGAAGTCTGACATGGCTGTCATTGCTCCTTGGAGGTGGTGTCGGGCGGGGACTGCCGGGTGGCGGCAGCGAGGTCGCGCAGCTCGCCGACGGCGTGCTCGAGGCCGAGCGGGTCGCGGTAGAGGGCCGACCCGGCCACCAGCACGTTGGCGCCGGCGCGGGCCGCGCCCTGGACGGTGGTGGGCCCGATGCCGCCGTCGACCTCGAGGTCGCAGTCGTGCCCGCCCTCGACGATCATCCGGCGGATGCGGCGGATCTTCCGCTCCATCGTCGGGATGTAGTCCTGGCCGCCGAAGCCGGGGTTGACGGTCATGACCAGCACCATCGCGCACAGGTCGAGCACGTTGTCCACCGCCTCGGCCGGGGTGGCGGGGTTGAGGGCGACGCCGGCGCGTGCCCCCAGCTCGCGCACCCGGCCCAACGACCGGTGCAGGTGGCGGGTGGACTCGGCGTGGACGAGCAGGAGCTCGCACCCGGCCTCGACGTAGCCGCCCATCAGGCCGTCGGGCTCGTCGACCATGAGGTGGGCCTCGAACGGCACGCGGGTGTGCGGGCGGCAGGCGGCGATGACATCGGGGCCGAAGGTCAGGTTGGGCACGAAGCGGCCGTCCATGACGTCCCACTGGATGCGGTCGACGCCCGCCTTCTCGAGGGCCACCACCTCGTCGCCGAGGCGCGAGAAGTCGGCCGGGAGCACCGACGGGGCGATCTCGATGGGGCGCTCGGGCGAGGACGCAGGGGGAGTGTCCACGCCGCCATCCTAGGGTGAGGCCGTGACACGGACCGCTGCATCGCTCCGCATCACCGGCGGGCGCGAGCCGTCGGCCGGGCGGGTGCCGGCCCCGTGCCCGTTCGTGGCGGCCGGGTGCGGGGGCTGCGGCTGGCAGCACGTCGCGGTACCCACCCAGCGCGAGCTCAAGGCCGGCATGGTGGCCGAGGCGCTGGCGCGGCTCGGCGGGGTGGTCGACCCCGTCGTCACCGCCGCGCCGCCGCTCCCGGACACCGGGTACCGCACCACGCTGCGGGGCGTGGCCGGCGACGACGGCCGTGTCGCGCTCCGCCGCCGGCACAGCCACGACCTGGTGGCCGTGCCCGGCTGCCTGGTGGCCCACCCGCTGGTGGCCGAGGTGCTGGCCGAGGGCCGGTTCCCGCCCGGCGCGGTGGTCACGGTGCGAGCGGGGGCGGCGACAGGCGAGCGCATGGTGGTGGTGGACGGCGATGGTGGGCACGGCGGGGAGGCCCGCGACACCGGCGATCGCCGCGACCTCGACGGTGGGGGCGGCGGGGAGGAGGCCGGCCGCATCCGGGTCCCGGACGGTGTCCGGGTCGTCACCGGCGCCGAGCTGGCGGCCGGGCGGCGGGCCTGGCTGCACGAGGTCGTGGCGGGCGTGCGCCTGCGCGTGTCGGCCCGCTCGTTCTTCCAGCCGGGGCGGGACGGCGCCGAGGCCTTGGTGGCCGCCGGGGGCGCTGCGGTGGGCGATGTCGGGCCGGGCGACCGGCTGGCCGACCTGTACGGGGGCGTCGGCCTGTTCGCCGCCACC
>DASTFE010000195.1:0-8638 GCA_035708905.1 Acidimicrobiales bacterium | reverse complement strand
CGCCGTCGGCATCGCCGCCCTCGTTGCCGGCCCCATCGGCGTCAGGATGGTGGCCGGCGGCGGCAACGGCGCCCGCATCAGCCAGGCCGGGGGCGGCACCCGCCTCGGCGACCGGATCGTCGCCGTCGGCGGCAACGGTGCCCGCGCCGTCGTGCGCGCGGGCCAGGGCGACGACGCCCGGATGCACCGCCCGGGCCAGCCGGGCGCGCTCACGGCGAAGGCGGCGGGCGGCCGGTCCGCTGGCGGACTTCACGACCACCGGCCCGCTCGGCTCGAGGTCGATCTTGACGTGCACGTCCATGGCTTGAACATAGCCATAGAGACACGAAAGTTGTCAAGAGGACGTAAAAGATCTAGAGCGTCGACCTGGCCCGCGCTGGGATCGGTGCACCGTCAGGGCCCGGCGACCGCCGTGGCAGAGGCCGTCGCCGTGACGGTGGCACCGTCGGGCGTCCCCGGGATCACACCGCCGAAGATGTAGTCGGCGTGCAGCGAGACCTCGACCACCACGCTGTCGCCGGTCACGTGCACGGTGGGCGGTGCCGCCACGTCGGGCGCCAGATCGCTGGCGGCGACGATGCGCTCGACGACCTGCTGCGCCCGGTCGGGATCGACCCGGTAGCCGCCGGCGCGGAGGCTGCCCTCGTCCGCGGCGGCGGTCACGGCATCGTTGGCCGCTCCCGCCGCCAGGTCGTGGGCCTGGCGGCGCCGCAGGTGGACGAGCGACATGTCCACGACGATCGACGCCATGACCAGCACGATCAGCAGCGCCGCCGGGGCGAGCACGAGCACGCTGGCCCGGTCCTCCCGACGCCGGGGCTCCACCGCCCTCATCCCAGGCACGGCTCGGCCGACCCCGGCACGCCCGAGCGGTAGGGGTCGACGAGCTCGCTGTGCGAACTGGTCACCGCGATGCCGTCACCGAACCCGCCGATCCAGGGGATCGTCAGGGCCGGCACCTCGTAGCTGGCGGTGAACGTCACCCGGGCGCACCGGCTGAAGCCGGCCTGCCCGCCGGCGGCGTCGAGCGCGCTGAGGCCGACCGTGGCCCGGGCCGGGTCGCGGCCGTGGGCGTCGAGGGCAGCGAGGCCGGCCGCGACCGCGGCGTCCTCGGCGCCGCCCACACCCGCCGGCCCGTCGACCTCGGCCTCGACGAAGTGGCGGGCTGCCTGGCGCGCCGCGGCGTCCACCGCCACTTTGGCGTCGACGACGGCCCAGGTGTTGGCGACGAGAAGGGCGCCGACCACGAAGACGAGGAGGCCGAAGGGCAGCGCCTCGATGCCGCCGACCTGCCCGCGGTCGTCGGAGCTCACCTGCCTCTGGATCGGGATCGGCGAGCGGCGGGCGCGGCGGGCGCTGGGGGCAGAGGCGTCGAAGTCACGCCGTCTCCATAGCACCCGCCACACGGACCGTGGGCGCGGGGCCGCGGTCGGGGCCGCCGGGCGCTGCGCCGCCGACGAGCAGCGGGACGGGCGGGTCGAGCGGCAGCACCACAGCGGGCGTCGTGCGCCCCTGCCTCTGCATCAGCGTCTCGCCATGGAGCGCGAGCGTGGCGGTGATCGTGCACTCGCCCGCGCGCAGCCCCACGAGGTCGCCCGAGCGGACGACCGCCACGACGCCGTCGAGGTCGAAGGCGACCGAGAGCTCGAAGTCGAGCGTCGCCACCCGGGCGCCGTCGACGAGCAGGTCGACGTGGGGCTCGCACGTCCACGTGACCCGGTGCGTCGCCAACACGACGACCTCCTCGCTCCCGGGCACGGCGAACGTGCGCTCAGCGGCACCGGTCAAGGCGCCGTAGCTCCGCCAGGCCGACACCAGCGCGTCCTCCAGCCTCAGGTCGAGGAGACGTGCGGTGACCGTGGCGATCTCGCGGTCGACGGCGCGGAGGGCCGGGGCCGACAGGCGCCGGACGCCGCGGAGGACCACCCGGGCGACGTCCTGCTCGCACATCACACGGGCGAGGACCTCGCCGCCGTCCTCGACGGCATCGCCGAGCAGGAACGTGCGGGCCGTCAGCGGCGCGGCAGCGGTCATCGTGTTCATCGGTCGACCTCCTCGACGACGTGGGTGACGGTCCCCGGCCGGGGCTCGAGCCGCACGACCGTCGCCGCCGGTGAGCCTGCTGCCGACGGCGTGACCGCGAGCGCACCCCGCGCCGCCGTCCCTGGGACCGCCGAGACGTGGGCGACCGCCCAGGCCGGCCCCCACCGGGCCCGGACGGCCAGCGACAGCAGTGCGGCGGCGGCCGCCAGCACGACGAGGAGGGCGGCCAGGAGGGCGACGGGCGCACCGGCCTTCGTCCGGCTGACCGCCTCGGTGGCGTCCATGGGTTGCGGGTCTGCGGGATCCGGCGTCGGGTCGGCCGGGGACGCGTCGCCCGCGGTGGGCGCCGGGCTCTCCGCATCGGCGTCGACGGCCTCCGAGTCGGGGTCGGTGGCCGGTGTCCCGGCGTCGGTCGCCTGCGCTGTCCCATCGGTGGTCTGCGCCGGATCCGTCCCGCCCGGCGCCGTCACCGCGAACTGGGCCGACGCCGTGAGGTCGCTGTCGCCCAGGCACGTGGCCGTGACGGTGGCCGCGCCCGGCGGAGCGTCATCGGGGACCGGGAGGACCGCCGAGACGGTTGCGTCGTCGACGTCGACCGTCGCGACGCTCGACCCGTCCCAACTGATCGCCACGGCGCCCGGGGCGACGTCGTCGTACGGGGAGAAGCAGGCGCGGTAGCCGTCGCCGGACACCGTCACCTGCGCACCGGGCGGTCCGGTGTCGGGTAGGACCGACAGCGTGGGCGCCCGCGCCGACCCCCCGGCCTCGGCCCCGGCATCGGTCCCGGTTCCTGTACCGCAGCAGCCGTCGCCCGTTCCGCTGCCGCCGTCGGTGCCGTAGCGGCCGGTCCCGTCGCTCGTGCCCGAGCCGTCGCCGCTGCCGCCGTTGGTGCCGTCGCCGCTGGTCGCGTCGCTCGTGCCCGTGCCGCCGTGGGTCCCGTAGCCGTCGCCGGTCCCGCCGCCCGGGCCGTCGCTCGTCTGTGCCGCGCCCGGCACGGCGAACACGGATGTCACGAGCAGCGCCACGGTGAGCGCCTGACAGACGCGCCACTGGCCGGCCGACATCCTGGCCACCTCCTTGTGCAGCGGGATCCGCTGTCACCCGTATCGTGCGCCGCCAGCGCGCCGGGACAGCCCCGTGTGACACAGAGCCGACGTGACATCGGAGACAGGGCGGGCCCTGCGTTCGGTCCGCGCTCGTCAGCGCTCGGGGCGAGGCGGCTCCGCCTCGCGCCCGGGACGAGAGGACCGGCTGGCGCCTGCAGCCGGATCGGGAGCATCCCCGCCCAGCCCGTTGGTCGCGGCCCGCCCGCCCCCGCGCGCGGCGTCGGTCGCGCCGGCCGGTGCGTCCGCGGGCGCCGGCCCGCCGGCGGGGTCGCCAGCAGGCGGCGGGTCGGTGACACCAGCCCCGGTGCCTGCCGCGCCCGCGGGTCGGTCAACCGCCCGGGGCTCGGGCGTGATGCTCACCCGGCCGATCCGCCGCCCCTGGATGCGCTGCGCGGTGAGGTGCCAGCCCGCCACCCGGATGGTCTCGCCCTCGACCGGCACGTGGCCCACCCGGTCGTACACGAGCCCGCCGATGGTGTCCCAGTCGCCCTCGGGCAGCCGGGCGCCCAGGATGTCGTTCACCTGGTCGAGGGGCGTGCGACCGTGCACCCGGATCCCTCCGCCCGGCAACGGCTCGACGATCGGGTCGTCCACGTCGAACTCGTCGACGATCTCGCCGACCAGCTCCTCGATGATGTCCTCGAGGGTCACCAGGCCGGCGGTGCCGCCGTACTCGTCGACCGCGATCGCCATGTGGAACTTGTCCCGCTGCATCTCGCGCAGCATGTCCGGCACCCGCTTGGTCTCGGGCACGAACCGGGCCGGCCGCACCAGGTCGCCCACCGGCGCGTCCTGCAGGCCGTCGCGCTCGGCGCCCATCAGGTCCTTGGCGTAGGCCAGGCCGACCACGTCGTCGAGGCCGTCCTCGCCGCACACCGGCAGGCGGCTGTAGCCGTTGAGCAGGAAGATCTCCATGACGTCGGCCACCCGGAAGTGGGCGGGCACCGTCACCATGTCGGGTCGGGGGATCATGACCTCGCGCACCATCGTGTCGCCGAACTCGATGATCGACTCGATGAGGGCGCGGTCGTCCTCCTCGATGACCCCCTCCTCGACGCCCAGCTCGGCGACGGCCAGCAGCTCCTCCTCCGACGACACGAACGGCCCCTGCTTGAGCCCCGATCCCGGAAGCACCAGGTTGGAGACGGCGATGAGGCCGCGGGTGGCGCGCCGGACCGGGGCGAACCGGGCGACCGCCCGCACGGGGCGGGCGACGGCGAGCGACACCCGCTCGGGGTTGAGCACCGCCCACGTCTTGGGGGCGGTCTCGGCCAGCACGAACACGACGCCCACGTCGATGGCGATCGCCACCACCATGCCCACGACGCCGAAGAGGCGGTCGGCCAGGATGCCCACCAGCGTCGCCTGCACGAGCTGGCAGCCGAGCAGCAGGAACACGACCGTCGTGACGTAGTGCTCGGGGTGGGCGACCAGCTCGACGAGGGCCTCACCGCCCCGGCGGTGCTCCTCGGCCAGCGCTTCGGCCCGGGGGCGGGTGACCCGCGTGAGCGCCGTCTCGGCGGCCGCCAGGACGAGCGCAAGCACCAGCAGCACCACGATGGCCACGAGCAGCCCGATGTCGGCCGAGGTGGCGGAGACCGCGACGAGGGGGACCGGTGGCACCTCGGTCACCGCCGATGGTGGAAGCGGTCGAGCAACTCGCGCTCGCGTGCCTGCATGACCGCGGTCTCGGCGGACTCGGCGTGGTCGTGGCCGAGCACGTGCAGCACGCCGTGGACCACGAGGAGGGCGAGCTCGTCGTCGTAGCTGCCAGCGTGCGACGGCGCCTGGCGCTGCGCGACCGCCGGGCAGACCACCACGTCGCCGAGCAGCAGCGGCAGGTCGCCGGGCTCGGGATCGTCGCGGTCAGGGCCGGCAGTGCCCGCGTCCGGCCACCGCCCGGCCACGACGGGATCGTCGATGGGGAACGCCAGCACGTCGGTCGGGCCGGACACCTCCATGAACCGCTCGTTGAGCTCGGCGATGGCGGCCTCGTCCACGAACAGCAGCGACAGCTCGGCCTCGCCCTGCACCCCCTCGGCCACCAGCACGTCGCGGGCCAGGTCGACCCAGCGGTCGACGTCGACGGGCGCGTCGCTCTGCTCGTCGGCCCCGAAGACCTGCACCTCGCCCTCGGGGCCGCGCCGCGGCGGCCGGGCAGCGGGGCGGTGGACGCCCGCCCTGTCACCGGGGTGCGAGGCGCCGGGTGGCGGGGTGTCGGGCGGGTGGCTCACGACCGTTCGCTCTGGCCTCGGGCGGAGGCCGCACCGTCGGGCCCGTTGTGGGCCTCGGCGGTGTCGGCACGCTCGTAGGCGTCGACGATGTCCTGCACGATGCGGTGCCGGACGACGTCCTTGGAGCCGAGGTGGATGAACGACAGGCCGTCGATGCCGCCCAGGATGCGCTCGAGCCGCGTCATCCCGCTGCGGCCGGTGGGCAGGTCGACCTGGGTCATGTCGGCGGTGACGACCGCCCGGGAGCCGAACCCGATGCGGGTCAGGAACATCTTCATCTGCTCGGGCGTCGTGTTCTGCGCCTCGTCGAGGATGATGAAGCTCTGGTTGAGCGTGCGCCCCCGCATGAACGCCAGCGGCGCCACCTCGACCGTGCCCCGCTCGAGCAGGCGCTGGGCGCCCTCGGGCTCGACCATGTCGTAAAGGGCGTCGTACAGGGGACGCAGGTAGGGGTCGATCTTGGCGGCCAGGTCGCCGGGCAGGAAGCCCAGCCGCTCGCCGGCCTCGACGGCCGGGCGGGTGAGGATGATGCGCTCGACCTGCTTGGCCTGCAGCGCCTGCACGGCCATGGCCACGGCGAGCCACGACTTGCCGGTGCCGGCCGGGCCGATGCCGAACGTCACGACGTTGTCGCGGATGGCGTCGACGTAGCGCTTCTGGCCGGCCGACTTGGGGCGGATCGTGCGGCCGCGGGCCGACCGCAGCACCTCGGCGGTCAGCACCTCGGACGGACGCTCGTCGTGGCGCACCATCTCGATCGTGCGCACGACGCTGGCGGGCTCGAGCCGCTGGCCCCGCTCGAGCAGCAGCACCAGCTCCTCGAAGAGGTGGCCCACCTTGTCGGCCTCGTCGCCCGTGATGGCGATCTCGTTGCCGCGCACGTGGATCTCGACACCGTCGAACGCCGACTCGACCACTCGCAGCAACTCGTCGCGCTGACCGAGCAGGTCGGCCATGAGGTGGTTGCCGGGCACGGAGATCTTCACCTGGGTGGTTGCCACGAGGGTCCCAGGTTACGCACACGGCGGTGCCGAGCGGCACCCGGGATCGCCCCCGGCTCGGCGCCGGCTGGGGCCGCATCGCCTGCCGCGGGCCGACCGTTCGGCGAGGCCGGCGGCGGTCGTCGGGCAGGTACGTTGACCACCGTGGACCGGCCCTCGCCCCCGCCCGACGACATCGGGCCGGCGCTGCTGGCCGCCGGGTCGGGCGGCGGCCCCGGGTTGGCGGCGGGCGGCGGGTTGACGGCGCGGCTCGAGCGCTGGGCGGCCGACGCCCGCGTCGACGAGGCGGCGCGCGCCCGGTCGCGTGAGCGGTGGCTGCGCCGCCAGGCCGAGGAGGAGCGCACCCTCGCCGGCGTGCTGGCCGACCTGCTCGAGGCCCGGGCCGTGGTGACGGTCGAGACCGTGGCGCCCGATGTGTCGTTCGCCGGCGAGGTCCGGGCGGTCGGGGCGGACTTCGTCGCCCTCGGCGCCGAGGCCCGGCCGGCCGGCGAGGTGGTCGTGGCGCTCGCCGCCGTGGCGTCGGTGGCCACCCGGGCGGGCACGCCCGAGGTGCTCGGCGACCGGCGGGGGCTCGGGACGATGCGCCTTGCCGAGGTGGTCGCCGCCCTGGCGGCGGCGCGCGACGAGGTGCGGTTGGTGACGCGCGACGGCGGCACGCTGGCCGGCACGGTGGCGTCGGTCGGGCAGGACGTGGTGGTCGTGCGGTCGGGCGGTGCCCGGCCGGCGACCACGTACGTCCCGGTGGACGCCCTCGTGGCGGTGGCCGTCGACGGGTGACCCCACGGTGGGACCGGGCGGTCGGCCCGGCGCCGGCGCGTCGACGGTGCGGGCGCCCCGGTAGGGCGTGACCGACGACCGGGTCGGTGGCGGCGGGCGAGCACCTCGCTACCGTCGGTCCCGATGGGTGAGCGACGACTGCTGGGCGTGGTCGTCGCCTTGGCGGTCGCCGCGGCGGCGTGCGGGGGCGGCGGGGACGCCGACCGGCCCGCGGGTGCCGCGGGCACGCCGTCGTCGCCTGGGACCGCCGAGGCCGAGGCGGCCGGGGGCGCGGACGGGCCGGCCGGCGTCGACGAGCCCGCCGGTGCCGGCCGCGCCGGGGTGGACGGGAACACCGACCGGGCAGCCCGGGCCGCGGCCGAACGCGATGCCGCCGTGGCGCCCGAGCCGCCGGCCGGTCGGGGGCCGGCAGGATCGTCAGGACCCGCGAGCCCGCTGCTCACCAGGCCGGACTGGCTGGGAACCCGCGTGCTCGATCCCGGCCAGCCGCCACCGCCCACGCCGCCCGAGCTGGATCCCCGGCAGCTTCCGACGATCGACGTGCTGCCGCCGCCGACCGACGGCGGGTTCCACGCGGCGGTCTCGCCGGTGCCCGCCGACGTGGCCGCCCGGTCGACGTGGCACGAGGGTTGCCCCGTGCCGCTCGACGACCTCCGCTACGTCACGGTCTCGTTCTGGGGGTTCGACGACCGGGCGCACACGGGCGAGCTGATGGTGCACCGCGACGCCGCCGCGCCCCTCGTGGGGGTGTTCGAGCGGCTCTTCACCCTGCGGTTCCCGATCGAGGACATGCGCGTCACGTCGGTCGCCGAGCTCGACGCCCCCGACACCGGCGACACCAACGCCACCGCGGCGTTCGTGTGCCGGGCGACGCGGGGCGGCAGCCGCTGGTCCGAGCATGCCCACGGCCTGGCCGTCGACATCAACCCCTTCCAGAACCCGTACCGGCGCGGAGACGGCGTGATCCCCGGGCTGGCGTCGACCTACCTCGATCGCAGCGACCTGCGGCCGGGGATGATCGTGGCTGGCGACGGGGTGGTCGAGGCGTTCGCCGCCATCGGGTGGGGATGGGGCGGCAACTGGCGCGAACCGGTCGACCACATGCACTTCAGCGCCACCGGTCGCTGAGGCGTCCGCCGCCGACGCTCGGCCGTCGTTCGGGCGCTGCCGTCCCGAGGCGATGGCGGTCGCTCGGGACGTCTCGAGGAAGTAGCGGTCGGCCCCCGACGGCTACTGCCTCGCGCGCGGTGCCGCGACGGTGATCGCCTCGGGCCGCGGCAGGGATCAGCCGGCGAGCGCGTGGACGGTGGCCGTCGAGCCGGGCCCGACCGCAGGTGCCTCGCGGCGGCGGACGACGAGCAGGTCGGCGGTGCGGAAGCTGGCCATGCGGGTGCTCCACGAGTCGATCACGTCGCGGCCGTCGCCGCGGCGGAAGAACGTGGTCATGGGGCCCTCTTGCTGGTAGGCGTCGGCGCCG
>DASTFE010000194.1:0-13529 GCA_035708905.1 Acidimicrobiales bacterium | reverse complement strand
CGCGTCGGGCTGGGGCCGCAGGTCACGCAGCGGCGTCGCGGTGGGGGCCGCGGTGCCGTCGCCGGGCCGCCGAGCGGGGCCGGGCCCCGGCGGCCGCTCGAGCACCGACAGCTCCTCGGGCAGGGTGGGGTCGTCGCCGGGCCAGCCGGGTGGGACGGGAGCGTGGGGCGGGCCGGTGCCGGCAGTCGAGGCCATCAGAAGGGCAGGAACCCGAACGGGGCTGAGCCGTCGGGGCCGAGGGCGCCGACGAGGGTGAGCGCGGCGGCCAGCACCGCCGCCTGGGCGGCCGGGGCGAGCTGCGAGAACCGGGCCTGGAGCGCGAGCGTGCGCGGCGGAGGCACGAGCTGGGCGGCCAGCGCAGCCGCCACGACGAGCAGCGCCACGGCCGGCACGGGCCCGGCGTCGCCCGGGGCGGCGGTGAGGATGCGGCCGGCGATCTCGACGCCGCTACCCACGGTGCCGGCCCGGAACACCACCCAGGCCAGGCAGACCAGGTGGAACGTGAGCGCCCAGCGCCCGGCGGCGGCCAGCGGCGCCGGCACGCCGATGGCCCGGTCCCCGCCCGCCCACCAGCGCCGGGCGGCGCGCTCGCCGACCAGGTAGGCGCCGTGGAGCGCGCCCCAGGCGGCGAACGTCCAGCCCGGCCCGTACCACAGCCCCCCGAGGATCGCGGTGACCGTCACGTTCCGGTAGGTGGCGGGCAGCTCGCCCCGGCTGCCGCCGAGCGGCACGTACACGTAGTCGCGCAGCCAGCGCGACACGGTGATGTTCCACCGCTCCCAGAACTCGCCGACCGACAGGGCCCGGTAGGGGGCGTCGAAGGCCAGCGGGTAGTGGATGCCGAGCAGCAGGGCGCACCCGATGGCGATGTCGGTGGCGCCCGAGAACCCGGCGTAGATCTGCACGGCGAACGCGTAGGTGGCCACCAGCAGCTGGCCACCGCTCGCGGCACCCGGGTCGGCGAAGGCCGGATCGACCACCTCGGTGCCGAGGTAGCCGGCGACCACCACGGCCTTGACCAGGCCGAGGCCGACGAGCACGAAGGCGTCGGTGGCGGGCACCCGGCGGGGGTCGGGCCGCTCGTGGAACTGGGGGACCAGCTCGTCGACGCGGGCTACCGGTCCGGCGACGAGGTGGGGGAAGAAGCACAGGTAGAGCAGCACGTCGGCGAACGCCACCGGCTCGACGTCGCCCCGCCCGACGTCGACGACGTAGCTGATGGCGTGCAGCGTGAAGAACGAGACGCCGACCGGCACCAGCAACCCCAGCACCGGGGCGCCGGGGGAGAGGCCGGCGGCGGCGAGCGTGTCGACCACGGCGTCGATCAGGAAGCCGTGGTAGGCGAGCACGCCGAGGGCCGCGACGTCGACGCCCACGGCGGCGCGCACGATGCGCCGGCTCTCGACGGTGGGCGCGCCCGCCGGCATGGCCCGGCGCGCCCCGGCGGCCGCGACGGCGTTGACGGCCGCCATGCCCACCACGACCAGCACGAACCGGGGATCGATCCAGCCGCAGAAGTAGAGGCTGAAGGCCACCATCGTCGCCCGCCACACCAGGTGGTGCGGGCGCAGCAACCAGTTCGCCGTGAAGGCGGCGATGAAGAAGACCGCGAAGGCGACGGTGGGGAACAACATCTCCGTCCCCGATGGGTGGCTGGTGACGAGGTGTGGGCCGATCGTACAGACGCCCGCCGGCCCGGTCGGCGATGGTCGTCGCCCACCACCGCCCGTGGCGGCGAGCGATGCCCGGGTGACAACCTGGGCGGCATGCCCGTGCTGGCCCTCGGCGCCTCCGACTGCGAAGCCCTGCATGTCGGGCTGCTCGGGCAGCCCGCCAACAGCCTGTCGAGCCTGGCCTACGTCGCCGCCGGCGCGTACGTGCTGCGTCGGGGCGGGCCGGCCGGGCCGGCGCTGGCGCTCGGCGCGGTGGGGGTCGGCAGCGTGCTGTACCACGGTCCGATGCCGCCGGGCGCCGAGGCGCTGCACGACGGCACGATCGTGGCCCTGCTCGCCGGGGCCGCGGCCGTCGCCTGGCGGCGGCGCTCGCTGCCCCGCCCGCCGGCGGTCGCCGTCGTGGCCCTGGCGGCCGGCGTGGCGGTGAACCTCCTGACCCGGACGGGCGCCCCGCTCTGCCGCCCGGGCAGCCTGGCCCAGGGCCACGCCGGCTGGCACGTGCTCACGGCCGTGGCCGCGGCGGCCTGGCTGGCCGGCTGGTCGCGGCCCGGCAGCCGACCGGACGACACGGTTGTCCCGGACCCCGGGCGATCGCGGGGCGCTCAGCCCACGGCGGCGTCGATGCGGGCGACCACGTCGTCGTCGAGGCGGTCGAGCACGTCGAGTGCTCCCATGTTCTCGTGCACCTGCTCGACCCGGCTGGCACCGGTGATGACGGAGGACACGCGGGGGTTGCGAGCGCACCAGGCGAGCGAGAGCTGGGCGAGCGAGCACCCCAGGTCGGCGGCGACCGCGGCCAACCGCCGCACGGCGGCGTTGCGGTCGGGGTCGGTGAGCAGGTCGCGCAGCCACTCGTAGCCGGGCAGCGCCGCCCGGCTGCCCTCCGGCACCCCGTCGAGGTACTTGCCGGTGAGCAGCCCCGAGGCCAGCGGGCTCCAGGTGGTGAGGCCGAGGCCGATCTCGTCGTACAGGCGGGCGTACTCGACCTCGACCCGGTGCCGGGTGAGCAGGTTGTACTCGGGTTGCTCGACGACCGGCTTGTGCAGGTGGTGGCGCTCGGCGATCTCCCACGCCGCCCGGATGTCGTCGGCCGGCCACTCGGAGGTGCCCCAGTAGTGCGCCCGCCCCGAGGCCACGATGTCCGACATCGCCCACACCGTCTCCTCGATGGGCGTGTCGGGGTCGGGCCGGTGGCAGTAGACGAGGTCGAGGTGGTCGAGCCCGAGGCGCTCGAGCGACGGGTCGACGGCCTCGAGCAGGTACTTGCGGTTGAGCGTGTTGCGGGTGTTCACGGTGTCGTCGAGCCCCCAGTAGTACTTCGACGACACGACGAACGAACTGCGGGCCCACCCCAGGGCGGCGATGGCCTCGCCCATGATGCGCTCGGACTCGCCGCCCGCGTACGACTCGGCGTTGTCGAAGAAGTTGACGCCCGCCTCGTGGGCGGCGGCCAGGCAGTCGCGGGCGCGGCCCGCGTCGAGCTGGGGCCCGAAGCTGACCCACGACCCGAACGACAGCACGCTCACCTTGAGCCCGGAGCGGCCGAGCCGGCGGTACGTCATGTCCATGGCGGCCTCCTCGTCGCGGCCGAGTGTAGGGACGCGGCCTCGGGGCGATGCCGGATGGCGACGGCGGGGCGGGCTAGCGTGAGCCGGTGGCCACGGCCGCGATGGGCCGTGGTCGCAGCCGATGCCGAGCAGGTCGAACATCGAAGGAAACGGTGCAGCAAGCGTGACTAGTGCGGTCGTGATCTACGAGAGCCTCACCGGCAACACGGCGAGGGCGGCCAGGCTCGTCGCCGACGAGGTCGCCGCCCACGGTGTCGAGGTGTCGATCTTCCCGATCACCGACATCGGCCTGAAGGAGCTGGCCGCGGCCGACGTCGTGTTCGTCGGCACCTGGGTCGACGGCCTGGTGCTCTTCGGCCACCGGCCGGGCCGGGCCGGGCGCATCCGGTCCATGCCGGTGATCGACGGCAAGCGCGTCGCCGCCTTCATGACCTACGCCGTGCACGCCGGCAAGGCGCTCGACCGCTTCGAGACCGTGCTGGCAGAGCGGGGCGCCACCGTGGTCGCCAAGGTGCTGCTGCGGCGCGACCGCCTCGACGCCGGCGTGGGCGACCTGGTCTCGGCGGCGCTCGCCACCGTCCCTGCCTGACCGGGGCGCCCGCGGGGCGCCCGCCGTCCACCGCACGACTGGGGGAGTTGTCCGTGCGCTCGTCGACCCGCCGCACGATCCTGTGGGCGCTGGCCCTGGTGGTCGCGCTGTCGTTCGTGGTGTTCTCGTTCGTCCAGGCCGACGACGGCGACGACGACGGCGACGGGCCGGTGTCGCCCAGCCCCGGGGTGCCCGACGACCCCGGCCGGGGTTGCGGCGAGCAGGCCGTCACCGACCCGACCGACCTGAGCATCGACCGCACCCTCGCCCGCTGCGAGCCGGGCGCGCCGGCGCCCGAGCCGCTGGCGCGCCCCGCCACCGTGCGGGTGGCGCTGCCCGAGCGGTCGGAGTCGGCGGCGCCCCTGCTGGTGGCCGACGCGTTGGGCGAGCTGGCGGCCGAGAACCTCGAGGTCGAGATCGTCGAGGTCGACCAGGGCGAGGCGTACCGGGCGATGGCCGACGGCGAGGTCGACATGGTCGTCGGTGGCATCGACGCCCCGTTCTTCGACGCGGTGCGCGAGGGCTTCGATGCCCGCCTGGTGCTGGGCGGCCCCATCGCCCGCGAGCCGGGCGACCTGACGGTCGCGCAGCCGGGGCTGTGGCTGCGCGACGACCTGATCACCGACGACGACGAGTGGGACAACGTGCAGGGCCAGACCGTGCTGGTGACCGGCGGGCCGGGCAGCGCGGCGCTGTACCCGATCGACCTGACGCTCGCCCAGAACGCGCTCGGCGCCAACGCGGTCGACGTCACCGACGCCTCGTCCGAGTCGGCGGCCAGCCGGCTGCTCAACGCCGACGTGGGCGGCGCCTGGCTCACCGAGCCCGCGGCCAGCCGCATGGACGACGAGGACGCCGTGCGGCTGGTCGCCACCGTGCCCGGCAGCGAGGCGATCGAGGGGACGGTGTTCTCGCCCCGCCTCGTCGGCGACGACCGCGACGTCGGCCTGGCCTACGTGCGGGCGATCGTGCGCACCGTCAACACCCACCTCGCCGACGGCTACGACGACGAGGCGCTGGCGGCGGTGGCCGAGGCGCTCGACGTGAGCGAGGACGTCGTGGCCGCCGGGCCGGCCCCGCTGTTCGACTGGGAGGTGCGGGCCGGCACCACCACGCGCATCCAGGAGGCGCTGATCGAGGTCGGCGCCGTGCGCTACGAGCGGCCCATCGGCGAGCGGGGCCTGGTCGACCGCACCCTCGCCGCCGAGGTGGTGGGCGGCGCCACCGACGGCGGGTGACGGGCGGTCAGCCGGTCGCCGCCCAGCTCCACGGGTAGCTGTCGTCCTCGCAGGCGGTCGCGTCGGGACCCAGCGCCAGCGGCACGAACGTGTCGACCATCACCGCCAGCTCGTCGGTGCGCTCAGCGCCGAGCGACGCCTCGACGCTGCCCGGCTGGGGCCCGTGGGTGAACCCGCCGGGGTGCAGGGTCACCGACCCCGGCTCGATGCGGGCACCCTTGCGGCTGGTGAACGAGCCCTCGCAGTAGAACAGCACCTCGTCGCTGTCGACGTTGGCGTGGTTGTAGGGCGCCGGCACGGCGGCCGGGTGGTAGTCGAGCTTGCGGGGCACGAAGCTGCACACCACGAACCGGGGCCCGGCGAAGGTCTGGTGGACGGGCGGGGGCTGGTGCACCCGGCCCGTGATCGGCTCGAAGTCGTGGATCGACAGCCGGTACGGGTACAGGCAGCCGTCCCAGCCCACGACGTCGAAGGGGTGGTGGGCGTAGCGGTAGCGGGTCAGGCCGCTGCGCTGGCGCACCAGAACCTCGACCCCGTCGCCCGGGTCGTCGTCGACCAGCAGCGGAGCCTCGGGGCCGTGGAGGTCGCGCTCGCAGTAGGGGCTGTGCTCGAGGAACTGGCCGGTGGGCGAGAGGTAGCGCGGCGGCGGGCCGACGTGGCCGCGGGCCTCGAGCACCAGCGCCGCCACCGGCCCGCCGGTGTCGAGCGGCACCCAGCGGTGGGTGGTGCCGGTGGGCACCACCACGTAGTCGCCGGCCCGGCAGTCGAGCGTGCCGAACGACGACTCGAGTCGCGCCGCGCCCGTGCGCAGGTACACGATCTCGTCACCGGTGGCGTTGCGGTACAGGCCGCTGGGATCGGTCGGCTGCGCCACCAGCAGGCGCACGTCGCCGTTGGCCAGCAGCAGCCGCCGGCCGCCGACCAGGTCGCCACCGGGGGCCAGCTCGCCGGTGCGCAGGTGGCGGGGGAGCAGCGGCTCGTTCGCCCGCAGGTCGTCGTCGGAGGCCGGCACCGCCGCCGCGCCCACCAGCGCCGTCGGGGGCCGGCGGTGGTACAGCAGCGACGAGTCCGACGAGAAGCCATCGGCGCCCATCAGCTCCTCGGCGTAGAGGTCGCCGCTGGGCGAGCGGAACTGCGTGTGGCGCTTGGGCGGGACCTCGCCCACCCGGCGGTAGTACGGCATCGTCTCCTCCCGCCTGCACAGTAACTTGACCGGGATGCTTGGGTCGTGGGTGCCGGGAGCTGACGGTTCGGGCTTCCCCGCCGAGCACCTCCCGTATGGTGTGTTCTCCGCCGGTGGCGGGCCCCCGCGGGTGGGCGCCCGCATCGGCGACGCCGTCGTCGACCTGGCGCGGCTGGCCGGCGACGGCGTCGGCGGCCTCGACGGGCTGGCCGGCGACAGCTTCTCGCAGCCCTCGCTCAACGCCTTCATGGCCCGTGGCGCCGGCTGCTGGGCCGCGGTGCGGTCGCGCCTGACCGAGCTGGTGTGCGACGAGGCCCACCGCGCCGCCGTGGCGCCCGCCCTGGTGCCGCTGGCGGCCGTCTCGCTGCACCTGCCGGTCGAGGTCGCCGACTACGTCGACTTCTACAGCTCGCTCGAGCACGCCACCAACCTGGGGCGCCTGTTCCGACCCGGCGGCGACCCGCTGCTGCCCAACTGGCGGCACCTGCCGGTCGCCTACCACGGGCGCGCCGGCACGGTGGTGGTGTCGGGCACGCCGGTCACCCGCCCCGCCGGCCAGCGCCTCGTCGACGGCACGGTCACGTTCGGTCCCACCGAGCGCCTCGACGTCGAGCTGGAGGTGGGTGCCGTGATCGGCACGCCCTCCGCGATGGGCCACCCCGTCCCCGTGGGCCGGGCCGCCGAGCACGTGTTCGGCCTGGCGCTGGTCAACGACTGGTCGGCGCGCGACATCCAGGCCTGGGAGTACCAGCCGCTCGGCCCCTTCCTCGGCAAGTCGTTCGCCACCACCCTGGCCGCGTGGGTGACGCCGCTCGCCGCCCTCGACGCCTGCCGGGTGCCCGGCCCCGTGCAGGACCCCGAGCCCCTGCCCTATCTGCGGCTCGACGCCGACTGGAGCCTGGCGCTCGACCTGTCGATCGCGCTGCGCCCCGCGGGCGGGGCGGGCGACCAGGTCGTCAGCCGCACGTCGTTCGCCGGGCTCTACTGGCGGGTGCCCCAGCAGATCGCCCACCTGACCGCCAACGGCGCCCACCTGCGCACCGGCGACCTGCTGGCGTCCGGCACGGTGTCGGGCCCGTCACCGGGCAGCGAGGGCAGCCTCGTCGAGCTGACCCGGGGCGGGGCCGACCCGCTGGCCGTGGCCGGCACCAGCCGCACCTTCCTGCGCGACGGCGACGAGGTGGTGCTCCGCGCCACTGCCACGGTGGCCGACGGCGTGACGATCTCCCTGGGCGAGGCCGCCGGGCGGGTGGTCGCCGGACCCACCGGGGGCGCGAGCGCCGGGGACCGCTGAGTGGGCGCCATCGTCCCGACCGCGCCCGCGGGCTTCCTGGCGGGGTGCCGCGCCGCGGTGGGCGACGCCGAGGTGATCGTCGATCCCGACGTCACCGCGTCCTACACCACCGACTGGACCGGCCGCTTCACGGGCGCGACCCCGGCCGTCGTCCGGCCGGGGTCGACCGCCGAGGTGGCCGCCGTGGTCGACCTGGCCCGCCGGCACCGGGTGGCGCTGGTGCCGCAGGGCGGCAACACCGGTCTGGTGGCCGGCGGCGTCCCGCTGGCCGGCGAGGTGGTGGTCAGCCTGGCCCGGTTCACGGCGCTCGGCCCGGTCGACGGGCTGGCCGGCCAGGTCACCGCCGGGGCCGGCGTCACGCTGGCCGACCTGTCGGCCCACGTCTCGCCAGCCGGTCTGGCCTTCGGCGTCGACATCGGCGCCCGCGACTCGGCCACCGTCGGCGGCATGGTGGCGACCAATGCAGGGGGACTGCACGTCATCCGGTACGGGGCCATGCGGGCCCAGGTGGTGGGCCTCGAGGCGGTGCTCGGCACCGGGCAGGTGGTCAGCCGCCTTGCCGGCCTGGTCAAGGACAACACCGGCTACGACCTGGCCCAGGTGCTGTGCGGCAGCGAGGGCACGCTCGGCATCGTCACCGCCGCCCGCCTGCGGCTGGTCGCCCCGCCCGGCCAGGTCGTCACCGCGCTGGTGGCGGTCGGCACCGTGGACGCCGCCGTGGCCCTGGCGGGCGCGCTGCGCCCGCACGACGGCATCAGGGCGCTCGAGCTGATGACCGGCCCCAGCCTGCGCATGGTCGCCGAGTACCTCGCCACCCCGGTGCCCGTCGCGCCCGAGGCCGGGGCCTACCTGCTGGTCGAGGTGGGCGCGCCGTCCGGCGCGGCGGCCGACCCGGTGGCGGCGCTGGCCGCGGCCATCGACGACCGGCCCGGCGTGCTCGACGCCGCCGTGGCCACCGAGCGGGCCGACCGGGCCCGGCTGTGGCGCTGGCGCGAGGCCCACTCCGAGGCCGGCGGGGCCCGGGGAGTCGTGCACAAGCTCGACGTGACCCTGCCGGCCGGCGAGATGGCCCGGTTCTGCGCCGACGTCGTCGACGAGGTGACGGCGGCGCGGCCCGGTGCCGAGCTGCTGCTGTTCGGTCACGTGGGCGACGGCAACGTGCACGTCAACGTCGTGGGCCCGCCCGCCGGCGACGAGGGTGTCGACGACGTGGTGCTCGGCCTGGTGGTGGCCCGCGGCGGCTCGATCAGCGCCGAGCACGGCATCGGCACGCTGAAGCGGCGGTGGCTGGCCCGCGACCGGTCGCCCGGCGAGGTGGCGGCCATGCGGGCGATCAAGGCCGCGCTCGACCCCGACGGCATCCTCAACCCGGCAGCGCTGTTCGCACCGGGCTGACCCGGTCAGCGCATCTGCGCCAGGGCGGCCTCGGAGCCCGCCTCGTCGAGGATCAGCACGGCCCCGGACGAGTTGCGGTCGTTCGCCACCGTCAGCTCGAGCGGCTCGGGCGTCTTGCCCTTCATGCCCCACGCCAGCCGGAAGGCGTCGAACATCGACATGTCCTGGTCGATGCGCAGGCCGGTGGACATGCTGCTGGCCGCCGACGCCAGCGTGAACGGGTTGCGCGTGTCGCCCAGCTCGCCGATGACGACGCTGAGGAACTGGCGCTGCCGCTCCATCCGGCCGATGTCGGCGCGCGGGTCCTCGACCTGCTGGCCGTCGATGGTCTCGACGTAGTGGCGCGACCGCACGTAGGCCAGCGCCTGGTCGCCGTCGAGCTCGACCGGGCCCGACTGGGGCACGAACAGGCCCGACTCGGCGTCCTGCGCCGGGTGGGGGAAGTCGATGGTGATGCCGCCGAGGCCGTCGACCAGCCCGGCGAAGCTGACGAAGTCGACCTCCATGTAGCGGTCGATGGGGATGCCGAGGTTGTCGGTGATCGTGTCGATCAGCCGGGACGGCCCGCCGCCCAGGTCGGGGTTGTAGGCGGCGTTGATCTTCTGGCTGCCCTCGGTGCCCGAGATCGGCAGGTACAGGTCGCGGGGGATCGACATCATCAGCGCCTTGTCGCCCTCGAGGTGCAGCACCATCATCGTGTCGGCCCGCTGACCGGCGGGCCCCTCGGACCCGTTGAACCCCGCGTCGCCCTCCTCGCTGACGTTGTCGCGCGAGTCGGAGCCGACGATCAGGTAGTTGGTGCCGCTGCTGGCCGAGGTGAGCGAGTCGCCGACGTCGACCCTCTCGATGCGGTTGAAGATGCTGCGGGCGTAGAGGAACGTGCCCAGAAGGCAGAGCACGAGCACGACGGCGGTGATGCCGAGCACACGCTTCCACCTGACCCCGCCCGACCGTCCCTCCCGGCGCGGCCGGCCCGGCGCCACCGGGGGCCCGTCGCCCGGTCCGCCCGGCCGGGGCCGCGCCGGAGTCGGAGGCGGCCCGGGAGGTCGCGGCGGCGCGCCGGTGCCGCCACGGGCGCCGGAGCCGCTGGGCGACGAGGACGGGGCGGGGATGAAGACCCGCCGCTTGTCGCCGGCCGGGGCCCGTTCGGGCTGCTGGAAGCGGTCGGTCACGAGGCCATCAGACTAGCGACGCCGAGTGGGCGGGACGGGGCACCCCCCGCGCGCGGTCAACCCTTGCCGGTGACGCCCGCCTGGTCGAAGGTCGCCATGTCGTGCAGCACCCGCGCCGCCGAGGTGACGAGCGGCAGCGCCAGCATCGCACCCGTGCCCTCGCCCAGCCGCAGGCCGAGGTCGAGCACCGGCTCGAGGCCGAGCACCTCGAGCACGGCTGCCGAGCCGGGCTCGGCCGACCGGTGGCCCGCGATGACCGCCTGCTCGACCCCGGGGACCAGCCGGCTGGCCACGAGCAGCGCGGCGGCGGCGACCACGCCGTCGACCACGACCGGCACCTGCAGCGCCGCCCCGCCGATCACGAACCCCGCCAGCGCGGCGTGCTCGAGCCCACCGACCTCGGCGAGGATCGCCAGCGCGTCGCTGCCGTGCTCGTAGCGGGCGCGGGCCACCGCGGCGGCCACCAGCGCCGTCTTGCGGGTGAGCAGCTGGTCGTCGATGCCGGTGCCCCGACCGGTGACACGGGCGGCCGGGTGGTCGGTCAGGCTGGCGACCAGCGCCGCCGAGGGGGTGGTGTTGGCGATGCCCATGTCGCCGGTCACCAGGCAGCGAGCGCCGCCGGCCACCAGCGACGCGGCCACCTCGACGCCCGCATCGAGGGCCCGGCGGGCCTCGGCGGGCGTCATGGCCGGGCCGGTCGACAGGTCGGCGGTGCCGCGGCGGACCTTGCGGTCGATCAGGCGCGAGCCGCCGTCGCCCGCGGCCACGGTCGCCGGGACGTCGCCGGCCACGCCCACGTCGACCACCACGACCCCGGCACCCACCTGGTCGGCCAGCACGTTGATCGCCGCCCCGCCGGCCAGGAAGTTGGCCACCATCTGGGTGGTCACCTCCTGGGGCCAGGGCGAGACCCCTTGCCCGTGCACGCCGTGGTCGCCGGCGAACACGGCCGCCACCGCCGGCTGCGGTACCGGGGGCGGCGACTGGCCCGCGATGCCGGCCAGCTGGGCGCCGACGTCCTCGAGCCGCCCGAGCGAGCCGGGCGGCTTGGTGAGCCGCAGGTGGTGGGCGCGCACCGCGTCGGCGGCCTCGGCGTCGAGCGGGGCGACCAGGGCCGAGGCCGCCGCGAACGGCCCCACCTTGGCCCCGAGCCAGCTGAGCACGGCGTGGTGGGCGGGGCGCTCGTCGACGATCGCCACCGGGTGCCCGGCGGCCGTCATGCCCGACGCCATCTCGGGGCAGCGGGTGACGACCAGCGTGCGGGCCCGGGAGGCACCGGCGACGGCGGCGTCGGCGCCGACCACCGAGACGCGGTCGCTGCCCAGGCCGGCTGCGGCCAGGTGGGCGAGCAGGCCGGGGTCCGGGTTGGTGCCGTGGTGGCGGGGCGCGAGGACGTGCAGCGGCACGCCGGCCCGGGCGAGGGCGTCGGCCAGCCGGCGGGCGCCGGGCGCCGCCCGGGGCGCGACCCCGGCCTCGGGAGCCGGTGGCTCGACGGCGGCGTTGGTGGCGAGGACGATCGCGTCGACCGGCAGGTCGGTCGCGCGGCGGGCGCGGGAGTGCGTGGGGATCATGGTCACCGGGATCACGCGGGGCGGGAGGGTCCCGCCGGCGTCTCTCGCCCATGATGGCGCAACCGGGCGCCGGGGGCGGCCCGTTCCCTACCGGTGCCGGCGGGCTCGGTGGGTCAGGCGTCGGACGCCGGTGCGTGCGCCGCGGCCGCCAGCGCCCGGTCGAGGCGCTCGAGCCCGGCGGCGTCGGGGACGGCGACGCGCACGTGCCCGGCCAGGCCGAACGACGTGCAGTCGCGGACGACCACCGCCCGGCGGGCGAGCGCCTCCCGCAGGCCCGCGGCGCCGGGCACGAGCAGCCACGGCCCGTCCGAGGGAAGCGGGCGCCAGCCGTGGGCCCGGAGCATCGCCGCCAGGTCGGCCCGCGCTCGGGCCACGGCGGCGGTCCAGCCCGGGGGGTCGGCCCGGTCGAGCAGGTCGGGGAGCAGCGCGCAGGCCAGCGATCCCACCGCCCAGACCGGCCGGGCGCGGCGCAGGGCGGCCGCGGCCTCGTCGTCGGGCGCCACGGCGAAGCCGAGCCGCAGCCCGGGGCAGGCGAAGGCCTTGGTGAGCGAGCCGAGCGCCCAGCCGGGCCGGCCCCGGGTCCACACCCCGGCGGCCAGGGGCAGGAACGCCTCGTCCCACACGCCGGCCCGCTCCTCGGGCCCGGCGAGGCGGCCACTCGGGTTGTGGGGGTCGGAGCGCCACCGCGGGGCCGCCGGGTCGACGCGGGTCAGGTGCCGGCCGTAGAGCGAGAAGTCGGGCTCGTCCACCCACCCGGCGCCCAGGTGCGCCGCCACCAGGGCGATCGCCTGGGACCCGCCGGCGGTGAGCACCACGCGCTCGGCCGCCAGCCCGAGCCCGGCGGCGAGGCGCGCCTCGGCGGCGTCGACGTCCGGGTACCGGCGCAGCGCCCCCAGGCGGCGGCCGGCCAGGGCGGCCACGTCGGGCGCGAACGGGTTCAGGCTGGCTGACAGGTCGAGCACGTCGTCGGGATCGACGCCCAGGGCGGCGGCCACCCGGGCGCCGTCGCCCCCGTGCGGGCCCGGCGGCGGCACGGGCCGCGGAGCGCCGCTCACCGGGGGACCGCCCGGGGGCCGCAACGCCGCCCGGCGGCCAGCCCGGCGCCGCCGGCCGCGGTCAGCAGGCCGGCGAGCAGCCAGGTCACGTCGCGTGACAGCGCCACGGCCGCGTGGATGTCGCCCCGCCCCGGCGCACGGCCGTCGCCGAGCGGTGGGCGCACCTCGACCGTGTCGCCGTAGCGGTTCTCGCCGCCCCCGAGCCGCACGTCCAGCGCCCCGGCGAAGGCCGCCTCGGAGACCCCGGCGTTGGGGGAGGGGTGACGCCGGGCGTCGGCCCGCACCGTGCGGGCCACGGCGGCGGCACGCGCCGGGCGGGCCGCCGCCACCCGGACCGCCGTCACCCGGGCCGGCGCCCAGGCCAGGGCGTCGTCCAGACGGGCGGCGGCCGTGCCGAACCGCCGGTAGCGGTCGTCGCGGTAGCCGACCATCGAGTCGAGCGTGTCGGCGGCCCGGTGCGCGAGCGCGCCCGCCGGGCCGGCAGCGACCGTCCACAGCGCCGGAGCGACCACCGCGTCGGTGGTGTTCTCGGCGACCGACTCGACGACCGCCCGGGCGATGGCCGCCTCGTCGAGCGAGCGCGGATCGCGCCCGACGAGCGCGGGCAGGCGGTCGCGGGCAGCGGCCAGGTCACCGGCGTCGAGCGCGGCGGCCACCTCGCGGGCGGCGTCGTGCAGGCCGCGGCCCGCGCTGGTGAGGTACGCGGCGGCCGCGGGCGAGCGCAGCGCCGCTCCGGCCAGCGCCGCCGTGCCCACGCCGGCCGCCGCCAGCGCCACCCCGGCGGCCCGGCG
>DASTFE010000193.1:0-9159 GCA_035708905.1 Acidimicrobiales bacterium | reverse complement strand
GCTGGCGCTGAACGGGAGTGGGCCCGGCGTCGAGGCGGGCGTGGCGGCGGCGACGGTCGCCGGCCCCGGAGTGCTGGCGGCGGCGATGGCTGCCGCCGGTGGCCGGTTCCTCTCCCCCGGACCGGCCACCGTCACGATCCTGTTGGTCGCGATCGTCGTACCCGTCGTCGCCGCGCCACCGGCGGCGCTCCTGCTGCGCCGGGGCGCGGGCGCGGCGCCCGCCACCGCCGCGCCGCCCTCAGCACCCGGAACTCGGTGGCGGCGCGTCGGCCGGGTGCTGTTGGTGGGCGTCGTCGGGCTGCTCAGCCCCGCCGTCCTGCTGGCCTGGCTCGCCGCCTACCTCGCCTCACCCCGGCGGGCCCACCGGGTGCCCAGCCTCGTCGCCGGCCTCGGCCTGGCGCTGGCGGTGGTCGTGGGCACCACCGTGATGGCCGGCTCGGTGGAGGACTGGTTCTCGCTCGCGCTCACGCTGCTCGTGTTCGGCCCGGCCGTCGCGGTCTCGGTGGCCGTGCTGGGCAGCGCCGTCCTCGACGGCGTCGGCTGGGCCAGCACTCGGGTCGGCCCGTGGGCGCGCATCGCCCTCACCCCGCTCACCACACGGAGCCGCAGCCTCGGTCCGGTCGTCGGGATCCTGGCGGTGACCACGTCGCTCGCTGCGGTGAACGCCACGGTGGGCGCCAGCTTCGGTCAGCGCGAAGACGACCGCGAGCGGACCCTCCCCACCGTGACCGCGCCGGCCGGCACCGCGCCCGACCAGGCGATCGGCACGGTCGGACCGGTCGACCCCGAGGCGTTGCGGCGAGCTGCGGGCGAGGTGGCTGCCGCGACCGGGACCCGGGCCGTGGTGGTCGAGCGCCTCGGGGTGGGCGCCACCGCGACCGACCGCGGCCCCGGCGGGGACCCGCTCTCCCTCTTCCCGCCGACCGTCTACCTGGGGTCGGACCCGGACGCCGACGCACCGATCTGGCTGGGGGTCGTCGAGCCGCCGGACCTCGCCCCGCTGGGGTTGGCGGGCGCCGCGCAGGACCTGGCGGCCGGCAGGGTCGTGATCCTCGACCCTGCGCTCGCCACGCCGGCCGGCACGGTCACCGTGTCGCGGGCCGGAGGTCCACCGACCACCCTGCCGGCGGCGCCGGCCACCGGTCCCACCGGCGGCGCCGAGCTACCGGGCGGGCTGGTGTCCCGCGCCACCGCAGAATCGTTGGGCGGGCCGATGGTCACAGCCCGCGTGGTGGTCGTGCCGGCACCCGGCCGGTCGGTCGCTGCCGAGACGCTGCGGGCGGCGGCGTACGACGTCGTCGCCCGGGCGCGCGGGTTGCCCCCGCTCGAACCGGCGGGACTGTCGGCGGCCGAGCAGACCGTCGTCGACCTGCACGCGGCGCTCGCGTCGGCCAGGGACGTCGTCCACCTCGGCAGCGACCGGGTCGTCCTGGCGAGCAGTGGACCGCTCAACGACGTGCCCGTGCTGGCCGGCACCCGGGAGGAGGGGCGGGCGCGGCTTGTCGCCCTCGGGGCGCTCGCGCTGCTCATGACGGTGGCCGGTGTCGGCCTGGCCTTGGGTGCCAGCCGGGCCGAGGACGCGATGCTCGACGTCCAGGGCGCCCCCCGGGTGCTGCGCTCGACCATCGGTGCCATCCAGGCGGGCGTGCTGGCCGGGTCGTCCTCGCTGCTCGCGGCCGCCGTCGGGGTGGGCCTGCCGGCGTTGGCGTTCCGGGTCTACAACGGGCACGCCGACCTGCCGGACGTCCCGCTCGTCGTGCCGGCCGAGGTGGCGGCGCTGCTGGTGCTCCTGCCGGTCGTCGCCGCCGCCGTCACGGCGCTGCCCGGCCTCGGCCATCCCCGCCGTGGCCGGACCGGGCCCCTGCCGATCGACGACCTGGCGTGGTGACCGGGCGGGCGTGCGGGCGGTCCGGTTCCGTGTGGTGGGCGCCCCGGGCGAGGCGCTAGCGTGATCGCTCCCAGGGGTCGGTGCCCGAGTGGCCAAAGGGAGCAGACTGTAAATCTGCCGGCATCGCCTTCGGAGGTTCGAATCCTCCCCGGCCCACCACAACCACGCGAACGGCAGCTCCGGCAGGGCGACGGTAGGCGATCCGGAGGTGGGCAGACGAGGTGCGGTTCCGCTTCGCGGCGTGCGAGCTCGACACGGGCGCCTACCGGCTCGAGGTGGACGGCCGACCCGAGCCTGTCGAGCCCCAGGTCTTCGACCTCCTCGTCTACCTGATCGAGCACCGTGACCGCGTGGTCCCCAAGGAGGAGCTGCTCGACAACATCTGGGGCGACCGCTTCGTCAGCGAGTCGGCGCTCACCAGCAGGCTCAAGACCGCGCGCCGCGCCGTCGGCGACGACGGGCGGTCGCAGCACGTGATCCGCACGGTCCACGGCCGCGGCTACCAGTTCGTGGCACCGGTCGAGCTGCAGGACGACGCCGGGTCGCCCGCCGCGGCGCCCACCCTCCCCGTCGCCCGGAGCGCACCCCTGCCGGTGCCGGCGACGCCACTCGTCGGTCGCCGCCACGAGCTCTCGGTCCTGGCCAACCTCGCGGCGCGCACCCGGCTGCTCACGCTCACCGGGCCGGGAGGGGTGGGCAAGACCCGGCTGGCTGTCGAGCTGGCGACCCGCATCGCCGACCGGTACCAGGACGGCGCGCGCTTCGTGTCGCTCACCCCGGTCGCCGATCCCCAGCTGGTGCCGCAGCAGGTCGCCGAGGCCCTCGGCCTGCGCAGTGACGGCGCCGGGCCCGTGCCGGTGCTGCACGAGCTGCTGCGCGGCCGCTCGATGCTGCTGGTCGTCGACAACGTCGAGCACGTGGTCGACGCCGCACCGCTCCTCTCGGAGATGTTGGGCTGGTCGCCGCACCTCTCGATCGTGGCGACCAGCCGTGAGCGCCTGCGCCTGGCCGGAGAGCAGGTGTACGAGGTGCTGCCGCTCGCCGCCGGCGGCAACGGCGACACGCACCCCGGTCACCGCCCCGAGGCGTCGTTGCTGTTCGAGCAGTCGGCCCGGGCGGTCGATCCCTCGTTCGCCATCGACGAGGCGAACGACGCCGACGTGGCGGCCGTGTGCCGCGCCGTCGACGGCCTGCCCCTGGCGGTCGAGCTCGCCGCCGCCCAGGTCCGCGTGCTGCCGCCCGCGGCGCTGCGTGACCGCCTGGCCCGCCGGATCGACGCGCTGAGCGGCGGGATGCGAGACCGGCCGACCCGCCACCAGACGATGCGGGCGACGATCGCGTGGAGCCACGACCTGCTCTCCGATGGCGAGCGCCGGCTGTTCCACCGTCTCGGCGCCTTCGCCGCGCCGGCGTCGCTGGCGGCCATCGAGCGGGTGTGCGCCGTCGGCGACGAGGACGGCGACGTCCTGGCCGATCTCGCCGGGCTGGTCGACAAGAGCCTGGTGCGCCGCATCGACGGTCGCCGGGGGGAGCCCAGGTTCACCATGCTCGAGCTGGTCCGCGACTTCGCGGTCGAGCGCCTCGACGCCTCCGGCGAGAGCGACGCCATCCGGCGCCGCCATGCGCTCGACGTCCTCGACCACCTCACCCGGTACGAGGATGCGCGCTGGCGCGACGCGGCCCACTGGATCGACGACGTCAACGAGATGGCACCCGACGTCCGGGCAGCCGTCGAGCGGGCGATCGCCAGCGGCGACCGCAGCACGGCGGCCGGGATCGCGGCCGCGCTCATCGGCTACGTCGAGGTGAGCCCGGTGGAGGTGGTCCGCTGGATCGAGCAGGCGGTCGAGTGGATCGACGACGTCGATCCCGTGACCGCCGGCCGGTTGCGCTTCGGTGCCGGGTACGTCGAGCTGCTGCGCGGGCAGCTCGACCGGGCGCGGGTGCAGTGGCAGCTGGCCCTCGAGCTGTTCCGGGGGCTGGCGCACGACCGCTACACGGCGCTCGCCCTGGCGTACATAGCGGCCACGTTCATCGGGTCCCCGGACGAGTACGAGCGGGGGCTCGGGCTGTGCGCGGACGCTGCCGGGATCGCCCGCCCGGTCGGCGAGCAGCCCCTCATGGCGCAGATCCTCAACGTCGAGGGCGAGCTCGCGCGGGTGCAGGGTGATGACGAGCGCGCCGGGGCGGCCTACCGCAGGGCCCTCGACGCGGCCCGCGCCGGTCACGAGCCGGGCGTCGAGAGCACGGTGCTGGCCAACCTCAGCTACCTCGCCGCCCACCGGGGCGACGTCGACGAGGCGTACCGCCTGGGGCGCGAGAGCCTGCGCATGGGCTGGGCGCTCGGGCTGCGGACACCGGTCGCCTCGGGGCTGGGCGAGCTGGCCGGCGCGGAGCTGGTGCGCGGTCGGCCCGAGCGTGCCGCCCGGCTGGTCGGGGCGTCCGACGCCGCCCTCGAGGTGCTCGGGACGTCCCGCGGGCCCGGTGATCAGCCCGAGCACGAGCGGGTGCTGGACGAGCTCGAGCGTGCCCTGGGTGCCGACAGGTTGGCCGCCCTCCGGGCCGAGGGGGCGGCGATGACGCTGGAGGAGTGCGTCGGCGAGGTGCTCGCCGAGCCTCGGCCCGGCGAGGCATGACGGCCCGGCAACCTCTTGTCCGCCGGGCCGATGAGGTGCACGCTGGTCGCGACGCCTCGTCGTGGAGGGATGCGATGGCCAGGTCGCGTGCGTGCCACACGCCGGTCAGAGCGGGCGAGATCGGCCCCGTCCGGCGCGAGATCATCTTCGAGCCGGTGCACGAGCAGCCCGCTCCTCCGGAGCCGGTCCCGGTCGAGCCCTCGCCGGCCGCGCCCGAGACGCCCCGGGAGCCCGAGCCCGCCCGGCCATGAGCCTGATCTCCGACACCTGCGGCGGCGGCGACCCCGACCGCACGCTGGTGGCGGGGTCGCTGCGGGGCTACCGGACCTGGCGGCTGCAGCGTCCGGGTGCCCGCCGCCCCGACGGGGCCCTGCCGCTGTCGTCGGTCACGCGGCGGGTGGTCTGGGCCCCCGCGCTGACCGCTCGCTGCACGCCCAAGGGGGCGCCGCCCGGCGGTCCGCAGTCGCCGCCCGACGGTGACCACCGGGCCCCGGCGGCGGGATGCCGGTGCGGCATCTACGGCTGGTACGACCCGACCGACACCGGCATGGTGAGCGCCCGGGTGTTCGGGGTGATCGAGGCGTCCGGGCTCGTGCTGATGGGCGAGCGCGGCTTCCGGGCCGAGCGGGCGAGGATCGTCGCCGTGGTCTCGCGGAACCGGCGGCTCACCGCAGCCTGCGAGCGCGCGGGCATCGCCGTGTACCGTCGCCGGCGTGACCTCGTCCGGGAGCTGCCGCCCGAGGACCTGTCACCGCTCCTCGGCGACCGCGCCGGCGTGGAGCAGCAAGGGCACCCCGCCGTCCCGCCCCAGGTGCCCCCGCCGACCGGGTTCGACCGCCTGGTGCTGGCGGTCGCGTTCGGTCGGATGGCGCTGGTCGCCGCCGCGCTGGTCGCCCTGCCGACGGCGCCGGCGGTCGTCGTGGCGATCGCCGCGCACCTGGCGCTGCTCGGCGTGATCGCCGTGCACGTCCGTCACTGAGTGGGGGCTTCGAGCCCGGTGGGTCAGCGGGCGCCGATGAGGCGGCAGGCGTCGGCCCAGGCCGCCGTGTCGACCGCCGGCTCGACCGCGGAATCGTGGCCCAGCAGCCGGCGGCTGTCGTCGATGGCGCCGGCGAGCAGGTCGTGCAGCAGCCGGTCGGGGTCGCGCGTGCAGGCCTCGGCGATGCCGACGACGGCATAGCGGATCGTGTTGGGTGCGGCGTGGCGCCGGAAGCCCTTGGTCGACGTGCCGACGTCACGGGTGAACCGGCGGGCCCAGGCGGTGGCGTGCGGGACCTGGGCGAGGGCGTGCCGGCTCTCGGGGCTGAGGTGGTCGGGGGGCCGGCGGTCGAGGGAGGCCAGGGCCCGCTCGGCGGCCAGGATCGACACGGCCAGCACCCGCTGGCGGTCAGCGGCGGCCACCGGCAGCGCAGTGCGCGCCGCCCGCAAGGCGAGCTGCGCGTCCAGCCGCGGGTCGTCGCCGGTCAGCCCGATGACCGAGGGCACCAGCCGGCCCAGGTCGTCGCGGCCGGCATCCGACGTGTGGTCGTTGACCAGGCGGGCGACGGTGGCGAGCAGCGGGTGGGTGCAGGCGGGGTGGTCGCTCCAGCGCTCGCCTGCGAGGTAGGACGCCAGCTCCATGAAGCAGGCCCCCTTGCGGGGGTTGCGGTGCTTGCCCCGCGAGAGCTGCGGGATCAGGTCTGGGACGGCAGCGTCGGAACGGGCCATGGGGCACCCCCACGATGTCGCTGGGCTGTGCGCTCCAGTCTGCGACCGATCGCGCCGGTTGACCACCCCCAGCGTCGAGCTACTGCCCGCCGGATCAGCCGCCGGCTGCCTGGTACCGGGCGATCTCGGCCCGGCCGACCACCATGTGGTGCACCTCGTCGGGGCCGTCGGCCAGCCGTAGCGTGCGCAGGCTGGTGTACATGTCGGCGAGCGGCGTCCACTGCGACACGCCGGCGGCACCGTGGATCTGGATCGCCTGGTCGATGATCTGGCAGACCCGCTCGGGCACCATGGCCTTGACGGCGCTCACCCAGACGCGGGCCTCGGCGTTGCCCATCAGGTCCATCGCCTTGGCCGCCCGCAGCACCATCAGCCGCATCGCCTCGATCTCGATCCGGGCCCGCGAGACGATCTCGGTGTTCTTGCCCAGCGCGATGATCGGCTTGCCGAAGGCGTCGCGGCCGAGGCCCCGCTGCACCATCAGCGAGAGCGCCTTCTCGGCGGCGCCGATCGAGCGCATGCAGTGGTGGATGCGGCCCGGGCCGAGGCGGAGCTGCGAGATCTCGAAGCCCCTGCCCTCGCCCAGCAGGATGTTGTCCTTCGGCACCCGCACGTCGTTCAGCCGGATGTGCATGTGGCCGTGGGGAGCGTCGTCGTGCCCGAACACCAGCATGGGCCCGACGATCTCGACGCCCGGGGTGTCCATCGGCACCAGGATCTGCGACTGCTGCAGGTGGGGGGCGGCGTCCGGGTTGGTGCGGACCATGCAGATCATGATCTTGCACCGGGGGTCACCCGCGCCCGAGATGTAGAACTTCTCGCCGTTGACGACCCACTCGTCGCCGTCGAGGACCGCGGAGGTGGCGATGTTGCGGGCGTCCGACGAGGCCAGGCCCGGCTCGGTCATGCCGAAGCACGACCGGATCTCGCCGTCGAGCAGCGGCCGCAGCCACCGCTCCTTCTGCTCGGGCGTGCCGACCCGCTCGAGCACCTCCATGTTGCCCGTGTCGGGCGCCGAGCAGTTCAGGCACTCGGAGGCCAGGGGGCTCTTGCCGAGCTCGGCGGCGATGTAGGCGTAGTCGAGGTTGGCGAGGCCCTGGCCCGACTCGGCATCGGGCAGGAAGAAGTTCCACAGGCCGTTGGCCTTGGCCTTGGCCTTCACGCCGTCGAGCAGCTCGAGCTGGCCAGGGGCGAAGCTCCAGCGGTCCTCGCGGTCGGCGCCGAGGGCGTAGAACTCCTCGGTGATCGGGTCGACCTCTTCGGCGATGAAGGCGGTGACCTGGTCGAGCAGCGGGCGTGCCTCCGGCGACATGCCCAGGTTGTAGAGCTCGCCGCCGAAGTCGTCGACGTTCAGGGGGTTGGCAGGCACGCTGATGACGGTATCAGCGTGCCTGGCCGGCCCCCGGGCCCGCCCGGCGGCGCGGTGGAGCGGCAGTCAGGCCGGCTCGACGAACTGGAGGTCGAGCTCGATCTCGACCACGTCGCCGAGCATGGCGCCCAGCGCGCCGAACCCCAGACCGAAGTCCCGGCGGCGCAGCTCGCCCGTGGCCTCGAAGCCGGCGTGCCGCGTGCCGTCGAAGAACGGCTCCACGCCGCCCAGCTCGACGCCGAGCGTCAGCGGCCGGGTGACGTCGCCGATGGTGAGCTCGCCGTCCAGGGCCCATGACGTGCCCGCGCCGCGCACGCCGCGCGACCGGAAGGTCATCGTGGGCCGGCGCTCGACGTCGAGCAGCTCGGGGCTGAGCACGTGGGCGTCGCGCTCCGCGTTCCCCGTGTCGATCGAGGCCATCGCCACGGTGGCGGTCACGACCGTGTCGTCCACGGTCTCGCCGACCACGAGCTCGGCGTCGACCTCGCCGAAGCGCCCGCGGACCTTGGACACGCCGAGGTGGCGGACGGTGAAGCCGACCTGCGAGTGGGCGGCGTCGAGGGCCCAGCGGCCGGCGACGAGCGGCAGGGCGGTGGTCGTGGTGGAGGTGGTGTCGGTCATGGGCGCCACCGTGCGCCCCGCGGGCGCCGGCGGGGAGGCCGGGCGGAGGCTGGCCCCGGCACGGCCACCCAAACGGGGGACGTCCCGGGCACACTGGCGGCATGCGTGAAGGCGAGCTCGGTCAGTTCCTGCGGAGCCGCCGTGAGGCGACCTCGCCCGCGTCGGTCGGCCTGCCTGTCGGCCCCCGGCGGCGCACCCCGGGCCTCCGCCGGGCCGAGCTGGCCACGCTCGCCGGCATCAGCGTCGACTACCTGGTGCGCCTCGAGCAGGGGCGTGACCGCCGGCCGTCGGCCCAGGTGCTGATGGCGCTGGCCGACGCCCTGCGGCTCGGGCGCGACGACCGCGACCACCTGCGGCTGCTCGGCACCATCAGCCTCGGCCCCGAGCTGTGCCCTGCCCTGTCGGCGACGGCCCGGTCGGTCAGGCCCACCGTCCAGACCATGCTCGACATGCTGGAGCCGGCCCCGGCGTTCGTGCTCAACCGCCTGTCCGATCTGCTGGCGTGGACGGGCGGCTACGAGCGGCTGGCCGGCCCGATCGGCATCCTCGACGGCGACCGGCCCAACCTGGTCCGCTTCACGTTCGCCGACCGCAGGGCGCGGGTCGCGTACCCCGACTGGGACGCCGTCGCGGACGAGCAGGTGGCGAACGTCCAGCACGCGTACCGTCCGAGCGACGACGAGTGGGCTGCGCTGCTCGCCGACCTCGAGGGCGGGAGCGGCCCCGCGTTCACCGACCGGTGGGACGCCCGGCTCGTGGCCCGCAAGCGCACGGGCGTCAAGCGGATCGTCCATCCCGAGGTGGGCGAGGTGCGGGTGGCGTTCGAGACGCTGCAGCTGCCCGACCCCGACGACCAGCGCCTGGTGGTCTACCTCCCGGGCGACATCGAGAGCGCCCGCGCCCTCGACGCCCTGGCCGGCCGGCACCCGGGCAACCTG
>DASTFE010000192.1:0-15516 GCA_035708905.1 Acidimicrobiales bacterium | reverse complement strand
GGCCGGCGCCGGCCAGCTTCTCCACCCCGACGGCCAGACCCAGGTCGCACTCCCCCGCCTTCACCGCCATGATGGCCGTGCGCAGGGCGGTGGCGCCGGTGGCGCAGGCGTTGGCCACGTTGTAGACGGGGATGCCCGTCTGCCCCAGCTGCTTCTGGATCTGCTGGCCGATGCCCGCGGACGCGTTCATCAGGTTGCCGGCGGCGAGCACACCCATGTCCCGCATGGTCACGCCACCGTCGGCCAGGGCGCCGAGGGCCGCCTCGGCGGCGAGGTCGACCGTGTCGCGGTCGGGGTGCTTGCCGAACTTCGTCATGTGGATGCCGAGGATCCAGACGTCGGATGCCATGTCAGTTCGCCTCCACGGGCCGGAAGCCGAAGCCGACGGCCTCGGCGCCCTCGCTGTCGGTGCCGATCGGGAACGTGGTGAGCTCGACCTTCATGCCCAGGCGGACGTGGTCGGGCGTGGGCTCGACGTCGACGATGTTGCCCCGCACGCTGGTGCCGTCGCAGTCGACGACCGCCGCCACGAACGGCACGGGGATGCCGGGCGCCGCCATCGAGACGATGGTGAAGGTGCGCACCTCCCCCTGCCGGGCGACCTCCACGGTGCGGAAGTCCTGGCCGCTGCAGGCGGCGCAGGCGTTGCGGCGGTCGAAGTACCGGGCGCCGCACGCCGTGCACTCCTTGGCTTGGAGGTGCGGGCGGTCGCCCAACACCAGGTAGTCGACCAACGGGACCCGATCGGCCATGCTGCCCCCTTCGCTGATGCTCGTGTCACCGTAGCGGGCGGCAACGCCCCCTGGCGCGGCGACGGCCGCCGGCGGGTCTCGGCGCGACCCACCGGCGACCGTGACCGGTGTGTTCAGGTGGTGTCAGTCCTTGCGCTGGGCGCCGTGCTGGCGGGCCTCCTCGATCTCGGCCTCGGCCCGGGCCCGGGCTGCCGCGGTCTCGCGGGCGGCCGCTTCGCGGGCGGCGTCGGCCTCGGCCTGCTTCTCGTCGTCCCAATCGCTGCGGCTGTCGTTGTCGGCGTTGCCCATGGGAGCTGGCTCCTCCTGGCCGGTGTGTGCCGGCCGTCGATGGTTCGTCGTCGCGGCCCGCGCGGCGCGGGCCCGTCGGTCAGCCGGTGCGGACCCGCCGCACGGGCCGGCGCTCGACGCGGCGCTCGCGTCGCTCACCGTCACGCCCGAGAGCGAGGATCAGCAGCCCGACGGCCAGCAGCGCGACGGCCAGGGCGACCGCCCAGCCCGTCTCGATGGCCAGCTCGCGGTCGACGGCGACGGGCTCGATGGCCACGACGAGCGCGGCGACGCCGGCCGCCAGCGCCACGAGCGCGGCGAGCACGCGCGCGCCGGCCATGGCCGCCAGCACGAGCAGGACGCCGACACCGATCTCGATGGCGCCGAGCAGCGGCGTGTGGCGGATGCCGGCGACCTCGACGATGGGCCGGTACCAGGTGCCGTCGACCCCGGCGCGCACCAGGGCCAACACGCCGACGACGACGAGGGCGACACCGGTCGCCGCCGCCAGCAGCGCCGGGAGGTCCCAGCGCACCGGGGCGCTCCTCTCGGTCTCGACCACCTCGTCGCCCACGGCGGCACCCCGGTCGGCGCTGTGCCGGGGGGTGCGGTCGACGTCGGGGCGGTCGCGGCGCCACCGGCGGCGGCCGTCGTCATGGCCGTCGTGAGCGGCGGCACGGCCGTCCGCCTCGTGCTTCTCGTCTTCCTGCTGCCATGGTCTCAGTCGCATGGTTCGTCCTCCATGTCGGTCTTGCAACGTCGCCGCCGCACCGAGGGCCGGACGGCCCCGGGCGGACGGTTGGCGGGCCTCACCGGCCCCTGGCGTCGGTGCCCGGGTCGCGCAGGGTGGTGCCGATCGACGGGCGGCCGTCGGCATCCCTGGTCTCGCCCTCGAGCTCGGGCCCGCGGCCACCGAGGTAGACCACGGCCGCCGCCGACCCGCCGAGCGCGCCGCACAGGGCGGCGATGGCGAGGCGCCAGCCGAGCGCGAGGCCACCCCAACCGATGAACCCGAGGGGCATCAGGATCAGCGCACCGACGGCCGCACCGATCACCAGGCCCACGATGCCGCCCTTGAACTGGGCGTCTGTGATCTGGCCGAAGCCGAACCACGACTGCGACATCTCCTCCTGCTGCTCGTGGCGCAGGCTGGCCCGCTCGTTCCGCCGGCGCTGGCCCTCGGGCGCGTACTTGCGGCCCCCGGGCGCGGGCGCGGTGTGCTGGTCGATGGTCTCCTCTGTCTGCGCGACCCAACGTGGCCTCGGGTTCATGGCGGTCACCTCCGTCAACGGGTGTGCTTCCCCACCGGGGGCCTGTTCAACCGCGCGATGACGCCGCGACCGCCGCGAGCCAGCACGATCCGTGCGGCGCTGGCAGACTCCGGCGCCATGCCCGAGACGCGCATCGCCGAGCCTGCCAACCTGCGGACCGTCGCGACGGGACTCCGCTTTCCCGAGGGACCGGTCGCCCTGGCCGACGGCTCGGTGCTGCTGGTCGAGATCGCCCGCGGCACGCTGACACGCGTCGACCCGGGGGGCGAGACGTCGATCGTGGCCGAGTGCGGCGGTGGGCCGAACGGCGCCGCGATCGGCCCGGACGGCGCGGTGTACGTGTGCAACAACGGGGGGTGCTTCGACTGGCACGACCGCTTCGGGCTGCTGGTGCCCGGTTCGCCCCCGCCCGAGGGCTGGCGCTACGGCTCGCTCCAGCGGGTCGACCCCGACACCGGCGAGGTCACCACCCTCCTCAGCGAGAGCGGGGGCGTCGCCCTGCGCGCCCCGAACGACCTGGTGTTCGACGCGGAGGGCGGCATCTGGTTCACCGACCACGGCGTGCGCCAGGAGCGGGTCTCCGACCGCACGGGCCTGCACTGGTGCCGGGCCGACGGCACCGGGTCGCGCGAGGTCGTGTTCCCCCTCGACGCCCCCAACGGCGTCGGCCTGTCCCCGGACGGCGGCCAGGTCTACGCCGCCGAGACGCACACCGGGCGCCTCTGGGCCTGGGACGTGACCGGTCCCGGCGAGGTGGCGGGCAGCAACCCGCTCGGGCCCGCAGGCGGTCGCCTGCTGGGCGCGCCCGGCGGGGGCGCCATGTTCGACTCGCTGGCCGTCGACGGCGAGGGCTGGGTCTGCGTCGCCACCCTGGGAGCGAACCCCGGCATCACCGCGTTCTCGCCCGACGGCGACCAGGTCGAGCACACGCCGCTGCCCGACCCGCTGACCACCAACATCTGCTTCGGTCCCGACGGCCGCACCGCCTTCGTCACCCTGTCGGGCACGGGACAGCTGGTGGCCTTCGACTGGCCCCGGCCCGGCGGCCGCACGGCCTTCGCGGCCTGAGCATGAGCCCGGGCGCATCCTCCCGCCGCCGGTCGGGAAGTGTGGAGGCCATGACCGACGCGTCGCCCCTGGGTCCCGTGCTGCACCTCGGCGGCGCCGAGGTGCGGGTCGGCACCTGCTCGTGGGCCGACCGGACGCTGGTGCGCGAGACCGACTGGTACCCGCGGCGGACCATGAGCGCCGCCGAGCGCCTGGCCTTCTACGGCGCCCGGTTCCCGCTGGTGGAGGCCGACAGCACCTACTACCGCCCTCCCTCCCGCCAGCTCACCGCGAGCTGGGCCGAACGCACGCCCGGCGGCTTCCGCATGAACGTGAAGGCCTACTCGCTGATGACCGGTCACCCGACCAGGCCGGACACGCTGTGGCCCGACATCGCCGCCGAGCTCGAGGCCGGCGCCGCGGACAAGCGCAACATCTACCCGCACCACCTGCCCGACGACGCCCTCGACGAGGCGTGGGCCCGGTTCGCCGACGCCCTCGTGCCGCTGGCCGAGGCCGGGAAGCTGGGTGCGGTGCTGCTGCAGTACCCCCACTGGTTCACGCCCAAGCGGGCCAACCGCGACGAGCTGGCCCGGGCCCGCGAGCGCCTGCCGGGTCTGGCGGTCTGCGTCGAGCTGCGGTCGCCGCTCTGGTTCGGCGACGACGACCTCGACCGCACGGTCCGGTGGCTGGCCGACCACGACCTGGCGCTCGTGTCGGTCGACGCACCGGAGGTGTCGAAGCTGCCCCGGATGGCGGCGGCCACGACGGACCTCGCCGTCGTGCGCTTCCACGGCCGGTCGGACGAGACCTGGTCGACCCGCGCCGCCTCGGCCGCCGAGCGGTTCCGCTACCTCTACGACCGCCGCGAGCTGCGACCGTGGGTCGACCGGGTGCGGCACCTGGCCGAGGAGGCGGACGAGGTGCACGTGCTGATGAACAACTGCTACCAGGACTACGGCGTACGCAACGCGGCCGACATGGTCGACCTGCTGTCCGCGGCGGCCGACGAGTAGCCGCAGCCGCCGGCCGGCGCGCCGGTATGGCGGCGCCCGCACCCGGGGTACGGGACGGCTGTGGCACTCCGCAGCCAACCGCTGACCGCCGCCCGGACGGACGTCGCGGTGACCTCGCCGCCCCGCCCGTCGCTGTGCGTCGTCGGCGACGCGCTGCTCGACGTCGACTGGGACGGCGCCGTCCAGCGGGTGTGCAACGACGCACCGGCCCCCGTGCTGGACACGCCCACCGAGCGGGTCCGTCCCGGCGGTGCCGCCCTGGCCGCCGCGCTGGCGGCCGCGTCGGGCGCCCACGTCACGCTGGTGACGGCCCTCGGCGCCGACGAGGACGCCCGGCGGCTCGCCGACCTGCTGGCGGCCGCGCAGGTCGAGGTCGTCGACCTCGGCCTCGACGCGCCCACGCCCGTGAAGCTGCGGCTGCGGGCCGACGGCCACTCGATCGCCCGGGTCGACCGGGGATGCGAGCCGGTCGTGCCGCCGGGACCGTGGAGCGCCCGGGCCGGGGTTGCGGCGCGGTCGGCCGGCGCCTTGCTCGTGTCGGACTACGGGCGGGGCCTGGCCGCGCTGCCCGGGCTGGCCGCAGCGGCGCAGGCCCGCCGGGGCCCCACCGTGTGGGACCCCCACAGCCTGGGCCCCCGCCCGCCGGCGACCACGACCCTGACCACGCCGAACCTCGGCGAGGCCCACGCCCTGGCCGGCGGCGGCGGCCCGCCGCCCGACCGGCTGCCCGACGTGGTGGCGCTGGCCGCGGTCGTGAGCGCGTCGCTCGGGTGCCCGGTGGCGGTCACGGCCGGGCCGCTCGGGGCGGTGCTGGCCGACGGCCGCTCGCTCCCCACCGTGGTCCCCACCACACCGGTGCGCGGCGACGTCTGCGGGGCCGGTGACCGCATGGCGGCGAGCACTGCGCTGGCACTGGCCGGCGGCGCCACGGTGCTCGAGGCGGTCGAGCGGGGCGTGGCCGAGGCCCGGGCGTACGTGGCCGCGGGCGACGAGTCCCCCTGGCTGCCGGCGCCGGCCGGCGGGGCGGTCGTCGACCTGCACGCCGCCCGCGGCGCCGCCGGAGCCGGCGGGATCCGCGACGCCGGCGGGACCGGTGACGCCGGGACGGCGCGGGCGGTCCGGCGGGCGGGCGGCGTCGTGGTCGCTGCCGGCGGATGCTTCGACGTGCTGCACGCCGGTCACGTCCAACTTCTCGACCAGGCGCGGCGGCTGGGCGACCACCTGGTCGTCTGCCTCAACAGCGACCGCTCGGTGCGGCGGTTGAAGGGGCCGGGTCGGCCGCTGAACAGCGCCGCCGACCGGGCGGCCGTGCTCCGCAGCCTGGCGAGCGTCGACGGCGTCGTGGTGTTCGACGAGGACACGCCGACACGGGCGCTCGAGTCCGTCCGGCCCCACCTCTTCGTCAAGGGCGCCGACTACCAGGGCGTCGACCTGGCCGAGCGCGAGGTGCTGGCCCGCTGGGGCGGCGAGGTGGTGCTGCTGCCGCTGGTGGCCGGGCGCTCGACGACGCGGATCATCGCCACGGCGGCCGAGACGGGCGCCTGACGGCCGCGCCGGCGGGTCAGACGGTGTGGCCGTCGTCCTCGTCGGTGGTCTGGCTGGAGCGCTCGATGAACGAGAACTTGCCCTCCGGCTCGAGCACCGCCAGCCGGACGTCGCGCAGGTCGGCGATGCCCTGCCGCCGGGCCGCCATCTTGAGGTCGTCGAAGCTGACCCGCTGCATCCGCAGCACCCGCTCGAGCGGGACGCCGTCGCGCACCACGACCGCGGCGGTGCCGTTGATGGTGCGCCGGGCCCACGACGACCGGAACTGGGCGTATGCGCTGACGATCACCCAGAACGCGATCGTGCCGACCGCCAGCATCGCCCCGGTGAGCGAGAAGTCCTCCTGGGTCACCCCCTGCTGGACGAGGTCGCCGATGGTGACGAGGAGGATGAGGTCGAAGGGCGACATCTCGGCGAGCTCGCGCTTGCCGACCCCCCGCATGACCAACCACAGGAAGAAGTAGGTGACCGTGGCGCGGACGACGATCTCCATCAGGGCGTCACCCACGTGTGGAAGCTCGACCCGACGACCGGCTCGCCCCCGTCCAGCAGCTGCACCTCGCCGTCGCGCCCCCACTGGATCCCCGGCTCGACCCTGGCGTCGAGGCTGATCGCCAGCGGCCCCCCACCCTGGGGCGGGTCGAACTCCCAGACCACCTCGTCAGGGGTGCGGCTCTCGCTGGACGGTGCCGGCGACACCACGTTGACGTCGAACATCGCCAGGTAGTGCGCCGACACGGCCACCTCCACGGGCCCGTCGAGCGGCGCGCCGTCGCGCCGGGCCACCTCGACGTCGAGCGGGGTGGCCAGCCCGGGGCGGGTGATCCGGGCGTAGGTGACCCGCATCTCGTACCCGCCGCCGGCACTCGACGCGGTGGCCGTGCGAAGGCCGAAGACGCCGGCCAGAGCGAGCGCGAGGAACAGCGCGAGCGCCGCGCCGAACAGCCAGCGCCAGTGGCGCTCGCGCTCGACCGCCCGGCGGTCGGTGTGCTCGGGTGCGGTGGCGACGACACGGGCGGCGGGAGACACCCGGCGGTCCTCGCCGACCTCCCAGGGGTCGGCGGCCCCGGCATTCTCGGGCATGGGCCACATCATGGCGACCGCACGCGCGCCGGGCGCGGATGTGGCCGGGGCCCTGCCAGCTTGCGGCCACCTCGCCCTCCTGCTGCGCCCCGCTGGAGGTCCTCCTCGGTCAGCGCAGCGCGTGGTCCCCCGCCACCGGCCGCGTTTCGTCCTCCGCCGCCGGGGTAGGTCCGTCGCTGACAGGCGGGTGCACACGTCCCCTAGAGGAAAGGGAGCACCGTGGCCAACACCATCTCCGAGGTCATGATGCCGAGCCCGGTCACATGCGGGCCCGACAGCCGCATCCAGGAGGCCGCCGAGCTGATGCGCGACCGCGACATCGGTGACGTGGTCGTCGTCGACGGCGACGAGGTCCGCGGCATCGTGACCGACCGCGACCTGGTCGTCCGGGCGCTCGCCGCGGGCCACCAGCCCGACACCCCGCTCGGCGACGTGCTGAGCGATCGGGTCGTGGCCGTGTCGCCGACGACGTCCGTGCAGCAGGCCGCCGAGATCATGGCCGAGCAGGCCATCCGGCGGCTGCCCGTCGTCGACGACGGGCGGCTGGTGGGGATCGTCTCGATCGGCGACCTCGCCATCAGCCAGGACCCGAGGAGCGCGCTGGCCGACATCTCGGCTGCGCCGGGCAACTCGTGAGCGCGGGCCGGAGCGTCGCTGGGCCGCTGCCTCGGGCCGCACCCCGCGTCGCTCCGGCGGGCGGGCGGACACCAGCCCCTGCCGGCGGCGGCGTCCCACCCGGCTGCCTGCTGCAGTGGCTGCCGTCGGACACGTTCCCCGCCGAGCGCGAGCTGTTGGTCACCGCCGCGGTCGACGGGGATGCGCCCGGGTGGCTGACGGACGGCCTGCGGCACCTGCCCCCGGGGCATGTGTTCCAGAACGTCGAGCAGGTGGCCGCCGCCCTCAACACCCAGCGCCAGGTGCAGGTGGCGGTCGAGGGGGAGGCCGACCTCCTCAGGGCTCCAGCACGACCTTGATGGCCCCGTCCTGCTTGGCCTGGAACATCGCGTAGGCGGCCGGGGCCTCGGTGAGCGGCAGGCGGTGCGTGGTGAAGTCGTCGAGGCCGAAGACGTCGTCGTCCCGCTCGAGCAGCGGCAGGATCTCGGGCACCCACCGGCGCACGTGCGCCTGCCCCATGCGGATCTGCACGCCCTTGTCGAAGAGGTCGAGCATCGGCATGGGGTCCGCGGCACCGCCGTAGACGCCGGAGATCGACAGCGTGCCGCCGCGCCGCACGGCGTCGATGGCGGTGCGCAGCGCGCTGAGGCGGTCGATCCCCGCCGCCTGGGCGAGCCGGGAGCTCACCGACCGGGGCAGCGCGGCCGCCGCCCGCTGCATGGCGCCGGCGAGGGGGGCGCCGTGGGCCTCCAACCCGACGGCGTCGACCACGGCGTCGGGCCCCCGACCGCCGGTGAGGGCGCGCAGCGCCTCGGCCACGTCGTCGATCGCGCCGGCGTCGACGACCTCCGCGCCGTGACGCTCGGCCATGGCCAGCCGCTCGGCCACGAGGTCGACACCGAGCACCTGCTCGACGCCCTGGTGGCGGGCCACCCGGCACGCCATCTGCCCGATGGGACCGAGGCCGATGACGGCGAGCGAGCCACCGGCGGGCACGTCCGCGTAGGCGACGGCCTGCCAGGCGGTCGGCAGCACGTCCGACAGGAACAGGAAGCGCTCGTCCGGCGGCCCCTCGGGCACCTTGATCGGGCCGAAGTGCGCCTGCGGCACCCGCAGCAGGTCGGCCTGGGCGCCGGGCACGTGGCCGTACAGCTTGGTGTAGCCGAACAGCGCCGCGCCCTTGTGGTGCTCACGGACCTGCGTGGTCTCGCACTGGGCGAAGAGCTGGCGGTCGCACATGAAGCACGACCCGCAGGCGATGTTGAAGGGCACCACCACCCGGTCGCCCACGGCGAGGCCGTCCACGGCGTCGCCCACCGCGACCACCCGGCCCATCGGCTCGTGGCCGAGGATGTCGCCCGGCTCCATGAACGGTGTCAGTGGCCGGTACAGGTGGAGGTCCGACCCGCAGATGGCCGTGGAGGTGATCTCCACCAGCGCGTCGGTCGGTTCCTCGATCCGGGGATCGGGCACCCCCTCGACCTTGACGTCCTCGAACCCCTGCCACGTCACTGCACGCATGGTGTGCCTCGCGATCAGTCGCCGAGCCGCGGGCGCAGCTCGCGCTCGTAGAACCGGAGGAACCCCTCCTGGTCCGGGCCGATCTGGGTGAGCGCCACCTCGTCGAAGCCGGCGTCGACGTACTGGCCGATGGCCGTGACGTACGCCTCGGGATCGGGGCCGCACGGGCGGCCCTCGTTGGCCTCGCGCTCGGTGACGGTCGCGACGGCCTGCTCGAAGTGGGCCGGCGTCGGCAGGTCCTGGCTGAGCTGCCCGGGCACGCCGCTCGTGGGCCACAGCTCGTGGGCGAGCTTGCGGGCGGACGCCTCGTCCTCGCCCCAGCACACCTTGAGCGCACCGTAGGTGGGGCCGGTGCCCCCGGCCTCGCGGTACCGACCCAGCATCTCGGCGTCGGGCCCGGTGGTCACCCAGCCGTCGCCATGCTCGGCGGCCAATGCCAGGGCCTGGGGGCCGAAGGCCGACACGGGCACCGGGATCTCGCCGGACGGCCGGGTGTAGATCCGGGCGTTCTCGACCGTGAAGTGCTCGCCCCGGTGGGTCACCGACTCGCCGGTCCAGAGGCGGCGCATCAACCCGATCGCCTCTTCCAGCATGTCGAGGCGAAGGTCGGCCGGCGGCCACCGGTCGCCCAGGATGTGCTCGTTGAGGGCCTCGCCGGTGCCCACGCCGAAGCGGAAGCGCCCGTCGGGCAGCATGTTCGAGCTGGTGGCGGCCGCCTGGGCGAGGATCGCCGGGTGGATGCGCATGATCGGGCAGGTCACGCCCGTGGTGACGGTCAGGTCGGTGGTGGCGGCGATGCCGCCGATGACCGACCACACGAACGGCGAGTGCCCCTGCCGGTCGATCCACGGGTGGTAGTGGTCCGAGATCCACACCGAGCGGAAGCCGGCTGCTTCCGCGCGCTTGGCCGTCTCGACCAGCGTGCGGGCGTCGTGCTCCTCGCTCGAGAGGCTGTAGGCGAGCTCGGTCATCGGGGGCTCCTCGGGTGCGACATGGGCCCGGGCTACCCCGGCGACCGGACGCGAAACGCGGTCGCGCCGGCGCGTTGGGAGGCGGTGCGCGGTGTGAGCCGGTGGGTACCGCTCGACCGCCCGCCGAAGCGCCGTCTGTATTCAGCGTGAAGAAGTTGGGTAGCGGAGCCAGGTGCTCCAGAGCCGACCTGTCGACGCCGTCCTGTGCGACCGTGACGGCACGCTCGTGCACGACGTGCCGTTCAACGGCGATCCCGACCGGGTCGAGCCGCTGCCGGGCGTCCGGGAGGGGCTCGACCGGCTGCGGGCCGCAGGCCTGCGGCTGGCCATCGTGTCGAACCAGAGCGGCGTGGCCCGCGGCCTGCTGTCGGCCCGCCAGGTCGGCGCGGTCAACCGGCGCGTGGTCGAGCTGCTCGGCCCGTTCGACGCCGTGGTGTGGTGCCCCCATGGGCCTGGCGACGGCTGCGACTGCCGGAAGCCGGCCCCGGGGATGATCCACGCCGCAGCTGACGCGGTCGGCGTGCCCGTCCATCGCTGCGCCGTCGTCGGTGACATCGGTGCCGACGTCGACGCCGCCCGGGCGGCCGGCGCACTGGGCGTGCTGGTGCCCCGCCCCCGCACCCGCCGGGCCGAGGTGACGGCCGCCCCCGTGGTGGCCCCCGACTTCGTCGCCGCCACCGAACTGCTGCTCGGCGCCGTGGTCGGCGAGGTGACGTCGCCGTGAGCGGAGCCGTCCTCGTCGCCCGCCTGGACAACTGCGGCGACGTCCTCCTCGCCGGTCCCGCCGTGCGGGCCGCGGCCGCCTCCGGCCGGCCGGTGCACCTGCTGTGCGGGCCCCGGGGCCGGGCGGCCGCCGAGCTGCTGCCCGGCGTGGCGGAGATCATGGAGATGCGGGCGCCGTGGATCGAGCCCGACCCGATGCCGGTCGACCAGCGCGACGCCGCCGAGCTGGTGGCCAAGGTGCGCGCCCTCGGCGTCGGCGACGCCGCCGTGCTGGTGTCGTCGCACCAGAGCCCGCTGCCGCTGGCCCTGCTGCTGCGCTGGGCCGGCGTGAACCGCATCGCCGCGGTGAGCCACGAGCACGCCGGCGCCCTGCTCGACGCCCGCATCGCCGGCGACCCCGACGTCCACGAGGTCAGGCGGAGCCTGCTGGTGACCGAGGCCCTCGGCTTCCCCTCGCCGGCCGACGACCACCTGCGCGCCGAGGTGGGCATCGACGGGGTCGATCCCGAGGTCGCGGCGCTCGTCCACGGCGGTGGGCCGTTCGTGGTCGTGCACCCGGGCTCGAGCGCCGAGGCCCGCACCCTGGGGCCGAGCCGGTGGGGCGACGTGATGGCCGCACTCGCCGCCGGGCCCCGCCGGGTGGTGGTGACGGGCGGACCGGGCGAGGCCGGCCTGACGGCACGGGTCGCCGCCGCCCACCCGGACGTGGTCGACCTCGGCGCCAGGCTGACGCTGCGCCAGCTCGGCGGAGTGATCGCCGCGGCCGATGCCCTGGTCACCGGGAACACCGGGCCGATGCACCTCGCGGCCGCGGTGGGCACCCCCGTCGTCGCCGCGTTCCCGCCGACCGTGCCACTCGACCGGTGGCGCCCCTGGCGGGTGCCGCACGTCGCGCTCGGCGACCAGGCGGTGCCGTGCGCCGGGTGCCGCAGCGTGCGGTGCCCGCTCGACGACCAGCCCTGCCTGCGCGCCGTCGACGGCGAGGCGGTGGTGGCCGCCCTGGCCGTCCTCGCCCCGGCGCCCGACGCGGAGCCGGCGGCATGACCGGGCTGCGCGTCGAGCTGGTGTCCGAGCACGCGAGCCCGCTGGCCACGGTCGGCGAGCCGGATGCGGGCGGGCAGAACGTGCACGTCGCCGCCCTGGCCACCCAGCTCGCGGCGCTGGGTTGCCAGGTCACGGTGGCCACCCGCGCCGACAACCCCGACCTGGCCGACCGGGTCGTGACGGTTGAGGGCGTCGAGGTCCGCCACGTGCGGGCGGGCCCGCCGCGACCCCTGGCCAAGGACGAGCTCTGGGACCACATGCCCGCCTTCGCGCGCGAGCTGCGGCGCCGGTGGCTGCGCCGGCCGCCCGACGTCGTGCACGCCCACTTCTGGATGTCGGGGTGGGCGGCGGGCCAGGCCGTGCGGGCGCTGGCCGTGCCGCCGCCGGTGGTGCAGACCTTCCACGCCCTGGGGGTGGTGAAGCGTCGCCACCAGGGCGCCGCCGACACGAGCCCGCGCGACCGGTGCGCGGTCGAGGCGGAGCTGGTGCGCACCGTCGACCACGTGATCGCCACCTGCAGCGACGAGGTCGCCGAGCTCACGGCGCTCGGCGGGCGGCGCGACCGGATCACGGTGGTGCCCTGCGGCGTCGACACGACGGCCTTCCGCCCCGGCGGCCCGGCGGCGCCTCCCCGTGAGGGTGGCCACCGCGTCGTGGTGGTGAGCCGCCTCGTGCCCCGCAAGGGGATCGACGACGTCGTCGCCGCGCTGCCCCGGCTGCCGGGCACCGAGCTGCTGGTGGCCGGTGGGCCACCGGCCGCAGCCCTGGGCGACGACGCAGAGGCCGGACGGCTCGGCGCCCTGGCCCGCGAGCTGGGCGTGGCGGACCGGGTGCGGCTGCTCGGCGCCGTGGCGCGCCCGGACGTGCCGCCGCTGCTCCGCTCGGCCGACGTCGTCGCCTGCGTGCCGTGGTACGAGCCGTTCGGCATCGTGCCGGTCGAGGCGATGGCCTGCGGCACGCCGGTGGTCGGCAGCGCGGTCGGCGGGCTGCTCGACACGATCGACGACCGCCGCACCGGCCTGCTCGTCCCCCCGCGCGACCCCGAAGCGGTCGCCGGCGCGGTGGCGCGGCTGCTGGACAACCCGTCGCTGCGGACCCACATGGGGGCCGAGGCGGCCGCCCGGGTGCGGCAGGCCTACACCTGGCGACAGGTCGCCCGGTCGACGCTCGAGGTCTACCGGCGCCTCGTGATGGGCGGCGGCACGGCGGCGCCGGCCGCGGGCGACGGTTGGGCGGTGCCGGCGTGACCACGCACGTCGTGCCCGCGCTCGGCGACCACCTGGCGGCATCGCAGCGGGGGCTCGACGCCCTGCGGGACGAGCTCGCCCGCCTGACGTCGTGGGGCACGACGATGCGGGGTCGCCTCGAGCACGGCGCCCGGCTGCTCGTCGCCGGCAACGGCGGCAGCGCCGCGCTCGCCCACCACCTGGTCGGCGAGCTCGTCGGACGCTTCGACCGCGAGCGTCCCCCGTTCGCCGCCCTGGCGCTCAGCGCCGAGACCGCCGGGCTGACCGCCATCGGCAACGACTACGGCTACGACGAGGTGTTCGCCCGCCAGGTGGCCGCGCACGGGCGACCGGGCGACCTGCTGATCGCGCTGTCGACGTCCGGCCGCAGCCCGAACCTGTTGCGGGCCGCCGACGCCGCCCGCGCCGGCGGCCTGGTCATCTGGGCGATGACCGGCCCCGCCCCCAACCCGCTCGGCGACGTGGCCGATGACCTGCTGGCCATCCCGTGCCCGGGCACACCGACCGTGCAGGACGTCCACCAGGTCGCCGTGCACCTGCTCTGCCTGGCCTTCGAGAGCGCCGGCGGGGCGCCCTGACCCGGGCCGTGCCGCCAAGGAGGAACCCGATGTCGACCATTCTGGGCATCAACGCCGTCTTCCACGATCCCGCCGCCGCGCTCGTCGTGGACGGCGTGACCGTGGCCGCCGCGGAGGAGGAGCGGTTCAGCCGGCGCAAGCACGGCAAGGACCCGGTGCCGTTCTCCGCGTGGGAGCTGCCCGTGGCCGCCATCCGGTGGTGCCTCGACCACGCCGGCGCCGACCCCGGTGACGTCGACGCCGTCGCCTACTCGTACGACCCCGACCTGGCGCCCGACGCGGGTCCGGCCATCACCGACCGCGACTGGGAGCCGCTCCGGACCCTCTACGTCCGCCGTGTGCCCCGCTTCCTCGATGCCGCCGTGCCCGGCCTGCCCACCAGCCGCCTCGAGTACGTGGCCCACCACGTCGCCCACGCCGCCTCGGCCTGCGTCGCCGCCCCCGACGACACGTCGGCGGTGCTGGTGCTGGACGGCCGGGGCGAGGACTCGTCGCACCTCGGGGGGCGGTGGCGGGACGGCGCCCTCGACGTGCTCGCCGGCCAGCGGCTGCCCCACTCGCTCGGCCTGCTCTACGAGGAGGTCACCGCGCACCTCGGGTTCCGGCGCTCGTCGGACGAGTACAAGGTCATGGCCCTCGCCAGCTACGGCGATCCCGAGCGGTTCGCCCCGGTGCTCCGCGACCACGTGAGGGCCGGCGACGACGGCGGCTTCAGGGTGATGCCGTTCGACCTGGCCTCGCTGGCGCCACCCCGGCGGGCCGGCGAGGACATCGCGGCCGAGCACGCCGACCTGGCGGCCGCGCTGCAGCTGCGCCTCGAGGAGGTGGTGCTCGACCTCGCCCGCTGGCTCCACGCCCGCACGGGCGAGCAGGCCATCACGCTGGCCGGCGGGGTCGCCCTCAACTGCGTGGCCAACGGCCGGCTGGCCGCCGAGGGGCCGTTCGAGCGCGTGTGGGTCCAGCCCGCGGCCGGCGACTCGGGCACGGCGCTGGGCGCCGCCCTGGCCGTCGCCGCGCGGCGGGGCGAGCCGTGCGCGCCGTTCACCACCCCGGCGCTGGGACGGGGCTGGGACGACAGCGAGATCGAGGTCACGCTCGACGAGGCCGACCTGCGCTACCGGCGCCCCGCCGACCTGGCCGGCGAGGTGGCGGCCGCGCTGGCCGACGGTGCGGTCGTCGGCTGGTTCCAGGGGCGCAGCGAGTACGGGCCCCGCGCCCTCGGCCACCGCAGCCTGCTGTGCGATCCCCGCAAGCCCGAGAACCTGTCCCGGATGAACGCCATCAAAGGCCGCGAGGAGTTCCGCCCGGTGGCGCCCATGGTGCTGGCCGAGCGGGCCCCCGAGATCTTCGAGGGCGTCCACCCCAGTCCCTACATGCTGTTCGTGCACCGCGTGCGGCCCGAGTGGGTCGACCGCATCCCTGCGGCGGTCCACGTCGACGGCACCGCCCGCATCCAGACGGTCGACGCCCGCGACGAGCCCCTCGTCGCCGCCGTGCTGCGGGCGTTCGACGAGCGAACCGGGGTGCCGGTGGTCCTCAACACCAGCTTCAACACCGCCGGGCGCCCGATGGTGGACACGCCCCGTGAGGCCCTGGAGTGCTTCGGCTCGGGCCCCATCGACCTGCTGGCGCTCGGCCCGTTCCTGGTGCCCCGCCGAGGTCGCTGACCGATGGTGCGGCCATCGCCACGCGTCGTCGGCGGATGGGTGCAGCCAGCGCGGGGAAGGACAACCGCATGGCAGTCGCAGTCGTCGTCGCCACGCTGGTGATCGTCGTCGCGGTGGTCGTCGTGCTCCTCAGCCAGGGATCGGTGGGCCGCCTCTCCGCGGAGGACGG
>DASTFE010000191.1:0-10814 GCA_035708905.1 Acidimicrobiales bacterium | reverse complement strand
GCTACGAGGTGGTGGCGGTCAACCCGAACGCCGACGAGGTCGAGGGCGACACGTGCTACCACGACCTCAAGTCGATCCCTGGTGGGGTCGACGCGGTCGTCATCGCCACCCGCCCCGAGACCGCCGAGGCCACGATGCGCGAGTGCGCGGAGCTCGGCATCCACCACGTGTGGATGCACCGCGCGTTCGGGGCCGGGAGCGTGTCCCCGGCCGCCGCCGACTACGGCCGGGCGCACGGCATCAGCGTCATCGACGGCGGGTGCCCGCTGATGTTCCCGCCCACGGCGGACGTCGGCCACCGGGTCATGCGCGTGATGCTGAGCCTCAAGGGCAACGTCCCCAAGAGGGTCTGACCGGCGCGTCCGCACCGTCCTGCGCATATGCGAGGGCGGGCCGGCACGGCGATCGTGACCGCCGCCGGGAATCCGGGCGGCCGGCCACGGGTTCTCGCGAGCATGCCAAGCGAACAGCGAGGACGAGTCCGGGTCGAGCCCAGTGCCAAGCGCGTGCGGGCCTTCCTGGGCGGCGAGGTGGTGGCCGACACCACCAGGCCGCTGCTGGTGTGGGAGATCCCCTACTACCCCACCTACTACCTGCCGGCGTCCGACGTCGTGGCCGACCTCGAGCCGACCGGCGAGCGCGAGCGGTCACCCAGCCGCGGGGACGGCGAGGTGCTCACCGTCCGCACGCCCAACCACGAGGCCGCCGGCGCCGCCGTCCGCTACCCGGACAGCCCCATCGACGAGCTGCGCGACCACGTCCGCCTGGCCTGGGACGCCATGGACGCCTGGTTCGAGGAGGACGAGGAGGTCTTCACCCACCCGCGCAGCCCCTACGCCCGCATCGACGTACTGCCGACCTCGCGTGAGGTGGTGGTGAGCCTCGACGACGTCGAGCTGGCCCGGTCGACCCGGGCGCACGCCCTGTTCGAGACCGGCCTGCCGACCCGCTGGTACATCCCCCGGGTGGACGTGCGGATGGACCTGCTCGAACAATCGGGCACGGTCACCCACTGCCCGTACAAGGGCGAGACGGTGCACTTCTCGGCCCGGACGGGCGACGGCACCGTCGCCGACGTCGCCTGGTCGTACCCGACGCCCCTGCCCGAGAGCCAGCGCATCGCCGGCCTCGTGGCCTTCTACCCCGACCGGGTCGCCGTGACCGTCGACGGCGAGCGCCAGCGCTGACCGGACGCCGGGCGCCGACGGGCCCGACGCCGCGCCGGCGCCCGGGCGCGGCTCCGGGGCCCGGCGACGGCCGGGCCCCGGAGCAGGTGCGGCGGGTGGTCAGGCCGCCGGCACCAGGTCGGCGAAGAGCACGAAGCCGGAGTCGACCCGGTTGACCTCGACGAGCGCCAGGTCGAGCCCGGCGAACTGCGGCAGCGGGAAGCTGGGCAACGTGTCCTGCACCGAACCGAACACCTGCGGTGACAGCTGCTGGAACACGGTGGTGATCAGCTCCTCGGGCAGCCCGAGCGGGTTCTTCGAGATGGTGGCGTCGAAGTCCTCCTCGGCCGGCTGGGCGAAGGTGAACCCCAGCCCGTCGTCGGTCAGCTCGAGCCCGACGCCCGTGCGGAAGTCGAGCACGAGCTCCAGGATCACGCTGTCGGCCGCCTTGACCGTGGCCGTGTAGCCACCGAACCGCAGCTCGCCCGTGGCCCCGTCAGGGCCGGGGCCGGTGGTGACGAACGGGGCGATCTCGGGCCGCAGCTCGATGGTGACCGGCATGTCCTCGGTGATGAGCCCGCCGGCGCCCACCAGGTCGAACAGCGACTTGAGGGTCAACGGCTGGCCGCTGAGCGTGGTGACGTCGACGTTGAGCAGACCCCGCTCGGTCTCGCCGGCCAGCAGCTGGTTGAAACCGGTCGCTGACGCGCCCACGGCGACGTCGTAGGGCTGCCCGGTCGGCGTGGTGAGCGGCAGGGCGCCCAGCACCTCGCCCGGGAACCCGACCGAGCCGGTCAGGTCGGGGGCCTCCGGCGCCACCTCGGCGGCGGAGAACGCGGCGGTGGCCCGCAGGGCGATGCCGTCGACGTCCTCGTCGACCGCGGTCAGGGACGAGTCGAGCGTGAGCCCGAGCGCCTCGCCGATGTCGCCGGCGATGCTGATCTGCGACAGCGCGCCCTCGACGGCCTCGGCCACGGGCGAGTCGTTCGGGCCGTTGCCGTCCGAGTCGCCAAGCAGCGTGGTGAGGTTCGCCTGCATCATCTCCTCGACGTCGGGCAGGAACAGGCCGACGATCTGCTCGATCACCGGGATCGAGCAGATGCCCCCCACGAAGTCGTCGTTGACGTTGCCGAGCGTGACCGTGGGCGACGTACCCACGAGGTTGACGTCGATGAAGCGCGGGTCGGTCGGGCTGGGCTGCAGGCCGTACCTGCCGTCGATGGTCACCGAGTCGGCGTCGACCACGAGGTCGCAGCTGGTCGGGATGCCCAGCACGGTGGCGTTCACCTTGATCGGCACGTGCAGGTCGAAGAGCGTGACCACGGCCCGCACGTCGCCGGCGTTGCTGTCGAGCGCAACCGCGAAGTCGGCGATGGTGGGCGCCGCGGCACTGGACGCCTTGGCGTGCAGGGTGCACACGATGACCCGGGTGATGCACTCGTCGAGGAAGACGGTGCCCGCCGGGGCGATGGCCCCGGTGTCGATGGTCGTCAGCGTCTTGACGACCGAGCTGATCTTCGGGAACGACCGCTCGTTGAGCCGCAGGCCGACGGCGTCGTTCAGCTCGGACCCCTCGGGCAGCACCTCGGCCGTCTGGCCGTCGCCGTACACGACCGTGCGCCGCTCGCGCAGGACGTCGCCCGACGCGTACGTCGCCTCGACCAGCACCGGGTTGATCACCGCGTCGCCGTCGAGCGGGACGTCCGCCGAGTAGCTGGTGCCGTCGATCGTGGCCTCGACGCCGTTGACGGTCAGCGAGACGACCGAGTCGTTCTTCGCAGCCTTGATCTGCCCGGTGATCGTCGTGGTCGCCGACGACGTGTAGACGCCGCTCTGGTCGACCGACAGCGCGTTGCAGGCGGTGAGCGCCACCACCGCGAGCGCGCAGGCACCGAGGCGCAACCTTCCCCTGAGTCGCACGAGTCCCCCCTCGTCTGCCCCGCGCGGGATCGCTGGGCCGGACAACCGTTCCTTGCGCCCGCTCGGGAACCCCATGTGCGCCGGATCGTGCCCGGCGCCGCCCGCACGTTACCCACCGGTAGCCGGTTCGGCAAGGACTGATCGTGCGGTGGTCAGCCCGCTGCGGGTTGCTCCGGTGAGGAGGGCGCGGCCGACCCGGGTGCGGCGCCGAACCGCATGGTGAGGCTGGTCCACGCGCCCATCAGCAGGCGGTCTCCGTCGGCCAGCACATGGGCCTCGCCGGCAGCGAGGGGCTCGCCCGCGTCGTTGACCCAGGTGCCGTTGGCGCTGCCGTCATCGCGGACCGTCCACCCGTCGCCGGACCGCTCGAACACGCACTGGTGGTGGCTCACCGCCGGGTCGGCGGCCGCCCCCGTCAGGGCGATGTCGACGTCGGCGGCGGCGCCCGACCGCACTCGCCCGAGCGTCACCCGGTCGCCGGTCAGCTCGAACGTCAGCGTGGGCGCGACCGTGGGGAAGGCCGGCTCGCCCTCGCCCACCATGCGCTCCCAGTGGGCCCGGTCGGCACCCAGCACGAGGGTGACCGGCGGCGGCCCGGCCGGCGTACCCGACTCGACGTCGTAGCCACACGACTCGCAGAAGCGGCCGGACACGGGCTCGCCGCACCCCGGGCACGGGGTGGCGGCGGGCGTCTCGGCCGCAGCCGGGCCCGCCGCCTCAGGGCCCGGCGCCACGCCGGCGCCGGAGGCCACGCCGGCCTCGCCCGCCTCGCCGGCCGGCGCAGCGGTGATGGGGGCACCGCACGTGTCGCAGTAGTCGGTGGTCTCGGACTCGTGCCCGGCCGGGCAGACGGCGGCCGCCATCACGCACCTCCGGCGGGCGGTGCCGCCTGCTCGGACGCCGGTGCGTCGGTCCCCGCGTCCCCGGACGCCCCCTTCCCGAGGCGCACCGTGCGGGTCGACCGGGTGTCGAGCGTCATCTCGGCGGCTTTGTCGGTGCCCCGGCGCAACCGCACCGTGCCCCGCTCGGCGTCGTCGACGTCGACCACCTCGGCGAGCAGCCGCATCGTGTCGCCGTGCCCCGACGCCGCGGCGAGCTGCACGGCGCGGCCCAGCTTGACCGTCGCGGTGCGCTCGTCGCCCGCCTTGGCCGCCTCGAGCCCTTCGTGGATGGCGTCGGCCAGTTCGGCCTGGCCCGTGTAGTGGGCGACGTGGCGGTCCATGCGCGTCGACTTGGCGGTGTCGTCGGTCCACACGGCCCGGACCAGCGCCTGGGTGGCGACCGTGCCGTCGGCCAGCACCAGGCTGACCCGCCCGGCCAGCATCTCGTCGCCGACCCCGCCGGGGTTGACCTTGATCCGCAGGTGGTAGTCGCGCGACTCGCCCGGCGCCCACCCGCCCAGCAGGAAGTCGCGGGCCAGCGGTCCCGACTCGGTGGCCGTGCCGGTCACGTCGAGCAGCTCGGGCGCGACCTGCCGCAACGACTCGATCACCGCGCCCTGGGGCGTCCAGAGGCGCAGCTTGACGTCGGGCAGGGCCCGCGACTGGCTCGAGCTGATCATCGCCCGGAAGTCGGCGGCCAGGTCGCCGGGGTCGGCGACGATGTCGACCGTCCCCAGCAGCGCCGTGGCGATGCCACGGAGCTCGTCGACCTCCCAGTCGACGCCCACACCCCGGCAGTCGCACTGGAACAGGCCCCGGCAGGCGGCGACCGCGGCCGCCAGCTCGTAGGGCTGCTGGTGCTCGTTCCGGCCGTCGGTGAGCAGGATCGCATGGCGGGCCGGCGCCGCGGTCGCGGCGAAGAGCTGGCGGGCCAGGTCGAGCCAGGTGCCGATGGCGGTGCCGCCCGCCGGCTCGGTGGCCCCGATCGCCGCCTTGGCGGCGGCCCGGTCGTCGTCGTCGGCGATGGCGAACGACCGGCCGTCGCGCGGCCAGATCAGCTTGGCCTCGTGGTCGCCGGCCACGACGGCGAACGACACGCCGTCGTCGAGACTGTCGACCGCCGCCGACGCCGCCTCGCGGGCGGCGGCCATCTTGCGTCCCGCGCCCATCGAGCCGCTGACGTCGACGATGATCACCTCGGCGCGGTCGGTGGCCGCCGTCAGGGCCGAGCCGGCCTCCTCGGGATGCCCGGCGGCCGACACGGTCACGACCGCGTCGACGGTGTCGACGCCGGCCGCGAGGTACTCGTTCTGGAACGTCTCAGCGGTGAACGCAGCGCTCTGGGGGCCGGTGGCAGTCACGTGTCCTCCAACTCGGTGGGGTCGGCGGGGCCAGGGGCAGCGGGCCCGCTTTCGGGGGTCGGTGCGGCGGGCTCGGGGACGGCGGCGAGCGCGACCGTGATGTTGTCGGAGCCGCCCTGCTCGTTGGCCCACACCACCAGGCGCTCGCACGCCACGGCGAGGGACGTGGCCGTGGACGCGCCGGGACCCGGTGGCGGTGCGGTGGCCGTCACGGCGTCACCCAGCGCGGCGTCGGTCGGCGCGTAGTTCCACAGGCCGTCGCTGCACGCCAACACCAGGACCCCGGGCTCGACGGGCCGGGTCGCCACGTGGGGGTCGAGGGCCGGGGCGTCCGCCCCCAGCCAGCCGGTGATGCCGTGGCCGCCCGGAAGCTCGAGGGCGACCTCGACCTCGACGCCCTGGGCCACGGCGCGGGCCGCCACGCTGTCGTCGGTGCTCACCTGCGCCGCGGTCCAGGCGTCGCCGTCCGGCGTGAGCGTGTGCACGCGGGCGTCGCCCACGTTGGCCGCGTGGACCTCGGTGGGCGTGGCCACCGCGACCGCCAGGGTGCACGCCGGGTGGCTGCCGTCCGCCGCCCACTGGGGATCGCCCTCGGCAGGCACGGCGCTGGCGGCCGCGTGGGCGGCCTCGACCGCGGCGACCAGGTCGTCGTCGCCGGCGAACGGACGGCCGGCCAGCTGGGCCGACGCCGCCGCGACTGCGGCCGCAGCCGCCCGGTGCGGGTTGGGGCTGGCCGAGACGCCGTCGGACACGACCAGCACCGGCCATCCCTCCGCCGTGGCGGCCAGGGCGGCCGCGTCCTCGTTGCGGGGGTAGCGGCGGCCCCGGTGGGTGGCGAAGGCCAGCGCGCCCCGGTCGTCGACCGTCACCGGGTCGGGTGCCCGGCGGCCGCACGTGGTGCAGTAGCCGTCGCCGTCGATCTCTCCCCCGCACGCCGCGCAGGTCTGCGCCGCAGCGGTCGGCCCGCCCGCGGGCGGTCCGGTCGCGGGCGCGCCGCAGGCCTCGCAGAAGCTGGCCCCGGCGACCAGCCGCTCGCCGCACGCCGCACACGTCCCTACCGCGTCGGCCTCGGGCGGGTCGCCCGCGGCGACGGCCGGCTCGGCGTCGGGCACGTCACCCCCGACCTCCTCCCCGGGCGGGCCGGTCGCCGCGACCACCGGCTCGGCGTCGGGCCTCACCACAGGCTCCACGGGCGGGTGCGGTTGGCGGTGTCGAGCAGCCTGTGGCGCTCGGCGACCTCGGGCGTGGCGTCGGCCAGGTCGAGCAGGGCCACCTCGGCGGCGCGGGCAAGGGTGGCGGGCGAGGGTGACACGCCGCCGACGTTCGCGCCCACCGTCTCGCCCCGGCTCAGCGCGGCCAGGGCGGCGGTGTAGAGGGCGGCGGCGAGCGCGGCGTCGGCCGGGTTCCGCGACCCCGAGGCCGCGGCGCGCACGCGCTCGCCCGCGGCGCTGGCCACCATCTCGTCGTAGGCGCCGTGCTCCATGGCGTGGCAGGCGATGGTCAGCGCCTCGGCCCGCAGCGGGTGGGTGGGCGGCACGGCCGTCAGCACCCGGGCGGCCTCGATCGGGCGGCCGAGACCCATCAGCGCGGTCGCCAGGCCGGCGAGGGCGGCCACCCAGCTCGGATCGGCCACCGCCACCTGCTGGTAGAGGTCGGCCGCCTCCTCCAGCCGGTCGCGGTCACCGGTCGCCGCCAGCGCCACCGCCAGCGCCAGCGCGCACGCGGCCTCGCCCGGGGCGGTGGCGTAGGCGTCCTCGAAGAACGTGACGGCGCGCCGGGCGTCGCCCGCAGCCAGGGCCGACACGCCGAGCAGGTACGAGCGGGCGTTGTCGACGAGCGCCGCGAACTCGGCGGCCTCGGCCGACGACGCGTCGAGCCGGCCGGCCACAGCGTCGGCGACGGCGAAGTTGCCCAGCTCGCACTGGGCGCGGGCGACGCTGGCGATGTCGGCCCAGCTCAGCTCCTCGTCCTCGGCGATCATGCTGGCCACGGCTTCGGGGTCGCCCTCGGCCACGCCCGCCACCCGGTTGGCCAGGCGTGGGTGGTTGGGCAGCAGCGGGCTGGGCAGCACCTGCCACGCCAGCCCGTCGAGGCGGGGGCGGGGCGGGCTGTAGCGGCCGCTGGTGCGGGGGCGGGGCACGCCGTCCTCGGCCGCCGCCACCTGACTGAGCACGCCGTGGAGCGCGTCGGCCATCTCGTCGGCGTCGAGGAAGCGGTCGGCCGGGTCGAGGGCACAGGCCCGGGCGAGGAAGCGCCACAGGCAGTCGTGCTCGACCAGCACCTCGTGGTCGGCGCGAGCGGGGAGGCGCTCGGCGTCGCTGCTCGTCCAGCCCGGCCAGTCGAGGATGAGCACCGCCAGCGACCGGCCCACCGTGTACAGGTCGCTGGCCACGGTGGGGCCGGTGCGGGGCACCTCGGGCGCCTGGTAGCCGACGGTGCCGAAGATGGCGGCGTCGAGGTCGTCGACGCGGCGCACGCCGCCCAGGTCGATGAGCTTGACCCGGTCGCGCTCGTGGATCACGTTGTCGGGCTTGAAGTCGCAGAAGACCATGCCGTGCTCGTGCAGGTACCCGAGCGCCGGCAGCACGGCCAGCATGTAGGCGGCCGCCTCGGCCACCGGCAGCGGTTCGCCCGTGGCCTCGCGGTGGCGCTTGGCCAGCTGCTTGAGGCTGGGCCCGCCCACGTACTCCATGACGATGTAGCCCTGGCCCTGGTGCTGCACGAAGTTGTAGATGTCGACGATCGCCGGGTGGCGCACCTCGGCCAGGAAGCGCCGCTCGGCGACCGCCGCCTCGGCGGCGTCGGGGTTGGCGGTGTCGAGCAGGCCCTTGAGCACGCACCAGCGGTGCGACACGTTGCGGTCGCGGACCAGGTAGATCCAGCCGAGGCCCCCGTGGGCGAGGGCGCCGGCCACCTCGTACTGCCCGGCGACGAGGTCGCCGGCCGCCAGCTTGGCCGTGAAGTCGAAGCGGGTGCCGCAGTTGGGGCAGAAGCCCGAGGTGCGGCCCGGCTTGTCGCCCTGGCTGCGGCCGACGGGGTTGTCGCAGCGGGTGCACCAGCGCTGCCGCTCGGGGACGCTGGGGTCGGCCATGACCACGGTGGCCGGGTCGATGGTGGCCATCGGAGCGATCTCGACGATGCCGGCCCCGACACCGCTGCGCCGTGACGTGCCGCTGCTCGTCTGGGCGCTGCGGGTGGTGAGGCGCGACACGTCGACGCGGCCCGACGTGCGGCCGGTGGTGCCCGCCGGCCGGGCTGACACCGGCTCGGATGCGGGCGCACCAGGCGGGGGTGGCGGCGCGCCCGCGGGGACCGGCCCGGCGGTGGGCGCCGGCCCGGTCTGCGGGGTCTGCACGCCCGCGCCTGGCGCCGGCGCGGCGGTGGCGGCGCCGGCCTTGGGAGCGAGCCCGCACGTGTCGCAGTAGCCGTCGACGATGGTGCCGGGGCAGCCGTCGCGGCCGCAGGTGGCGGCGGTCACGGTCATCGGTCCCCTTTCGGCCGGGTCGTCAGCACTGCGGCGAGGCGGGCGAGGGCCGCCTCGGCGGCGTCCAGGTCGCACGGCGCGTGCCACAGCACGTCGCGGGCGGCGGTGAGCGCCTCGGCCACGTCGGGTCGCTCGTCGACCTTGAGGGCGCCGGCCTTGGCCCTCAGGGCGGTCCACAGCCCCTGCCCGTCGTCGCGGCGGCGCATCCCGGAGCGGGCGGCCTCCAGGGCGGCGGCGAGGTCGGCGCGCCGGGCGGCGAGGGCGTCGTCCCACCCGGCCAGCTCGGTCGCGGCCCGGCCGCGGTCGGTGCGCGACGTCGACGAGATGCGGTCGAGCCACGCCCCCAGCGCGTCGAGGTCGGGCACCGGCGGCGTGGCGTCGACGCCGACGACGCGGCTGGCGGCGTGGGCCAGCTCGCGCGCCGCCTCCTGCAGGTCGGCGTCGAGGGTGGCCAGAGAGTCGCGGGCGGCGGTCAGGTCGACCTCGAGCCGGGCGACGGCGGCCTCGGCGGCCGCGTGGCGACTGCCGCTGGCCTGCGCCCGCTTCTCGACCGCGGCGACGTCGGCCTCGCTGACCCCCAGAGGGTCGGTGGCCATCAGCTCGGCCAGGGCCGCCGCGGCGCGCTCGGTGGCGCTGTCGCCGGCGGCGGCCGCGGTGGCGCGGGCGGCGCCGACCCGGGGCGCCAGCCCGTCCCAGGCGGCGGCCAGCCGGTCGGCGAGGGCGACGGCGGCGTCGACGGCATCGCTGGCGGCGCTCAGGGCGGTCGACGGGTCGGCGGGCGTGCCGCCGGGCCCCGGCACCTGGGTGGTCGTTAGCAGCTCGCCGGCCCGGTCGGGGTCGGACTCGACACGACCGAGCACCTCGTCGAGCACGCGGTAGGTCTCCCAGGCCTGGGCGAGGCCGGCGTCGGCGTCGCTCCAGGCGGCGGCGCTGCCGCCGGTGAGGACGCCGGTGCGGGCGAGCGCCACGTTGGCGTGCGACTCGAGGTCGACCAGCCGGCCGCCGAGCGTGGCGTGGGCGCTCCTCCAGGCCTGGACGTTGGGGTCGGTCATCGAGGTCACGATCGCGGTCGCTGTCAATCCCGGTACGCGGGCTCGGGCGGGTCGGCCGGGTCCATGTGGGCAGCGAACCACTCGTTGTACAGCTCGGACCAGCGGCCGGAGTCGCGCACGTCCTCGAGCACCGAGTTGACGTAGCGGACCCACTCCTCTCTGCCCGGCGGCAGGCCCAGCCCGTAGGGCTCGGTGCTGAACGGCTCGCCCACGATCGCGAGGTTCGGGTCCTGCGCGACCATGCCGGCCAGGATGGTGTCGTCGGTGCTGATGGCGGCGACCTCGCCCCGCTGCAGCTTCACGAGGCAGGCGCCCTGGCTGGGGGCGGCCACGAGCTCGGGCGGGTCGGTCAGGGCCTCGAGGTTGCGCAGGCTGGTCGACCCCGCCGGCGCGCAGACCTTCGGGGGGTCGTCGCCCGCGGTCTCGGCGTTGGCGACGAGCTCCTCGACCGACGTGGCCGGGTCGTCGCTGCGCACGAGCAGCCGCTGGTGCGACGTGAAGTACACGCTGGAGAAGTCGATCTCGGCGGCCCGCTCGCAGTTGATCGTGAACGTGTCGGCCACCAGGTCGAGCGCGTCCTCGCCGAGCAGGGCGCTCACCCGCTCGCTCTTGGGGATGGCGACGAACTCGATGGCGTCGGGCCCGCCGAACAGGGCTGTGGCGACCTCGCGGGCGATCTCGATGTCGAAGCCCACGAAGTCGCCGCTCAGGGGGTCGACGCTCGAGAACAGCAGGGTCGACGTGTCGACGCCCACCCGCAGCCGCCCCCGGTCGCGGATCGTCGCCATGTAGCTGCCCGGGTCGACGTCGGTGGTCGCCGGGCCGGCCGGGCGCAGGCTCTGGGTGACGGTGTCGGGGTCGCAGTCGGCGGTCTCGGCCGGCGCCTCGGTGGGCGGCACGGTCGTGCTGGTGGGGCCGGGCAGCTCCTCGGGCACGTCGGTCTGCGTGCA
>DASTFE010000190.1:0-2393 GCA_035708905.1 Acidimicrobiales bacterium | reverse complement strand
ACGCCATGCGGGCGCTGGCCGAGCGGATGCGCAGCGACGACTTCGACTGGGTGGTAGGGGCCATCGAGATCAACCGCGAGGTCGGTGGAGACCTGGCCGCCATCCTCGACAACGTGGCGGAGACGATTCGCGAACGGCAGCGGCTCAACCGCCAGATCAGGTCGCTGACTGCGGAGGGCCGCCTGTCGGGCTGGGTGCTCACCGCGCTGCCCCCGCTGCTGGCCGTGGCCATGGCAGTCGTCAACCCCGACTACCTGGGCCGGCTCAGTTCCGGCGTCGGTCTCGTTCTCGTGCTCGCCGCCACCGGGATGCTCGTGATCGGCTGGGCCTGGATGCGGGCGCTGACCCGCAGCACGTTCTGATGGAGTCGTCGATGCACGCCACACCGTCACCATGAGCGCCGCCCTCGTCCTCGGATCCGCGGCGGTCGTCTCGTCGCTCGGCGCCCTGTGGTGGGCCCTGTCCGGGCCCCGCCCGGTGCGTGCGCCCATCGACCTCGGCGGGGTCCGCCCCCCAGTGGACGACCTGCGCACGATGGCGCTGCAGCGGGGAGCACACGAGCGGGCGGTGGAGCCACTCCTGGCGCGGCTCGGGCGGTGGGCGCAGCGGTACACACCCCAGGGGCGTATCGCCGGGCTCGAGCAGCGGCTGCTGCTGGCCGGCACGCCAGCGGGCTGGACCGTCGAGCGGGTGCTCGCCGTCAAGCTGCTGGTCGCCGGCGGCAGCGGGGCGCTCGGCGTGCTGCGGTTGCTCGCTGCGCCCAGCGGCATCGCGCTCGTGCTGGTGATCGCGCTCGTCACCTTGGGCTTCTTCGTGCCCGACCTGATCCTGCGGCACAAGGCGGACCAGCGCCAGGAGCAGGTGAAGCGCACTCTGGCCGACGCGATCGACCAGCTAACCGTCACGGTCCAGGCCGGGCTGGGCCTCGACGCCGCCATGGCGCGCGTCGCTGCTCGCACCAGGGGACCGCTCGGCTACGAGCTGGCCCGGGTGGGTCAGGACGTGCGCGCCGGTATGGCCCGCAGCGCGGCTCTCGCTGCCATGACCGAGCGCGTGCAGGTGCCCGAGCTGCGCCATGTCGTGCTGGCGCTCGCCCAAGCCGACAGGCTCGGCGTGCCGGTGGCGAAGACGCTGCAGGTGCAGTCCAGCGAGCTGCGGGTGAAGCGGCGCCAGTACGCCGAGGAGCAGGCGATGAAGCTGCCCGTGAAGATCCTGTTCCCCACGGTTCTGTGCATCCTCCCGGCGCTGTTCGTCGTGGTGCTCGGCCCGGCGGCGCTCAGCATCTACGAGAACCTGGTGAAGGGGTAGACCGATGACGAGCGTGTTCGACGGCAGCCACCTGCACCGGGGCGAGATGCAGTCGGCGCTGGCGACCCTCGCCCAGCTGCATCACGCCGTCCCCGGCGGCGACGCCGACACGACCGTCGCCACCGGCTTCTCGCCGCTCGACGACGTGCTCTCCGGGGGGATCAGGCCTGGGGAGCTGATGTTGGTGGGCGGCAAGCCGGGCATCGGCAAGACCATCGCCTGCCTGCAGTGGGCGCGGGCCATGGCGCAGCGGGGCGTCGTGGCGGTCTACCTCTGCTACGAGCACGACCAGGCGACGCTGCTGTCGCGCCTGCTGTCGTGCGAGCTGCGCGAGGCGGCACTGGCCGCCGGGCGGCACTTCGACCTCGGCCTCGAGGAGCTGCAGGGCCGGCTGCGCGACGTCGCCTCCGGCACGCTGACCTTGCGCGAGGCGCTCGGGTCCGATCCGCTGCTCGGTGAAGCCGAGCGGCGCGTCGCGGCCTACGCCGACCGGCTCGTGCTGTTCCAGGGCTCGGGCAGCCGCACGGACGTCGTGGCTGCGGGCGACGCCATGAGCCGCTTCGGCCACGAGCCCCGGGTCCTCTTCGTCGACTACGTGCAGAAGATGGCGGTCGTCCCGCCCCTGGCCAGCGAGGCCGACCGGGTGACCCGGGTCATCGAGTCGCTGAAGGAGCTTGCGCTCGACCAGGACATCCCCGTCGTCGCCATCTCGGCCGCCGACCAGCACGGGCTCACCGCCCGCCGCCTGCACCTGCACCACCTGCGGGGCTCGGCGGCGCTGGCCTACGAGGCCGACGCAGCCGTGGTTCTCAACGACAAGCTCGACGTGGTGTCGCGCGCCCACATCGCCTACTCGACCAACCGCATCGAGGAGTTCCGCCAGCAGGTGGTGTTCTCGCTCGAGAAGAACCGCAACGGCGCCACCGGTGTCGACCTGGAGTTCGTCAAGGACTTCGGCCACTACCGCTTCGAACCCCGGGGCACGTGGGTGGCCGAGCGGCTCTGGAGCGAGCACGCCGTCGAGACCTGACCGGCGGCCGCGGTGGGTGCGGGTCACCGGCGGTCAGGAAGATCTGTGTGCAGTA
>DASTFE010000189.1:0-2111 GCA_035708905.1 Acidimicrobiales bacterium | reverse complement strand
CGACTCGGCACGGGATGCGGTTCGGGGCCCGGGCCCACGGCGACGGGCGCGGTGCGGCCCAGGTCGTGCCACCCGCGGTCTCGCGAGCGCTCGTCTACGTGTCGGCCGCCACCTGTCGCGGGCCGGACCGGAATCCGCCGCGCGATTTCGCGTGCCGGCACGGACGCGGTGGCGCCTCCCCGCCGACTACGGTCGGGGCAGGAGGTGCTGCAATGGCATACGAAGTCGAAGGCAAGCTGCTCGAAGTCTGTTCCTGCAACGTCCTGTGCCCCTGCTGGGTCGGCGAAGACCCCGATGGCGGGACGTGCAACTCGGCGCTCGCCTGGCACGTCGACAAGGGCGAGATCGAGGGCGTGGACGTGGCCGGGCTGACGCTGGCCCTGTCGGTCCACATCCCGGGCAACGTCCTGACGCCCGCGTCGTGGCGGGCCGCGGTCTTCGTCGACGAGGCGGCGACCGAGGAGCAGCAGGCGGCGCTGCTGAAGCTCTTCACCGGCCAGCTCGGTGGCGCGATCGCGGACTTCGCGGCGCTCATCGGCGAGGTGATCTCGGTCGAGCGCGTCCCGATCACGTTCACCGTCGAGGATGGCAAGGGCCGCCTGACGATCGGTTCGGTGGCCGACGCCCAGATCGTGCCGTACGCGGGTGCGACCGGCAAGCCGACGGTCCTCGGCGAGACGGTCTTCAGCACGATCCCGGGCTCGCCGGTCTACGTCTCCAAGGCCGACCACTTCACGCGCGACGGGGCGCCGCACGGCCTGCCGAGCGTGGACTTGCGCAACAACAACGCGCTCCAGGGCCACTTCCGGTTCGCGGCCTGAGCCGCGGGCCGGGATTCGCGGGGAGCGAGCCATGTTCACCGCCCACGCCGGCCGGGCCTCCGGGCCCGGCCAGGCCGGCGGCCGCGTCGTCGGTCGCCGGATCCTGGGTCGCCCGATCACGCGCGACCGGGCGATCCTGTTCGGCAGCCTCGCCGCCATCGTCGGGGCGGGCTGGGCGGCGCTCGCCCTGTGGGGGTCGTCGCCGTGGTCGCGATACCTCGGCCACGAGGGTCTCGCCGAGGGTGCCGGCCTCGCCGACACCGTCCTCTTCGTCGGGGGCTGGCTGCTCATGACGACGGCGATGATGCTGCCGACGACCTGGCCGCTCCTCGTGACGTTCCAGGCCCTCGTCCAGCGGCGGCGGCGGCCTGGTGTGCTCGTCGGGTTGCTGGCCCTCGGGTACGTCGTCACCTGGTCGGTGGTCGGGCTGCTGCTGCACAGCGGCGACCGGTTGATCCACGGTCTTGTCGAGTCGGTCGGCTGGCTGAGCTCGCACCCGGGGCTCATCGGCGCCGGCACGGTCCTCGTCGCCGGCCTCTACCAGTTCGCCCCGATCAAGTACCGCTGCCTCGACGAGTGCCGTTCGCCGCTGGGGTTCGTCCTGAACCACTGGCAGGGCGTTCGGGAGCGGCGCGAGGCGTTCCTGCTCGGTGTCCGCCACGGCCTGTTCTGCGTCGGCTGCTGCTGGTCGCTCATGCTTCTGATGTTCGCGGTCGGCATGGGCAGCCTCGCCTGGATGCTGCTGCTCGGGGCGGGCATGGCGATCGAGAAGAACACGACCTGGGGTCGCGGGCTGGCCCGGCCGCTGGGGCTCGTGCTGGTCGCGGCGGGGGCGGCGCTCATCGTCGGGGAGTTGCTGCCGGCGGGTTCTTTGTAGGGGTCCGGCAACCGGGCGCCGGCCCCGATCCGGCCCGCCTCGCCCGCCCCCGCCCGCGCCGCACAGCCAAAGTCCGATTTCGCACGCCGCGGGACATCACATTCACTCCCGGCGGGCGATCTCGGAGTCCGAGATCGTCACCGCGGAGGGGGAAGTGGTTTCGGTCGGCGTTCGAAATCGAACGGCGCGCGCAGGGCGGGCGGCGCGCAGGGCGGGCGGCGCCCCCGGGCCGCTAGACGCCGACTCGGGGGCGAAGGTCGAACTGGATCGCGTCGAGGTCGACCGCCAGCTTGAACTCGAGGACGACACCCCGGACGTTCGGTCCGTCGGCGCAGTCGACCCCAGCAGGTGCGATGACGATTTCGTCCACGCCGGGTCCGATGAAGAGGTCGCCGCTCTGGAGGCACTGGCTG
>DASTFE010000188.1:0-25823 GCA_035708905.1 Acidimicrobiales bacterium | reverse complement strand
CGCCTGGGCCGGGGTCAGGAACCGGCTGAGCACCTCGACCCGCACCGGGTAGCCGGCGTAGCGGTCGCTGAAGGTCTGGAAGTGCTGCTGGGCCAGCAGCGTGGTGGGCACCAGCACCGCCACCTGCTTGCCGTCCTGGATGGCCTTGAACGCGGCCCGGATGGCCACCTCGGTCTTGCCGAAGCCCACGTCGCCGCAGACCAGGCGGTCCATGGGCCTGGCGTCCTCCATGTCGGCCTTGACGTCGGCGATGGCGGTGAGCTGGTCGGGCGTCTCCTGGAACGGGAAGGCCTCCTCGAGCTCACGCTGCCAGGGGGTGTCCTCCGGAAAGGCGTGGCCGGGGGCGTTCAGGCGCGTCTGGTAGAGGACGACGAGCTCCTGGGCGATGCGGCGGACCTCGGTGCGGATGCGCGCCTTGGTCTTCTGCCAGTCGCTCCCGCCGAGCTTCGAGAGCGTCGGGTTCTCGCCGCCCGTGTAGTGGCGCACCGCGTCGATCTGGTCGGACGGGACGTAGAGCTTGTCGTTGCCCCGGTACTCGAGCAGGAGGTAGTCGCGCTCCACGCCGCCGATGGCCCGCTTGACCATGCCGCCGTAGCGGCCGACGCCGTGCTGGTAGTGGACGATGAAGTCGCCCTTCTGCAGGTCCTCGAAGAAGCCAGCGGCGTCGCGACGCTTGGGTGCGCGCGCCGCGCGGTGGGCGCGCCGGCGACCGGTGACGTCGGGCTCGGCGAGCAGCGCCAGCTCGACGGTGCGCAGCACCGCCCCCCGCTCGAGCGGGGCGACGACCACGTCCGCGGTCACGCCCTCGGATGCCAGCAGCTCGCGGACCCGGGTGGCCGAGCCCTCGCCGTCGGCGCCGACCACCACCCGGTACCCCTGCCGGTGCAGGTCGGCGACGCGCGACAGCAGGCCGGTGCCGTCGCCGACCACCGGGTCCCACCCCGACCCCTGCACCTGGGGCGTGTCGGGGCTGTCGGGCACGCTGACCACGTGCCAGGCGGCAGCCCGCGTGTGGGCGAGCAGGCGATCGAAGGTGAGGTGCAGCCGCGGGAACCCGTGCTCGGCGCTCCTGTCCTCGGTCGCGCCCCACGTGACCGCCAGCGTGGCCGCCAGGTCGGCCTCCTCGGCCAGCAGGTCGGCCGCCCGGTCGCGCATGCGGCGGGGCTCGCACAGCAGGATCTGGGCGTCGTCGCCCACGACGTCGAGCAGGGCGTGCTCGTCGCGGGTCAGCCACGGCAGCCACGACTCCATGCCGTCGAAGACCAGCCCCTGGGCCAGCCGCTCCCACTGCTCGCGCCCCCACGGCTCGAGGCCCACCAGCCGCTCGGCCCGCGCCCGCACCTCGGGGGTGGGTAGCAGCTCGCGGCACGGGAACAGCAGCGCCTCGGGCAGGTCGCCGACCGAGCGCTGGTCGGACACCGAGAACTCGGTGAGCCGGTCGACCTCGTCGCCCCACAGGTCGATGCGCACCGGGCGGTCGGCCGTGGGCGGGAAGACGTCGACGATCGACCCCCGCACCGCCACCTCGCCCCGGTGCTCGACCATCTCCTCGCGCCGGTAGCCGGCGGACACGAGATCGGACACCAGGTCGTCGCGGTCGACCTGCATCCCCGGCCGGATTGCGACGGGCTCGACGTCCTCGACGTGGGGACCGAGCCGCTGCACCAGAGCCCGGACCGAGGCCACCACCACGTCGGGCGCCCGCTCGGGATCGCGCAGCCGCCACAGCACCCGCAGCCGCCGGCCCATCGTCTCGACACCCGGGCTGACCCGCTCGAACGGCAGCGTCTCCCAGGCCGGGAACAGCTCGACCCGGTCGTCGCCCAGGAACACGGCCAGGTCGTGGGCGAGGCGCTCGGCCTCGCTGGAGGTGGGCACGGCCAGCACCACCGGCCGGCGCCGCGTCAGCCCGGCCAGGCCGGCGGTGACCAGCGCCCGCGCCGCCTCGGGCACCGCCAGGGTGGCCGAGGTGCGGCCGAGCACCTGGGCCAGCGCGGGCTCGTCACGCAGCAGGGCGGGGAGGTCGGCGAGGGGCGCGCGCGTGCGCGCCCCTGCGGTCGCGGGGGCGGGTGTCATAGGCGCCTCAACGCTACCGGGCGCGCGTGACCGTCAGCGCCCGGCCAACCCGGAGCGGACGGCCCACGCCGCCGCCTCGGTCCGCGACGCCATGCCCAGCTTGGTCAGGATGTTCGACACGTGCACCGCCGCGGTGCGAGGCGAGATGTACAGGCGGTCGGCCAGCTGGGCGTTGGTGAGGCCGTCGGCGAGCAAGGCGACGACCTCGCGCTCGCGCGGCGTCAGCGCGTCGGGCCCCGCCGGCTCCGCGCCCACCCCCAGCCGGCGCTCGACGGCCACCAGGTGCTCGACCCGCCAGCCCCGCCACCGGGCCAGGTGCCGCCGGGCCTCGGTCGCGTGCGCCCGCGCCGCGTCGAGGCGGCCCGCCCGCACCAGGTTGGCGGCCGCGCCCGCGTGCGCCGTGCCCCAGTGACCCGCCATCACGTCGGGGGCGGTGGCCATCGCGGCGGCGGCCGCCTCGAAGCCGGCGATCGCGGCGTCGATGTCGTCGCTCGCCTCGGCGAGCTGGGCGTCGACCAGTTGCCGCCACGGGCTGTCCCCGGCCAGCCGGTGGCCGGCGAAGTGCCCCATGCGGTCGCTCAGCGGGCGCAGCTCGTCGACCGCCAGCCCGGCCGGCAGTCCCGACGACACCAGGTCGTGCACCTGCGACGGCGGGGCGGAGCCCTCGACGTCCATCGCCCGGACCAGGTCGGGCAGCAGGTCGCGGGCCACCTGGAGCTCGCCGTGCCGCAGCGCGAGGTGGACGTCGAGCCCGATCACCGCCAGCTCGGTGCGGGCCGTCGGCGGCTTCAGCCGCTCGGTGAAGCGCCGGGCGTCGGCGAGGTCGCCGGCCTCGAGCGCCAGCCCGGCCCGGAAGATCGCCGTCCACAGCACCTTGGGTGAGCCGGTGTGGCGCACGTCGGCCCCCAGGGCGGCGTCGAGGTAGCCGATGGCCCCGTCGAGGTCGCCCTCGACGGCGGCCAGCTGGGCCAGCCACGCCGAGGCGTCGTCGACCCCCAGCGCCTCGAAGCCGGCGGCGTCCGCGTGGGACCGCATGCGCTCGACGAGCGCCCGCACCCCGTCGAGGTCCATCCAGCGCCGGGCGTGCCACACCAGGTTGTTGAGCGCCCGAGCGGCCAGCAGGTGGTCGCCGGCCCGCTCGGCCTCGGCCGCCGCGGTCTCGAGCAGGTCGCGGGCCTCGCGCTCGCGGGCGGGGTCGAGCATCAGCATCGACCCCTTCTCGGTCATGGCCGCCACCCGCACCCGGGTGAACCCGCCGCTGTCGGCCAGCGCCAGCGCCTTGTCGGCCCACACCGTGGTGGCGTCGGCCTGCTCGCGCAGCATGTACGACTGGGCGACGGCCGCCATCGCCCCCGCCCGGGCCTCGTCGTCGGGCAGCCGGTCGATCAGTGCGATCAACGCGTCGGTGTGCGCCACCATGCCGTCGATGTCGCCCTGCTCGAACGCGACCCGGGCGCGCATGGCGGTGGCCTCGGCCTCGGCGGCCAGGTCGCCGGCCCGGCGGGCCAGGTCGAGCCAACGGTCGGCATGCGCCACGGCGTCGCCGAGCACCCCGGCGAGCCAGGCGGCGCGGGCGGCGACGGCCAGCAGGTCGAGGTCGTCGGGCGCCTCGGCCAGCCCGGTCTCGGCGAGCTGCAGCGCCTGGTAGGACGAGCCCAGCGCCAGCGACTCGTGCGCCCCGAGCCGGGCCTCGGCCACCAGCTCGTCGAAGCGGCCCGCGCCCCGGGCGTGGTGGGCCAGCGCCACGTGGTTGCGGCTCTCGGCCGCCCGCAGCGCGGCCAGCGCCGCCTCGTGCAGCCGGCGCTGCTCGCGCCCGAGCAGGCTGCCCTCGATCGCCTCGCGGGCCAGCTCGTGGCGGAAGCCGAACACGTCGGGCTCGCCCTCGACCAGCACGCCCCGGTCGACGGCGACGCGGAGCTGGGCGATGAGCTCGGCCTCCGGGGTGCCGGTCACCGCCGCCAGCACGTCGAACGTGACCCGCCGGCCCAGCACCGCGGCGGCGGTCACCATGCCCCGCACGCCCGGGTCGAGGCCGTCGAGCTCTGAACGCACCAGCTCGGCCACCGTCCACGGCAGGGGCGCCTCGCTGTCGATCCCCGGCATCTGCCCGGACGCCGCCACCAGCTCCTCGAGGAAGAACGGGTTGCCTCCGGTGCGGGTGTGCAGGGCGTCGACGGTGCGGAACGTCGGCTCCTCCTCGCACACGGCGGTGAGGAACGTGCTGACCTCGGCCGGAGACAGGCGGTCGAGGTGGATGTGGGTGACGGTGTGGCGCCGCTCGAGCCGGGGCAGGGCCTCGGCCGCCGGGTGGCGCCGCGAGAGGCCGTCCGGCCGGTAGGTGCCCACCAGCACGAGGCCGGACGGCCCCGACGCCGCGTCGCGCCCGGGCCGGGGCTCGGCCAGGCGCTCGAACACGGTGATGCTCTCGGCGTCGGCCCAGTGCAGGTCCTCGAACACCACCAGCGTCACCGCCCCCTCGCCCAGGCGGCGGACCAGCTCGACGGCGGCCCGCACCCGCTCGTCGGCCGGGCGGCCCGCGTCGCGGACCGTGGCGACCAGCCCGGCGGGCCCGTCCTCGCGCTCGCCGTCGTCGCGCTCGCCGCCGACCGCGTCGAGGAACAGCTCGAGCGGGTGGCCCTCGGTGCCCGGATCGGCCTGACCCGCCAGCACCAGGGTGCCGGGAGGGGCCCGCCGCACCAGCTCCTGCACGAGGCGGGTCTTGCCGATGCCGGCCTCGCCGGCCACGAGCGCGACGGAGGCGCCCGGGCGCGCGCCGAGCAGGCCGGCCCGGCGGTCGAGCTCGACCGCCCGACCCACCATCACGGGTGAGAGACCGGACCTGCCCACGAGCACGCCGCGAGCGTACGACCCCGGCGAGGGTCCGGGGCCCGGGGCGAGGCGCAGCCGCTCACAGCCAGCGCCGCGCCCGCCGGGCACGCCGCTCGGCGCTGCGGGGCTCGCTGCGACGGTGGTGGCGGATCTGCGACCAGCGGTGGATGTCCTGCACGCGCTCGTCCACGAGCAGGCGGTAGGTGGTGTAGTCGGTGAACATGGTGGCATCGTGCGCCCCTGAGGTAGCCGGGCACATCGGGCATCCTCCGCATTGCGCGAGCGCCCGGTGACGTAGGTCGCGGGCGCCTGCGCCTACGTAGGGGCCCTGGCCGTACGTACCGCGGCCGCCCGTGCGGCGCCGGCCGCACCGGTCGGCATCGGGCCACGAGGCGGAGCGGGTGGGCTACCGTCGGCGCCGTGCGCCGTCTCCCTGCAGCGTGGCGCTTCGCCGCCGGCGCGGTCGCGCTCGCCGCCGCCTCCGGGTGCTCCCTGCCCGGCTTCGGCGCCCCGGATCCCAAGTCGTCCGAGGGCGAGAGCATCTACTCGCTGTGGCAGGGCTTCTTCCTCACCGCCCTGGCGGTCGCCGCCCTGGTGTGGGGCCTCATCGTCTTCGTGATCCTCCGCTACCGCCGCCGCGACGACGAGATCCCCGACCAGCGGGCGTACAACATCCCGGTCGAGGTGGTCTACACGGTCACCCCGCTCCTCATCGTGGCCGTGCTCTTCGGCGTGAGCGTCGCCGCCCAGCGGTCGGTCACCGACTCGGACGCCGATCCCGTGACCCGCATCGACGTCGTCGGGTTCCAGTGGTCGTGGCAGTTCGTCTACCCGGACGAGGACGTCACCGTCACCGGCGGGCCCGGCGAGCCGCCCGAGATGGTCCTGCCCCTGGACGAGCCCGTGGAGCTCGACCTCGTCAGCACCGACGTGAACCACTCGTTCTGGGTGCCCGACTTCCTGTCCAAGCGCGACCTGATCCAGGGCATCGACAACGAGATCACGGTCACCGCCACCGAGCCCGGCACCTACACCGGCCGCTGCGCCGAGTTCTGCGGGCTCGACCACTGGCGGATGTTCTTCTCGGTGCGGGTCGTGCCGGCCGACGAGTTCGAGCGCTGGCTCGACGAGCAGCGGGCCGACGGAGGTGCGGGATGACCACGCTCGAAGAGCGCCCCCCGCTCGCCGCCGAGCCACCCGGGCCCGAGCGCCGGGCCACCGGGCTGCTGGCCGCGCTCACGACGACCGACCACAAACGCATCGGCATCGCCTACATGGTGACGGCGTTCGCGTTCTTCCTCGTCGGCGGGCTGCTCGCCCTCGTGATCAGGCTCGAGCTGTTCGGGCCCGGGTCGCAGGTGGTGTCCCAGGGCCGGTACAACGAGATGTTCACCATGCACGGGAGCATCATGTTGTTCCTGTTCCTGGGCCCCTTCGCCTTCGGCCTGGCGAACTACCTGGTGCCGCTGCAGGTCGGCGCCCACGACATGGCCTTCCCCCGCCTCAACGCCCTGTCGTACTGGTTCTACCTGTTCGGTGGCATCACGATGCTGGGCGGGTTCCTCACCGCCGACGGCGCGGCCGACTTCGGGTGGACCGGCTACACGCCGCTGTCGTCGGTGGTGCGCTCGCCGGGCCTGGGCGGCGACCTGTGGATCATGGCGGTCGCCCTCACCGGCCTCTCCGGGGTGCTCACCGGCGTCAACATCGTGGCCACTGTCATCGCCATGCGGGCGCCCGGCATGCGCATGTTCCGGCTGCCGATCTTCACCTGGAACATGCTCGTGACGAGCGTGCTCGTGCTCATGGTGTTCCCCGTCATCACCGCCGCCGGGGTGATGCTGTTCGCCGACCGCCAGTTCGGCGCCCACATCTACGACCCGGCGGTGCACGAGGGCGTGGTCGGCTCGCCGATCCTGTGGCAGCACCTCTTCTGGTTCTTCGGCCACCCCGAGGTCTACATCCTGGTGCTGCCGTACTTCGGGGTGATCACCGAGATCCTGCCGGTGTTCTCGCGCCGACCGGTGTTCGGCTACGCGGGCCTGGTCTTCGCCACGACCGCCATCGCCGCGCTGTCGGTGGGCGTGTGGGCTCACCACATGTTCACCACCGGCGACGTGCTGCTGCCGTTCTTCATCGGGTTCTCGATGCTCATCGCCGTGCCCACCGGGGTGAAGTACTTCAACTGGATCGGCACCATGTGGGGCGGCAGCCTCACCTTCCCTCCGCCGATGCTGTTCGCGCTCGGGTTCCTGTTCACGTTCGTGATGGGCGGCGTGACGGGCGTGATGCTGGCGTCGGCACCCATCGACTTCCACACGCATGACAGCTACTTCGTCGTCGCCCACATGCACTACGTGCTGTTCGGCGGATCGGTGTTCGCCCTGTTCGCCGGCCTCTACTACTGGTGGCCGAAGTTCACGGGGCGGGTGCTCTCGTCCGGCCTGGGCAAGCTGCACTTCTGGACGATGTTCGTCGGCTTCCACACCACGTTCCTGGTGCAGCACGTCCTGGGCCTCGAGGGCATGCCCCGCCGGGTCGCCGACTACCGCGCCAGCGACGGGTTCACCGGGCTCAACCAGATCTCCACCGTGGGATCGTTCCTGCTCGGTGCCTCGACCCTGGTGTTCCTGTGGAACGTCGTGCAGACGGGCCGGGGACGGCTCGGCACGGTGGCCGGCGACGACCCCTGGGGCGGCCACACCCTCGAGTGGGCCACCACGTCGCCACCCCCGCCCGAGAGCTTCGCCGGGCCGCTGCCCCCGATCCGCTCGCAGCGGCCGGTGTGGGACCTGCACCACCCCAACCTGGTGACGACCGGGGGGCACCGCGCCGGCGGTGAGGGCACGGTGCCGCCGGGCGACGGCGAGACAGGCGACGGCCCCGCAGGCGGCCCGGCAGGCGGCGGGACGGGCGACGGTCCCGCCGGCGACCCCGGCCAGGGTGGCCCAGCCGGCGGCGGGACGGGCGACGGTCCCGCCGGGGGCCCCGGCGAGGGTGGCCCAGCCGGCGGCGGGACGGGCGACGGCGGCGGAGGTCGGGCGTGAGCGAGCCGGGCACGTCTCCCACCGGCACCGGGGACGGGCGCCCGGCCGCCGGCACCGAGGGTGCGCGTGGGCACGAGGCCGGCGCACCGGTCGACGACCGCAAGGTGCCGCCACGCCTCTTCCTGGCCATCGGCGCCTTCGTGGCCGTGCTCGGCGTCATCTACTGGAGCACCGCCTACGAGGAGAGCGGCACCGTCATGCTGCTGCTCACCGCCGTGCTGGGCCTGTGGATCGCCACATACCTGTGGCTGCACACGCGCAGCCTCGGCGGGCCCGCCGTCGATGCCGGCGCCGAGCCCGGCACGCAGCTCGGTCGCCCCGGGCCCGGGGCCGACGAGCCGGTTCCGGTCGGCACGGGGGCGACCGCGCCCGAGCCCTACCTGCCCCACGCCAGCGCGTGGCCGTTCGCCATCGGGCTGGGGGCGGCGACCCTCGCCAACGGCCTGGTGCTGGGCCTGTGGGTCATCGTGCCCGGCGTCGCCCTGCTGGTGCTGGGCATCGGCGGCTTCGTCCGCCAGACCCGGCGCCGGGACTGACGCCTGCTCCCTCCCCGGAGCGCCCGGGTGGGGGCGGGAATTGTTGCGCATACAATTTGTTCTTCCGGGTGGACCCCACGGAGGTACACGCGATGCCCGCCATCACCGTCGACGATCCCCTCACGCTGCCGGTCGTCGCCGAGCCCGACACCGACGCCTCGACAGAGCGCCCGGTGGTGTCGGTGTCCACCGCGCCGGCCGGATACGAGGGCGAGGGATTCCCGGTGCGACGGGCCTTCGCCGGCGTGCCGCAGCACCTGCTCGACCCGTTCGTCCACATGGACCAGATGGGCGAGGTCGAGTATGCGCCGGGCGAGCCCCGGGGCACGTCGTGGCACCCGCACCGGGGGTTCGAGACCGTCACCTACATGATCGACGGCACGTTCCAGCACCGCGACTCGACGGGAGGCGGCGGGCTGATCACCAACGGCGACACCCAGTGGATGACGGCCGGGTCGGGCATCCTGCACATCGAGCGCCCGCCCGACACGCTGGTGGCCAGCGGCGGCCTGTTCCACGGCGTGCAGCTGTGGGTGAACCTGCCGGCGGCCGACAAGTTCGCCGATCCCCGGTACCAGGACATCCGCGGCGGCGAGGTCACGCTGCTGCGCTCGCCCGACGGCGGCGCCGTGCTGCGGCTGATCGCCGGGACCCTGGGCGGCCACCGTGGCCCCGGCATGACCCACACGCCCATCACCTACCTGCACGCCACCGTGGCCCCCGGCGCCCGGATGACCGTGCCGTGGGCGCCCGAGCACAACGCCCTCGCCTACGTGCTGGCCGGCCGGGGCACGGCGGGATCGGCCGCGCAGCCGGTGCAGACGGGCCAGCTCGCCGTGTTCGGCGCCGGCGACCACCTGACGCTCGCCGCCGACCGGTCGCAGGACAGCCGCACGCCCAACCTCGAGGTGCTGCTGCTCGGCGGCCGCCCGATCCGCGAGCCGGTCGCCCAGTACGGGCCGTTCGTGATGAACACGCGGGCCGAGCTGATCCAGGCCGTCGAGGACTTCCAGGCCGGCCGCATGGGCCAGATCCCCACCGATCACCTGGGACGCTGAGCCCACGGGCCGGCTCGGTGCTGGGGCTCAGCCGGCCACGAGGGTGAGGTGGCCCCGCCGCACCGCCGGCCGCCTGCCATCGTCGGTGCCCGCATCGGCGGTGCCCGCATCGTCGGTGCCCGCATCGTCGGTGCCCGCATCGGCGGTGCCCGCAGCCGCGGTGGCCGGGCCGTCGGCGCCGACGTCGTCGGTGCCCGCGGCCGGCCGCTCGTACCAGACGCGGTCGACCACGTCGGGCAGCCGGGCCCGCCACAGCGCGGTGCGCAGGTCGCACCGGCGGAACTGGCCGACGCCCTCGGCCCGCGGGGTGGCCACGAACCGGTACGTGTCGCCCGCCGCGTCGACACACAGCGAGCCGCCGTTGTCGTGGTGCTCGTAGATCCACACGTCGTGCCGGCCGGGGCGCACGACCCGGCCGGCCAGCCGGAACTCGTCGAGGTGCACGGGCCAGGGGAAGCGCTCGACCCGGGCCCGCCGGCTGACCAGCATCAGCGGCCGCCACCACTCGAGCAGGTGGGGCGCATCACGGGGAGGTGACCAGAGCTCCATGCCCGCACCGTACGGACGGGGTACGACACTTTGCGGCCACCGCCCGCCCGAACCCGAGGCACTGGCCGTCGCTGTCGAGCACGCGAGGCGATAGCGGTCGGGGGCCAACGGTCATTGCCTCCAGACGCCCGGAGCGACCGCCATTGCCTCGGGGCCCCGACCCGACGGTGACCGCCTCGGGACCCCGACCCGACGGTGACCGTCGCCGGCGCAGCGACCACCCGCCGCCGCCCTTGACCGGTCGGTCAAGGTGGTGTTGGCTGGCGGGTGACGACGGCGTCAGTCGCGACGAGGGGGACGGCGATGCACGACCTGGTGATCCGCAACGGCACGGTGGTCGACGGGTCCGGCGCCCCGGCGCACCCGCCCGGCACCGCCGACGTCGCCGTCGACGGCGAGCGCATCACCGCCGTCGGCACCGTCGGCGAGCGGGGCCGCCGCGAGATCGACGCCGAGGGCAAGCTGGTCACGCCGGGGTTCGTCGACATCCACACCCACTACGACGGCCAGGCCACGTGGGACCCCGAGGTCACCCCGTCGAGCTGGCACGGCGTCACCACGATCGTCATGGGCAACTGCGGCGTCGGCTTCGCGCCCGCCGACCCGTCCCGTCGCGACTGGCTGATCCAGCTGATGGAGGGCGTCGAGGACATCCCCGGCACGGCCCTCGCCGAGGGCATGACGTGGAACTGGGAGACCTTCCCGCAGTACCTCGACGAGCTCGACCGCATGGCGCGGGTCATGGACGTCAGCGCGCTGGTGCCCCACGGCGCGGTGCGCGCCTACGTCATGGGCGAGCGGGGCGGGCGCAACGCCGAGGCCACGCCCGACGAGATCGAGGCAATGGCCAAGCTGGTGCGCGAGGCGATCGAGGCGGGGGCCGTCGGCTTCTCGACCACCCGCACCCTGCTGCACCGGGCCAAGGACGGCGAACTGGCCGCCGGCACCACCGCCAGCGCGGACGAGCTGATCGGCATCGGGATGGCCATGGGCGACGCCGGTGCCGGCGTGTTCGAGGTGGCCAGCGACATGTTCGACGCCGAGGCCGAGTTCGCGTGGATGGCGACCATCTCGCGCGAGGCCGGGCGGCCCGTCACGTTCGGCTGCCTGCAGGACGACCTGCGCCCCGAGCACTGGCGGCGGCTGATCGAGCTGGCCGACGAGGCCCGGGCGGCCGGCGCCCGCATCGTGCCCCAGGTGGCCGGCCGGCCGGCGTCGGTGCTGTTCGGCTGGGACTCGTCGGCCCACCCGTTCATGTTCCACCGGACGTGGCAGGCCGTCGCCGGGCTGCCCCGGGCCGAGCGCCAGGCCCGTTTGCGGGACCCCGAGGTGCGGCAGGCCATGGTCGACGAGCGTCCCGAGCTGACCGGCATGGCCGCCCTCGTCACCTCGGCGTTCCACAAGCTGTTCCCGCTCGGCGACCCGCCCGACTACGAGCCGGGCCCCGATCGCAGCGTCGAGGCCATCGCCGAGCGCGAGGGCCGCAGCGCCCAGGAGGTCACCTACGACCTGATGATGGCCGACGACGGCCGGGGCCTCCTCTACATCCCCATCCTCGGCTACGCCCACGGCGACTTCGGGGCGTTGCACGACATGCTGGTCCACCCGGGCAGCGTGCTGGGCCTCGGCGACGGCGGCGCCCACTGCGGGCTGCTGTGCGACGCCTCGCTGCCCACGTACATGCTCACCCACTGGGCCCGGGACCGGTCGCGCGGCCCTCGGCTCGGCGTCGAGCAGGCGGTGCACATGCAGACCCGGTCGACCGCCGCGCTGTACGGATTCGACGACCGGGGCCTGGTGGCGCCCGGCTACCTGGCCGACCTCAACGTGATCGACTTCGACGGCCTCGCGGTCGAGGCCCCCGAGATGGCCTACGACCTGCCGGCGGGGGGGCGGCGGCTGATCCAGCGCGCCCGGGGCTACACGGCCACGGTCAAGCGCGGGGTCGTGGTGCGCGAGGACGACGAGGCCACGGGCGAGCGTCCCGGCCGCCTGCTGCGGGGCGCCCAGCCGGACCCCGGCCGGTAGGCGCAACCCGGGCAACCCCGGGCAACCCCGGACGTTGGCGCGAAACGGCAGGTACCTGTCCCGAAATCACAGCCGTGTCGCCCCGGCACGCCGGTAGCGTGGCACGTCATGGAGGTCCGCCTGCTCGGGCCGGTCGAGCTCGCGGGCGACGACGGCACGGTCGTCGCGGTTCCGGGGCAGAAGCTCCAGCTGCTGCTGGCCGCCCTGGCGGTCGAGCGCGGCAAGGTGGTCTCGCCTGACCGTCTGGTCGAGATCCTCTACGGCGACGACCCGCCCCGCCAGCCCGCCAACTCGCTGCAGGTGCTGGTGTCGCGGCTCCGCCGCTGCCTGGCCGCCGGGGGCGACGGCCTGGTGATCGAGACGTCCGACGCCGGCTACGCGCTGGTGACCGGCAACGGCTCGGGCACCGACCTCGAGCGGTTCGACGAGGCGGTCGCCCGCGCCCGCTCGAACCGGGCCCACGATCCCGCCGGGGCGCGCGACGACCTGGCCGCCGCGCTGGCGCTCGTCCGGGGCGAGCCGCTGGCCGGCCTACCGGCCGAGGGCTGGGCGCGGGCCGAGCGGGCCCGCGTCACCGAGGCCTGCCTGGCCGCCCGCGAAGACCGCATCGACGCCGAGCTGGCGGTCGGCAGCCACGCCGGCGTGGTCGGCGAGCTCGAGCGGCTGACGGCCGAGCACCCCCTGCGCGAGCGGCTGTGGGGGCAGCTCGTGCTGGCGCTGTACCGCTGCGGGCGCCAGGCCGACGCCCTGCGCGCCTACCAGGACGCCCGGCGCCACCTCGTCGACGAGCTCGGCATCGAGCCGGGCAGCGAGCTGCGCCGGCTCGAGGCCGCGGTGCTGGCCCAGGACCCCTCACTCGACCTGCCGCCCACCCCCGCCGGCCGACCGGCGCGCCCGTCCCTCGTCCCGGACGGCCCCACGACCCCGGCCGGCGGTGCCGGCACCCGGCGCGACGGCCACCTGGCCGTGGTGGCGGCCGGGGCGGCGAGCGCCGCCCGCCCCCGGGGGAACGTGCCCCGCCCGCTCACCGCCTGCCTCGGGCGCGACCGCGAGCTGGCCGACGTGCTCGACCTGATCGCCAACCACCGGCTGGTGACGCTGGTGGGGCCGGGCGGCGCCGGCAAGACCCGGCTGTCGATCGAGGTCGCCCACGCGCTGACCGCCACGTCGCCGGACGGCGTGTGGCTCGTCGACCTGGCCGCGGTCCGCGACGAGACCGGCGCCCTCATGGCCGTGGTGCGCACGCTCGGCCTCGACGAGGGCGTCCTGGCCGGCACGCTGGCGCCCCGCTCGGCCGATGAGGTGGCGCTGGCGCTCGGCGACCGGCAGATGGTGCTGCTCGTCGACAACTGCGAGCACGTCGTCGACGACGTCGCCCGGCTGGTCGAGACGCTGCTGGCCCGCTGCCCCGACCTGCGGGTGCTCGCCACCAGCCGCGAGACGCTGGGCGTGCCCGGCGAGTTCCTGTTCGTGGTACCGCCCCTGCCCCTCGACGAGGCGGTCGAGCTGTTCCTCGACCGCATGTCGGCCGGGGGCGCCGTGCCGCCGCCCGTCGACGGCTGGCGCGCCACGGTGGCCGAGATCTGCGCCCGGCTCGACGGGCTGCCCTTGGCGGTCGAGCTGGCTGCGGCCCGGGCCCGCCACCTCGATCTGGCCGAGATGGTCGACCGGCTCGACCGGCGGTTCGACCTGCTGGTCGACGGGCCCCGCACCGCCCAGCCCCGCCAGCGCACGCTGCGGGCCGTCGTCGACTGGAGCTACGACCTGCTCGACGACCGCGAGGCGCGGGTGTTCGAGCGCCTCTCGGTGTTCTCCGGCGGCGCCACGGCGACCGCCGCCCGGGCGGTGTGCGCCGGCGACGACATCGAGCCCGGCGAGGTCGAGGCCGCCCTCGGGCGCCTGGTCGACAAGTCGCTCGTGCACCTCGACCGCACGCCGGCCGGTGCCCGGTTCGGCATGCTGCAGACGCTGGCCGACTACGCCGCCGGCAAGCTCGCGGCCCGCGACGATGCGGCGGACGTCGCCCGGCGCCACGCCGCCTGGGTCCACGAGCTGACGTCCACGGTCGCGATCACCCGGCCCGACTCGGGCGACATCGCCCACGTCCGCCGGATCCAGGTCGAGTCGGCCAACGTGCTGCAGGCCGTGGCGTGGGCACTCGAGCACGACCCGCTGCTCGGCCTCGCCCTGGCCGGCAACCTGGGGTGGCACTGGTTCACCACCATGCAGGCCGGCCTGGCCTGGAGCGTGCTGACCACCGCGCTCGACCGGGCGGACGGCGCACCCGACGAGCTGGTGGCCCGGGCCCGGTCGCTGGCCGGGCTGGCCGGGGTCATGGCGGGCCGCCCCGCCGAGGGGTTCGCCCACGCCGACGCTGCGCTGCCGCTCGAAGAGCGCATCGGCGACCCGCAGCGGCTGGGGTGGGCGCACTTCCTCCGGGCGTCGCAGCACGTGTTCTCGACCGAGGCGCAGGCCGCCCGCGCCTGGCTCGACACCGCCGGCCGCTTCTTCGCCGAGGCGGGCGACGAGCACGGGCGATCGGCCGTCGCCTACCAGCGGGGCGTGGTCGCCGGCCTGCTGGGCGACCTCGACGAGGCCCACCGCCTGCTCACCGAGGCTGCCGCCGCGTGCCGCCGGGCGGGGAACCACATGACCCTCATGGCCTCGCTCGCCCGCCTGGGCGAGGTGGCCGAGCGCGACGGCCGCCCCGCCGATTCCTACGCCGCCTGGGAGGAGCTGCGCGACCTGGCCACCGAGGCGGCCGTGCCGGCGCTGGTCACCCTGGCCGCGGCGGGCATGGCCCTGGTGCGGGTCGACGCCGGCGACGCCCAGGCAGCGGTCGAGCTGGGTGAGGCGGCCCTGGCCGCCAGCCGCGAAGGCTTCTCGCCGGTGATCGGCGGCTACGCCCTGGCCGCGTGGGGCGCGGCGCAGGCTGCGTTCGGCGACCGCCGCCTCGGCGTCGAGCGGGTGCACGAGGCGGCCGGGCTGTTCAGCCGCATCGGCTACCACGGCGGTGCGGCCGAGTGCTGGTGGCGGCTCAGCCAGATCAGCGCCGACCAGGGCGACTGCGGCGACGCCGTGCAGTGCGCCGAGCAGGCCGTCGCCTGCGCCGAGCAGGGCGACGACCTGTTCGCCCGGCAGGCGGCCCGGGCCCAGCTCGACGCCGCCCGCCGTCTGGCCGGCTGACCCGGCCTGCACGTCACGGCGGCGCCCGCCGTCTGGCCGGCTGACCCGGCCTGCACGTCACGGCGGCGCCGGCCGCTGACAGCGACCGCCCGCGCCGTGACAGCCACGTCTCAGCGGCGCGCAAGGGGGCCGTCGCACGCTGCGACCATGTCACAGTTCCTGTTCAGGCTCGGTCGGTGGTGCGCCGCTCACCCCTTCCGCACGCTCGGCGCCTGGGTGCTGGTCGCGGTCGCCGTGTTCGCGGGGAACAGCGCGGTTGGCGGCGACCCCGTCAACGACTACCGCGTGCCGGGCGTCGAGTCGCAGGAGGCCTCCGACACGCTGGCCGACCAGTTCCCCGACTTCGCCGGCGCATCCGGCCGGGTGGTGTTCCACGTCGACGAGGGTCGCATCGACGACCCCGGCCACCGTGCCGCCATCGCCGCCGCCGTCGACCGCCTGGCCGAGGGCGACGACGTCACGTTGGTCGGCGACCCGTTCGATCCCGCGGCGCCGACCGTCAGCCCCGACGGGCGGACCGCCTTCGCCCCCGTGCAGTACCGCGAGCTCACGCTCCAACCCGAGCACTACGACGAGGTGGTGACAGCCATCGGGCCGACCCGCGACGCCGGCGTGCAGACCGAGGTGTCGGGCGACATCGCCTGGGCCGCCCAGGAGGTCGAGGGCCAGGAGGGCATCGGGCTGGTGGTGGCGCTCGTCGTGCTGCTCGTGGCGTTCGGCTCGGTGATCGCCGCCGGCGTACCCATCGGCACCGCCCTCGTCGGCGTCGCGGTCGGCACGGCCGGGCTGGGGATCATGGCCGGGTTCGCCGACGTGCCCGACGTGTCGCCGGTGCTGGCCGTCATGATCGGGCTGGGCGTCGGCATCGACTACGCGCTGTTCGTCGTCACCCGCTTCCGCCAGCACTTGCACGAGGGCATGCCGGTCACCGAAGCGGCCGGCGTGGCCAACGCCACCGCCGGCCAGGCGGTGCTCTTCGCCGGCACCACCGTGGTGCTCGCCATCGTCGGGCTGCTGGTCGCCGGGCTGCCGTCCGTGACCACCATGGGCTTCGCCGTCGCCATCACGGTGGTGGTCGCCATGGCCATCGCCGTGACTCTGCTGCCCGGCCTGCTGGGCTGGGCCGGCACCCGCATCGACCGCTTCGCCCTGCACCGCCGCCGGGCGACCGACGCGGCCCACGAGACGGTGTCGGGCCGGTGGGCGCACCGGGTCGGGCGCCGTCCCGCCCGGTACGCGGTGGGTGGCCTGGTGCTGCTGCTGGCGCTGGCCGCGCCGGTGGTGTCGCTGCGGGTCGGCTTCGCCGACGACGGCAACGCCGCCCCCGACACGACCCAGCGCCGGGCGTACGACCTGACCACCGAGGCGTACGGGCCGGGATTCAACGGGCCGCTCACGGTCGTGGTCGAGGACGAGGCCGGTGGCGAGGGCGTCGCCCGCGTCCACGAGGCCCTGGCCGCCACCGACGGCATCGCCATGGTGAGCGCGCCGCTGGCCAACGAGGCCGGCGACACGTCGGTGATGTTCGCCAACCCCACGACGGCGCCCGACGACGAGGCGACGGCCGACCTGCTCGGCCGGGTGCGCGGCGAGGTGCTGCCGGATGCCGTCGACGGCACGGGGGCGACCGCCCAGGTGACCGGGTCGACGGCCTTCTTCGAGGACCTGTCGGACCGCATCAGCGAGCGCCTGCCGTGGTTCATCGCCGCCGTGGTGGCCCTGTCGTTCGTGCTGCTGGCCGTCGTGTTCCGGTCGGTGCTCGTGCCGCTGAAGGCGGCGTTCATGAACGTGCTGTCGATCGGCGCCGCCTACGGGGTGGTCGTGGCCATCTTCCAGTGGGGCTGGGCCAAGGATCTGGTCGGCCTGGACGAGCCGGTGGCGATCAACCCGTTCGTGCCGCTCATCATGTTCGCCATCCTCTTCGGGCTGTCGATGGACTACGAGGTGTTCCTGCTGTCCCGCATCCGCGAGGAGTGGCTGCGGACCGGCGACAGCCACACGTCGGTGGTCGACGGCCTGGGAGCGACCGCCCGGGTGATCACCTCCGCGGCGCTCATCATGATCAGCGTCTTCGCCGGGTTCGTCATCGGGGACGACGTCGTGGTCAAGATGTTCGGCATCGGCCTCGCCACCGCGGTGCTGCTCGACGCCACCGTGGTGCGGATGGTGCTGGTGCCGGCGACCATGGCGCTGCTCGGCAACGCCAACTGGTGGCTGCCCCGCTGGCTCGACCGGGTGCTGCCCCACCTCGACATCGAGAGCGGTGCCGTCGTCGAGGTGGAGCCCGCAGCCGAGCCCGCGACCTCGGCGATCGACGGGCCGGGCAGCGGCCCCGACGGCGGCGTCGAGCCGGTGACGGCCGGCGCGGGGAACCGGTGAGCCCGATGGCGCACTCCACCGATCCCGGCCCCCGCACCGCCGACGTCGCCGGCCCGGACGAGCGGTTCGCGGCCCACGTGGGCGTCCGCATCGTCCGGGACGAGGCGCCGGCCGGCGGCTGCTGGGCGACGGCCACCCTGCCGGAGCGCCCGTGGAGCGCCGGGGCCGACGGCCCCGCGGGCCCCGTGCCGACCGGTGCCGTGCTGGCGCTGATCGACGCGACGGCGTGGGCGGCGGCCGCGGCGTCGCTCGCGACCCCCGGCCTCCGGGCCGCGCTCTCCCCCGCCGCCTCCAGCGTCCAGTACGGGGCGACCGGCACCGGCACGGTGACCGCCCGGGCCTCGGTCCCCTGCGAGGGGGCGCTGGTCGAGCGGGCCGACGAGCGCGGGCTCCTGCGCTTCTCGGTGGCGGTCGAGGTGGTCGACGGCGACGGCACCCGCGTGGCCTCCGCCACGGTGCAGTGGCGGGCCACCGTCGTCCCCGACCCGGGCGGCGTCTGAGGCGGACGGTCCACCCCGCCCGACGGCGTACCCTCGCCGTCGTGGCTCCCGGGGACCCCACCGCACCCACCGACGACGCCGACGACCTCGCCGCCCGCCTGGCCGACCCCGTGCTGGCCGCGGCGCGGGCCGAGGTCCCGCCGCCCGGCGACCCCCCGGACGTGTGGGGCCGCCTGGCGCACGCCGACCCGGTCACCGACCGGCCGGTGCCCCTCGACGACGAGGGGGTCGAGACCCGAGCCGGCGACCTGCTCGACCAGATGACGGCCCACGAGCGGCTGCACCTGCTGTCCGGCGACGGCAAGCTGGTGCGGGGCGTGGCCGAGATGGCCCGCCACTACAACGAGACCCCGTACGTGGCCGGGGCGCTGCCCCGCCTGGGCATCCCCGGCATCCGGTTCAGCGACGGCCCCCGGGGCGTGGTGGTGGGGCACGCGACCGCCTTCCCGGTACCGATGGCCCGGGGCGCCACGTTCGACCCCGACCTCGAGGAGCGGGTGGGCGACGCCATCGGCGTCGAGTGCCGGGCATCGGGCGCCAACCTGTTCGCCGGCGTGTGCGTCAACGTGCTGCGCCACCCGGCCTGGGGGCGGGCGCAGGAGACCTTCGGCGAGGACCCCCACCTGCTCGGCGAGATGGGCGCGGCGCTGGTGCGCGGCGTCCAGCGCCACGTCATGGCCTGCGTGAAGCACTTCGCCTGCAACTCGATCGAGGACACCCGCTTCCGGGTCGACGTGTCGGTCGACGAGGACGACCTGCGCGACATCTACCTGCCGCACTTCCGGCGCTGCGTCGACGAGGGTGTCGCCGCGGTGATGACCGCGTACAACCAGGTCAACGGCGAGTGGGCCGGTCACCACCACCACCTGCTCAGCGAGGTCCTCAAGGGCGAGTGGGGCTTCGACGGGTTCGTCATGAGCGACTTCGTGCTGGGCGTGCGGTCGGGCCTGGCCGTCGCCGCCGGCCAGGACGTCGAGATGCCGTTCGAGTGGCGGTTCCGCTCGCTCGGCCGGCTCGTCCGCCGGGGCCGGGTCAGCGGTGAGCGCGTCGACGACGCCGCCCGCCGGGTGCTGCGCCAGCAGGTCCGGTTCGCCGCCCGGGCCGCCCGCAGCGGCGACCGCGACGCCGTTGCCCGCCGCTACGCGCCGACCGTCGTGGCGGGCGACGCCCACCGGGCGCTGGCCCGCGAGGTGGCCGAGCGGGCGATGGTGCTGCTGCGCAACCAGGTCGTGCGACCGCCGGCACCGGCGTCGGCCGGGGGCCGGGCGGGCACGGGCGAGCGCGTGCTGCCCTTCGACCCCGAGCGGGTCGAGTCGCTCGCCGTGCTCGGGCGCCTGGCCGCGCTGCCCGTCACGGGCGACCGCGGGTCGAGCCACGTGCGGGCTCCGTCGGTGGTGACCGTGCTCGACGGGCTGCGGGCCGCGGGCGAGCGGTGGGTCATCAACGTCACCCACCAGCCCGGCGACGACCTCCACGCCGCCCGGCTGGCGGCGACGACCGCGGACGTCGCGGTCGTCGTCGTGGGCTACACCCACCGCGACGAGGGCGAGAACGTGTTCAGGCGGGGCGGCGACCGCCGGTCGCTCACCCTCAGCGCCCACGACGAGTCGCTCATCCGCACGGTGGCGGCCGTCAACCCCCGCACCGCCGTGGTGCTGGTCGGCGGCAGCGCCATCGTCACCGAGTCGTGGCGCGAGCAGGTGGGCGCCATCCTGGTGGCCTGGTACCCGGGCATGGAGGGCGGGCACGCGCTCGCCCGCGTGCTCTTCGGCGAGGTGTCGCCCGGCGGGCGGCTGCCGTGCACCTGGGCCCGCAGCGCCGAGCAGCTGCCGCCGTTCGACCCCGACGCCCGGCGCGTCCGCTACGGCCCCCTGCACGGCTACCGCCTGATGGAGGCCACCGGCCGCTCGCCCGCCTTCCCCTTCGGCTTCGGGCTGACGTACACGACCTTCGAGCACGGCCGGCTGGCGGGCGCCCGGTCGTGGGACGGCACCGTGCGGCTCACCGTCCCCGTGGTCAACACCGGCACCCGCACCGGCGACGAGGTCGTGCAGGTCTACCTCGACGAGCCGCTGGGCTCGGACCCCCGGCCGCTGCGCACCCTGCGGGCGTTCCGCCGGGTCACGGTGGCGCCGGGCGCGCTGGTCAACGTCACGTTCGAGCTGCGGGCCGACGTGGTGGCCCGCACGGCCATCGCCCACGGGGGCCGGGTCCGCGTGCACGTGGGCCGCGACGCCGATCCGGCCGGCCACCGCACGATCGAGGTGTGAGCCCGGCCCGCCGGCTCGTCACCGCCCGTCACCGCCCGGTGGCGGCCTCGGTGGCGTCGGGCGACGCCGGCCGGGCGCCGCGGCGCAGCCGGCCCGGGATCTCGCGCACGGCCACGCGCGAGGCGGTGGGCACGCCGTCGCGCGCCGACAGCTCCTTGCACAGCTGGTAGGTCACCCAGCCCACCACGGGCGGGGCGAGCAGGACGAGGAAGCGGAAGGTCCACAGCACCGCATTCACCGACAGGCCGAACGTGGAGGCCAGCACGTCCGAGCCGCCGGCGATGAAGCTGACCGTGTAGAACGAGATGGTCGCCGCGCCCAGCGCGGTGCGCACCGGCCGCTGGCGGGGCCGGTCGAGCAGGTTGTGCTCGGCGTGGTCGCCGGTCACCCGCGCCTCGAGGAACGGCCAGGCGTACAGCAGCGCGAAGGTGATGCCGGCGAGCAGCACGCCGGGGAAGAACGGGTTGGGGACCTCGAACCCCCCGGCGCGGAACTCCCACCCCGGCATGATGCGCAGCGCCCCGTCGAGCCAGCCCATGTACCAGTCGGGTTGGCTGGCCGCAGACACCTGGGCGGGGTCGAACGGGCCGTAGATCCAGATGGGGTTGATCTGGAACACCCCGCCCAGGAAGGCCAGCACGGCGGAGGTCAGGAAGAACAGGCCCAGCGCCTTGGCCGCGTACGTCGGCCACATCCGCTCGCCCACCACGTTGTCCTCGCGCCGCCGGGGACCGGGGAACTGGGTGTGCTTCTGGTGGACGATGATGGCCAGGTGGGCGGTCAGCAGCACGGCGATGAGGGCCGGCACCAGCAGGATGTGCAGCACGTACAGCCGCTCGATGATGTCGGGGCCGGGGAACTCGCCGCCGAAGAGCAGCGAGGCCAGCCACGTGCCGGCCAGCGGGATCGACAGCGTGATCGAGTAGACGATGCGCAGCCCCGTCCCCGAGAGCTGGTCGTCGAGCAGCGAGTACCCGAACAGGCCGTTCAGCAGGGCGAGGATGAGCAATGTGCAGCCGATGATCCAGTTGATCTCCCGCGGGCGCCGGAACGCCCCGGTGAAGAACACCCGCGCCAGGTGCACGGCGATCGACGCCAGGAACAGCAGGGCCGCCCAGTGGTGGATCTGGCGCATCACCAGGCCGGCCCGCACGTCGAAGCTGAGCTCGAGCGCCGAGTGGTAGGCCTCGGTCATCTGCACGCCCCGTAGCGGCTCGTAGCTGCCGTCGTAGACGACGAGGTTGCTGCTGGGGTCGAAGAAGAACGTCAGGTAGACGCCGGTCAGCACCAGCACGATGAAGCAGTACAGGCCCAGCTCGCCCAGCATGAACGACCAGTGGTCGGGAAACACCTTGTTGAGGGCGGTGCGGGCCAGCTTGGCCGTTCCGAGGCGGGTGTCGATCCAGCGGGCGATCCGGTGGGTGAGCAGCCTCTCGGTCACATCGCTCACCTGCCCCGGTCCCAGAAGCCGGGACCGACCGGGTCGGAGAAGTCGCCCGTGGCGACGATGTAGCCCTCGCCGTCGAGCCCGAGCGGCAGCTGGGGCAGCGACCGCGCCGCCGGCCCGAAGACCGGCTCCGCGCCCCGCATGACGTCGAAGGTCGACTGGTGGCACGGGCACAGCAGCAGGCCCGACTGCGACTGGTACAGCCCGACCGGGCACCCCGTGTGGGTGCACAGCTTGGAGTAGGCGACGACGTTGTCGACGGTCCAGTCCTCGCGGCCGTCCCGCGGCTCGAACCCCTGGTCGTCGTCGAAGCGGATGAGCAGGGTCGGGCTGTCGGCGGCGTCGGTGTTCCCCTCGGGCCACACGGTGATGAAGCCGCCGGTCTCGAGGTCGTCGGGCCGCACCGGCGACCCGTCCTCGCGCACGACCCGCACGTTGCCGCGCCGGTAGGTGGTCTGCTTGAGGCCCCGGCCGGGCCGCGGGCCGAGCGAGCGTATGGGGAACACCAGCGCCACGCCCAGGGCCGCGCAGGCCCCGCCGGCGGTGGCGACGAGTATCCGCCGGCTGCGCAGGGTCGAGCCCCCGGCCTCGTAGTCGGCGGTGAAGGCGGCGACGTCCGCCTCGGCCGAGGCCATCGGATGGCGCTCCTCGGCCACCTCGTCGCTGGGCATGAAGTGCTTGGCCCACAGCACGATGCCCACCCCGATGCCGCCGAGCGACACAGCGAGCAGCACGCCCTCGGCCTGGGGCTGGCCGCCCTCCCAGTAGACGACGGCGAGGGCGACGGCGGCCAGCGTCGCCACCACGAAGCAGGCGGCCGACGCCAGCTCGACCCGGGCCCCGCGGCGGGTGAGCACGGCCTCGCCCTCGACCGCGCGGGGCGCCTCGCTCGGCGCGGACACCGCCGGGTCACCCGAGGAGGGCGGTGGGCTCGGGCTGTCGCTCACGGGCGGCTCCTGCGGACGGGGCTGCGGGTGCCGATCCAGGCCACCAGGATCACCAGGGCGACCATGCCCACCAACCAGGCCCCGAACCCCTCGGGGAGCGGCCCGGTTCGGCCGAGGGGCAGGCCGCCGGGGTCCTCGGGCTCGCGCAGGTACTCGACGTAGCCGACGAGGTCGTCGAGCTCGTCGTCGGACAGGGTGTCGGGGCCGAACACCGGCATCTGCCCGGGCCCGACGCGCACGGCGGCCGCCACCTCGGTGGGCGTGGCGTCCGACAGCCGCGGGGCCGCCCGCCCGTAGCTGAGCGCTCCCCCGCTGCCCGAGGCGCTGTGGCAGGCCTGGCAGTTGGCGCGGAAGATCTCGCCCCCGGCGGCGACGTCGGCATCGTCGAGGTCGACCTCGGGGATCTCGGGCCCGTCGCCCAGCGTGCCGACGTAGGCGACGAGCGCGGCGATCTCGTCGTCGTCGTACGCCGGCCGCTTGCGGACCGGTATCTCCTCGCTGTTGGCCAGCGGCATGCGCCCGGTCGACAGGTAGTAGTAGGCCGACGCCTCGCCCGCCCGCTCCAACGTCGGTCCCCGCACGTCGCCGTCGTCGGTCACCACGCCGCCTCCGTCGTCGCCGTGGCAGCTCGAGCAACCCGTCTCGTACAGCTCGCGACCGGCCTCGATCAGCTCGTCGTCGGTCTCCTGCCCGGCCGCCGGCCGCACGACGAACGGCGTGAGCGCCGCCGTCGCCACCAGGGGCACGGCGACGAGCAGGCGGTGGAGCCGGCGCCGCGAGGTCATCGCACCGTCACCGCAGCAGGTAGACGGTGGCGAACAGGGCGATCCACACGACGTCGACGAAGTGCCAGTAGTAGCCGCACACCTCGACGGTCTCGTGGGCGGGGGCCCGCGACCGCCCGGCGATGGCGACCGCGACCGCGCCGATGAACACGAGGCCGCCGAGGACGTGCAGGCCGTGGAACCCGGTGAGCAGGTAGAAGATCGAGCCGTAGGCGTGGTCGCCGAGGCTGAACGGGGCCTCGGCGTACTCGGCCACCTGGTTGGAGAGGAACACGGCGCCGAGCAGCGCGGTGATGGCGAGCCAGCGGACCGCCCCCCGGCGGTCGTCGCGGCCGGCCGCCCCCACGGCGACGTGCATCGTGCCGCTCGATGACAGCAGCACCAGGGTGGCTGCCGCGGTGCGCAGGGTCTCGAGCTCGACGCCCTCGGGCGGCCACGGGTCGTTGATGCCCCGCAGCGTGAAGTAGGCCGCGAACAGGCCGGCGAAGAACATCAGCTCCGAGGCCAACCACACGACCACCCCGACCCCCAGCGTGGTCGGCGACGGGGGCTGCCGTGCCGGGGGAGACGAGTGCGGCGGGGTCGGCTGGGCAGTCACCGACACGCCCGCCGTTGTAGCAGAGGCCGGACCCACGGTGCCGGGATCACCCGTCCAGCGGGTACGGTCGCTCACGGTGACGGCTCCGACCGCAGGTGACCTCGTCCTCGGCTGGCAGCTCGACCCGGCGTCGCTGCTGCTGATCGCGCTCGCCGGTGCGCTCTACGCCACCGGCGTGCGCCGGCTGGCGGCCCGGGGCCGGCGCTGGTCGCCCGCCAGGACCGCGGCGCTGGCCGGCGCCCTGGCGGTGGCCGTGGTGGCGACCCAGTCGGGCATCGCCCGCCACGAGGGCGACCGGCTGTCGGTGCACATGGTCCAGCACGTGCTGCTCGGCATGGTCGTGCCCCTGCTCGTCGTGCTGGCGGCGCCGCTGACGCTGGCACTGCAGTCCGCGGGGCCGGCGACCCGGCGGTCGCTGCGGTCGCTGCTGCGCAGCCGGCCGGCCCACGTGCTCACCCGCCCGGTCGTCGCCTGGGGCCTGTTCGGCGGCGGCCTCGTCGCCCTCTACCTCACGCCGCTGCTCGACCTGTCGGTGCGCAACGACGCCGTCCACCTGCTGGTGCACGCCCACGTGGTGGCGACCGGCACGCTGTTCCTGGCGGTGCTGGTCGGCGTCGACCCGCTGCCGGGCCGACCGCCGTTCGCGGCCCGGCTGCTCGCCCTGCTCGTCGCCGTGCCCTTCCACGCCGTGGTCGGCCTGGCGCTGCTGTCGTCGGGGTCGCCGGTGGCCCCCGACGCCTACCCGCTGCTGTCCGACCAGCGCACCGCCGCCGGGCTGTTCTGGGGCACCGGCGAGCTGTTCACGCTGGTGGTCGCGGCGGTGATCGTGCGCCAGTGGTGGGCGGGCGAGCAGCGGGCCGCGGCCCGCGACGACCGGTGGGCGGTCAGTCCCGGGCGTTGACCCGGTTCATCGCGGCGTCGACGCCGTCGGTCAGGATCTGCTCGACGGCGTCGGCCGCCCGCTCGACGGCGACGTCCAGCTCGGCCCGGTCGTGCTTGGACACCCGCCGCAGCACGTGGTGGGCCCCCTGCTCCTTGGCGACCGGCTTGCCGACCCCGATGCGCACCCGCAGGAACGCGTCGGTGTGCAGGTGCGCCTTGATCGACCGCAGGCCGTTGTGGCCCGCCAGGCCCCCGCCCCGCTTGAGCTTGACCCGCGCGAGCGGCAGGTCGAGCTCGTCCTGCACGATCACGATGTGCTCGGGATCGGTGATGCCGTGGCGCCTGACCAGCATGGCGACCGACTCGCCCGACCTGTTCATGAACGTCTGGGGGAAGGCCAGCGTCACCCGCTTGCCGTCGATGCGCACCTCGGCCACCAGCGCCCGCTCGCGCGTCCGCTTGAGCGTGCCCCCGTGGCGCTCGGCCAGCAGATCGACGACCTCGGCGCCGACGTTGTGGCGCGAGCCCTCGTACTCGGCGCCCGGGTTGCCCAACCCCACGACGAGCAGGTCGGCGGGGGTGCCGCGACGCTCGGCCGCCGCGCCACCCCGTCCGAACAGCGCCATCGCGCCGGTGCGCTACGCGTCGCCGGCGTCGCCGGCGGTGTCGCCACCCTCGCCCCGGGCCTCCGCCGCCTCGGCCTCCT
>DASTFE010000187.1:0-5138 GCA_035708905.1 Acidimicrobiales bacterium | reverse complement strand
GCCCTCTGATCGTGACGATCCGCTGCGGGTTGGCGGGATCGATCTCGACCTTGGCCCGCAGGCGTTTCACATGCACGTCGAGGGTCTTGGTGTCGCCGACGTAGTCGGTACCCCAGACGCGGTCGATGAGCGTGTCGCGGGGCAGCACCCGCCCGGCGTTGGCCAGCAGGATCTCGAGCAGCTCGAACTCCTTCAGCGGCAGCTTGACCTGCTCGCCGCGGATCTCGACCTCGTGCCGCTCGGGATCGAGGCGGACGTCGCCGACCTCGAGCACCTCGCCCGAGGCGGCGCGGGCGTTGTCGGCGGGCCGGCGGCGCAGCACCGCCCGGATGCGGGCCACGAGCTCGCGCAGCCGGTACGGCTTGGTGACGTAGTCGTCGGCGCCCACCTCGAGACCGACGACCGTATCGATCTCCGAGCCCTTGGCCGTGACCATGATGATGGGCACGGTCGAGCGGCGGCGCAGCTCGCGGCAGACGTCGACGCCCGACACCTTGGGCAGCATCACGTCGAGCAGCACCAGGTCGGGCTTGACGACGTCGAACATCTCGAGGGCCTCGGCGCCGTCCTGGGCGACCCGCACGCGGAACCCCTCGCGCTTGAGACCGACGGTCAGCGCCTCGACGAAGCTGTCCTCGTCCTCGACGAGGAGCACCGTGGCGTCCGGCGTGCTCATGGCGTCCCGCTCCTGCTGCTTCGCAGCGGGCCGCTCGGGCCCCGCTCGCTGCATTGCGGACGCTCGCTCATCCTGCCTCCTCGGTGACGGCGACCGGGTCGGGCCCGGCCGGCAACCGCAACGTGAACGTCGAGCCCACCCCCTCGCGTGACTCGACACGGACCTCGCCCCGGTGGTTGGAGGCGACGTGGCGGACGATGGCGAGCCCCAGGCCCGTGCCGCCCGTGTCGCGGCTGCGGGCCCGGTCGACCCGGTAGAACCGCTCGAAGATGCGCTCGAGGTCGCGGCGGGGGATGCCGATGCCGCTGTCGCGCACGGTCACGTCGACCCACCGGCCGTCGGTGCGGGCGCGCACGTCGACCGTGCTGCCGGCCTCGCTGTACTTCACCGCGTTGTCGAGCAGGTTGGTGACCGCCGAGACGAGCTGGCGGCGGTCGCCCTCGACGGTCAGCCGGGGCGACGGCTCGCGCAGGTCGATCTCGATGGCCCGCTGCTCGGCGGCGGGGCGGACCCGGTCGGCGGCCTCGCGCAGGAACTTCGCCACGACCACCCGGTCGGTCGCCAGCCCGGTGTCGATCTCGAGCCGGGACAGCTCGAGCAGGTCGTCGATGGTGTTGCCGACCCGGAAGGCCTCGCTGGCCAGCCGCTCGGCCAAGCGCCTGGCCACGGCGGGCTCGTCCTCGTCGAGCAGCGTCTCGGCCAGCAGCGAGAGCGCGCCGACCGGCGTCTTCAGCTCGTGGCTGATGTTGGCGACGAAGTCGCGGCGCACGTTCTCGAGGCGGCGCCGCTCGGAGGTGTCCTCGACCACGACCAGCACGCCCGACGGGTCCGATTCGCTCTCGAGCGGCACGGCCCGCACGCTGAGCACCCGGCGGGGCGGGCCGAACAGCTCGAGCTCGCGCTCGCCGGCCCGGCCCCCCAGGGCGTCGGTGGCCATGGTGGTGATCGCCTCCTCGACGAGCGCGTCGCTGTGCCGTGCGGCCAGGAACGACGCGGCCGGATCGTTCCGGTAGACGATCTCGCCGCGCCCGTCGAAGATCACGACGCCGTTGGCGATGGCGCCCAGCGCCCACGACAGGCGGTTCTCGGCCTCCGCGGCCTGGGCCCGCCGCGCGGCCTCGGCCGTCGCCGCGCTCTCGAGGTCGTCGAGCGCCCGGTCGAGCGACACGCCGTCGCGCGGGTCGCGCCGCGGCCGGTCGGCGGCGAACGTGCTGACGGCCGCGTCGATCCGCCGGGCAGCAGCTCGATGCGAGACCGCCGTGGCCACGAGGGCGGCGAGGGTGGCGGCGAGCGCCAGCGCCAGCAGCGCGGTGGTCACGGCGGCGCACCGCCAGGCGAGGTCACGGCGTGCTCCGGGCCCCCGCGGCGACGCGGTCGACGGCGCCGGCGACGTCGACGCGGTCGTCGAGGTGCACGCCCGTGATGGCCGACACCGCCACGTAGCCGGCGGCGACCAGGGCGGTGTCGCAGTCGGGCGGCAGCTCGGTGTCGGTGCGCCGCAGCTCGAGCTGCAGGCGGCCGCCGCTCTCGGCCGACTCGACCACGGTCGACCGCACGGTGCCGAACGGCGCCAGCGTGGCGGCGCGGGCGCCCGCCAGCTCCGCGGCGGGGAGGTCGGGCACGTTGAGGTTGAGCACGGTGCACGGCGGGGCGTCGCCCAGCCAGCCGACGGCCGCCGCGGCCGCATCGGCGGCGGTCGACCAGTGGCAGGGCGAGCCCGGATCGCGGGCCGTACCGGCGTCGGCGCTGGCGGAGGCGTCGTCGGGTGCCTCGACCACCTCGACGGCCGCCTCGCCCCCGTCGACCACCGGGGTGACGGCGCGGGCGGCGGTCTCGTGGACGAGGCGCGTGGCGACGTCGATGCTGACCGCGATGCCGCGGCAGCCGAAGTTGGCGGCGGTCAGCGCCGCGCCGACGGTGCCCGAGTGGAGCACGGCGCGGCCCGTGTTGCACCCGGGGTTGATGCCGGACACCACCAGGTCAGGGGTCGGCCCGAACCCGCCGAGACGGGCCGCCAGGACGCACAGCCCGGGCGGGCCGTCCACCGCGTAGGCCGGCACGCCGGCCAGGCCGGGCAGATCGACGGGCTTGGCGTCGATGTGCTCGTCCATGTGGATGTGCCCGATGGCGGCGCCCGACCCGCTCATGTCGCGGTCGGGGGCCGCGACCACCACGTCGAGCCCGCTGTCGACCAGGGCGCGGACCAGGGCGTGCAGCCCGACCGACTCGACACCGTCGTCGTTGGTGACCAGGACCTTCATCGGGGAGCCTCCGTCGTCGATCGCCACCCGTGAAGTCTGCCGCCGCATCGCCGCCGTGCCATCGACCCGGCCACGGCCCCCCGTCGCGCGCCGGCGCTCACCGGACCTCGGCGGCCAGGTGCGCCGCCTCGCCGGTGATGAGGTACCGCAGCCTCGCCCCCATGACCGCGGCGTGGTCCGCGATGCGGTCGGCGGCCTGGGCCGCCACGAACAGCGCCATAAGCGTCGCCACGCCGTCGGTGCCGTCGAGCCGCCGCAGCTCGGCCACCAGCCGGCTGTGGAAGGCGTCGAGGCGGGGACGGCTCTCGACCAGCTGGGTGGCGAGCGCCAGGTCCTGGGTCGACCAGGCGCGCAGCGCCGTGCGGTACTGGTCGACCGCGACGTCGGCCAGCGTGCGGACGATGTCCCACGCTGCTCCGGTCGCTGACAGCTCGCCGACCTGGGGAGCCAGCTTGATCACCCGCAGCCCCAGATCGCCGACGCGCTCGAGCTCGGAGAGGACGCGCACCACCGACACGACGAACCGCAGGTCGCTCGCCATGGGCGCCTCGCGGGCCAGCAGGCTGTAGCAGCGCTCGACAAGCGACACGTGCATGGCGTCGATCTCGTCGTCGGCGGTCAGCGCGGCGGCCACGACGTCGCCCGTGGGGTCGCCGTGGTCGAGGATCTGGCGTGCCCGCTCGAGGTTCTGGTCGACGCGGACGCCCATGAGCTCGACCTGCAGCCTGAGCTGGTCGAGCTCTTCGTGGAAGGCCGTGCGGAGCGGGACCGGGGCCTCTCCGGTGGACACCGTGCGGCCCGCCACTAGCCGAAGCGGCCCGTGATGTAGTTCTCGGTCCGCTCGTCGGCGGGGTTCGAGAAGATGGTCTCGGTGCGGTCGAACTCGATCAGCACGCCCGTGCGCCGGTCCGACTCGGGGTTGACCTCGGTCGAGAAGAACGCGGTGGCGTCGGACACCCGGGCGGCCTGCTGCATGTTGTGGGTGACGATCACGATCGTGAACTCGTCCTTGATCTCCTGCATCAGGTCCTCGATGCGGGCGGTGGCGATGGGGTCGAGCGCCGAGCAGGGCTCGTCCATCAGCACCACCTCCGGCCGGGTGGCGATGGTGCGGGCGATGCAGAGACGCTGCTGCTGGCCGCCCGACAGGCCCATGGCCGACTCGCGCAGGCGATCCTTGACCTCGTCCCACAGGGCCGCCTTGGTCAGCGACTCCTCGACGACGGTGTCGAGATCGCCTCGGCGCTTGCGCCCGTGCAGGCGGGGGCCGTAGGCGACGTTGTCGTAGATCGACTTGGGGAACGGGTTCGGCTTCTGGAACACCATGCCGATGCGCCGCCGCACCTCGACCGGGTCGACGTCGGGGCCGTACAACGGCACGCCGTGGAAGTTGAGCGTGCCCTCGGCGCGGGCGCCGGCGATCAGGTCGTTCATGCGGTTGAAGCACCGCAGCACCGTGGTCTTGCCGCACCCGGACGGGCCGATGAACGCCGTGATCTCGTACTGGCGCACGTCGAGGCTCACGTCGCGGACCGCCCGGAACTCGCCGTAGTAGGCGCTGAGGTCGCGCATCTCGAACACGACCGGCAGCTCGGCCGGGTCGGTCGCGCCGTGGGCGGACACCTGCAGGCCCTGGGGCATCGGGTTGTCGTCGGTCACGGCGGTGGCGGCGGTCGGTTCCGTCATGTCGACCTCTTCTTCTCGAAGCGGTTGCGGAGGACGATGGCGATCGAGTTGATGAGCAGGACGAACACGAGCATGGCCAGGATCGTGGCCGACGCGTTGGCCACCTTGAACTCGGGTGACGGCTCCTTGGCCCACTCGGTGATCGTGGTCGGCAGGGCGACGAACCGCTCGCTGAGGTGCCCCGCGTCGACCAGGTTCGGCACGTTCAGGCCGACGCCCTGGCTGAAGAACCCGGTGACCGCCCCGACCACGATGAGCGGAGCGGCCTCGCCGATGGCGCGGGCGACCGACAGCAGCGCACCGGTCAGGATGCCCGGCGCGGCATACGGCAGCACCTGGGTGCGGATGACCTCCCACCGGGTGGCGCCCACGCCGTAGGCGCCCTCGCGCAGCGCCGCCGGTACGGCCCGGATGGCCTCGGAGGTCGTGATGATCACCACCGGCAGGACCAGCACGGCCAGGGTCACCGACGCGGCGGCCAGGGTGGACCGGCTGGCACCCTCGTTGCTGCTGAA
>DASTFE010000186.1:0-8348 GCA_035708905.1 Acidimicrobiales bacterium | reverse complement strand
GTAGACGGTCTCGCGGTCGTAGTCGCCCTGGTAGAGGCGCACGCACCGCCCGTCACGCACGTCGATGGCCGGGTAGAGCTCGAACGGCACGGTCACGCGGCCTCGGCCGCGGCGGCGGCCCGGCCCACGAAGTTGGCGAGGATGCGCAGGCCGACCGCGCCCGACTTCTCGGGGTGGAACTGCGTGGCCCACAGCGCCTCGTGCTCGACGGCGGCCACCACCGGCCCGCCGTAGTCGCACACGGCCACCGCGTGCTCTTCGCTGTCGGCCGCGAACGAGTGCACGAAGTAGGCCCAGATCGGGTCGGGCAGGCCCGCGAGCAGGTCGCTCGGCCGGCGGGGCACGACGATGTTCCACTGCATCTGCGGGCGCTTCACCCCGTCGGGCAGGCGCCGGATCGTGCCGGGCAGCACCCCCAGCCCGGGGACCGTCGGGCTCTCCTCGGATCCCTTGTAGAGCATCTGCATGCCGACGCACACGCCGAGGAACGGGCGCCCGGACGCCGCGCACTCGATCGCCAGCTCGTCGAGGCCGCTGTCCTCGAGCGCCTCCATGCAGCGGCCGAAGTTGCCCACGCCCGGCAGCACGACCCCGGCCGCGTCGCGGACGAGGCCGGGGTCGTCGGTCAGCCGGGCGTCACCCCCCACGTGCTGGAGGGCCTTCTGGGCCGAGTGGAGGTTGCCGATGCCGTAGTCGAGGACGGCGATGAGAGCCATGGCGACCCGATCCTACGGTCGCGACCGATCGTCGCCCGAACCCGATTCGGCGGCGAAGCGACCGCTGTCGCCTCACGTGCCGGCGTCGGCCGGACCGGAGCCGTTGGCCCGGTCGGCGATCGACTGGATCATCCCCATCAGCTCGACAGGCACGGGGAAGATGAGCGTCGAGTTCTTCTCGGACGCCACCTCGACCATCGTCGAGAGCGTGCGGAGCTGCATCGCCGCCGGATGGGTCTCGAGTACGGCCGCGGCGTCGCCCAACGCAGCAGCCGCCTCGAGCTCGCCCTGCGCGTGGATGACCTTGGACCGGCGCTCGCGCTCGGCCTCGGCCTGACGCCCCATGGCCCGGCGCATCGTGTCGGGCAGCTCGACGTCCTTGACCTCGACGATCGTGACCTTGATGCCCCACGGGTTGGTGAGGTCGTCGATGATCTGCTGGAGCTGCGTGTTGATCTCGTCGCGCTTGGCCAGCAGGTCGTCGAGCTCGACCTGGCCGAGGATGCTGCGCAGCGTCGTCTGCGCGATCTGCGACGTGCCCACCATGTAGTTCTGGATGGCGACCACGGCGCGCACCGGGTCGACGACGTTGAAGTAGGCGACGGCGTTGACCCGGAGGGTCACGTTGTCCTTGGTGATGACGTCCTGGGGCGGGATGTCCGCGGTGACGGTCTGGAGGTTGACCCGCACCATGCGGTCGACGACCGGGATGATGAAGAACAGTCCCGGCCCCTTGGCGCCGATCACCCGGCCCAGCCGGAAGATGACGCCCCGCTCGTACTCGGGGACGATCCTGATCGCCGAGGCGATGATGACCACGACCAGCGCCAGGGCGCCGATGATCCCGTACAGCAGTGCTTCGCTCATTGTGCGTCTGTCCTTGGTGTCTCGGATCCCGCGGTGGCGCGGGGGCTTGGTTCGACGACGAGGGTCAACCCGTCGACGTCGACGATCTCGACCGTGGCGCCGTCGTCGAGCCGGCCCTCGGCGGGGCGGGCGGTCCACCACGCGCCCTCGACGAAGACCTGGGCCGCGCCGGTGCCGGTGCGCCGCACGGTGGCGGTGTGCCCGACGAGCAGGCCGGGGCCGGTCAGGGCCGACCGCTCGCGGCGGGCCCGCCAGACCAGGCGTCCGGCGATCACCGTGGCGCCGCCGACCACGAGGGCCACCGGCAGGACCACTGCCATGCTCACCTGCAGGCCGGGCGCGTCGCGGAACAGGAAGATGCCGCTGAGCAGCAGCGTCACCGTGCCGCCCGCCGCGGCCACGCCCACGCCGGGCGCGAACAGCTCGGCCACGAACATGGCGGCCGACAGCAGCAGCAACAGCACCCCGACGGCGTTCACCGGCAGCACCGACAGCGAGAACAGCGCGAGCAGGATGCAGGTCAGCCCGACCACCCCGCCGGCGCCCAGCCCGGGGCTGGCCAGCTCGTAGATGATGCCCAGCGTGCCGATCGACAGGAACAGGAAGGCGAGGTTGGGGTCGGCCAGGGTCTGCTGGATGCGCCGGAACAGGCCCATCTCGTAGTCGTCGACCGCTGCGCCCGCGGTGGCGAGGGTGACCGGGCGCTCGTCGGGGCCGACCTCGACGGTGGTGCCGTCGATCTCGTCGAGCAGGTCGTCCAGCGTCGGGGCCGTCACGTCGACGACGTCGAGGGACAGCGCCTCGGCGACCGGGAGCGAGCGACCGTCCCGCACCATGTCGACCGCCACCTCGGTGTTGCGGCCCCGTGCCTCGGCGACCGCCTCGGCGTAGGCGGCGGCGTCGTTGACGATCTTGTCGCTGACCTCGCCGCCCTCCATGTCGACCGGCGTGGACGCCCCGATGGCGGTGCCCGGCGCCATGGCGGCGACGTGCGCGGACAGCGTGATGAGCGCGCCGGCCGAGCCGGCCCGGGCGCCCTGGGGGCTGACGTACACCACGACCGGGACGTCGGCATCGAGGAAGTCCTGGACGATGGCGCGCATCGACGTGTCGAGCCCGCCGGGCGTGTCGAGCTCGACGATCAGGGCCTGGTGGTCGCCGTCCTCGGCCCGCGCCACCGCGTCGGCGAGGTGGTCGGCGATCACCGGCGTGATCGGACCGTCGACGGTGGTGCGCAGCACGGTCGACGTGCCCGCGGGCTGCTGCCCGGCCGCACCCGCCGCGAGCACGGCGACGCCGGCCAGCGCGACGATCAGCGAGGCGGCCACGCGACGGGCCGCCGGGGGCTGGCGTCGAACGCTGGGCATCGGGCTCTCCTCGGGCGATAGCCGACTGCCGACCAGACTTCCCGGCGCTCCGCCCTTCACGGTACCCGCCGCAGCGGACGATGCAGGCGCGGCCTGGTGGGGCGGCCGCGCTAGTGGAGCGTTGCGAGCCGCCCCACTAGAGCGTGCCCTTGGTGGACGGGACCGCCCCGCCCTCGACCCGCACCGCGTCGCGCAGGCAGCGGGCGATGCCCTTGAACGTGGCCTCGACGATGTGGTGCGTGTTGCGGCCGGCGCGCAGCGACACGTGCAGGGTGATGCCGGCCTGCGTGGCGAACGACTGCCAGAAGTGCTCGGCCATCACGGGGTTGAACGGCGGATCGCCGAGCGGCAGCACCTCGCCGAGCGGCACGTCGAAGGCCACGAACGGCCGGCCGGACAGGTCGAGCGCGACGTCGACCAGCGCCTCGTCGAGCGGGAACGCCCCGCTGGCGAAGCGGCGCACGCCCGCCTTGTCGCCCAGTGCCTCGCGGAAGCACTCGCCGACGACGATGGCCACGTCCTCGACCGTGTGGTGCCCGTCGACATGCAGGTCGCCCTGAGCCTCGACCGTCAGGTCGAAGCCGCCGTGGCGGCCGAGCTGGTCGAGCATGTGGTCGAAGAACGGCAGGCCGGTGGCAGCGCGCACCTTGCCCTCGGGGCCGTCCAGGTCGAGGGCGACCGACACCGAGGTCTCTCTCGTGGTGCGCCGGCGGCGGGCGGAACGGGACATCACAGCACCTCGTGGAGGGCGTCGAGGAAGGCGTCGTCCTCGGCCTGCGTGCCGATGGTGACACGCAGGCACCCGTCGAGACGAGGCCACGACGAGCAGTTGCGCACCAGCACCGACCGGTCGACCAGGTCCTTCCACACCTGGTCGCCGCTGCGCTGGCGGGGCCGGAAGAGCACGAAGTTGGCGCCCGAGGGCCACACGTCGACCGGCAGGTCGGCCAAGGCGGCGGTGAGCCGGCCCCGCTCCTCGACCAGCGCGGCCACCCGGGTGTGCATCTCGTCGACGAAGTCGAGCGCCACCGTGCCGGCCACCTGCTTGAGGGCGTCGAGGTGGTAGGGCAGCACCACCTTGTCGAGCTCGGCCACCAGCCAGGCCGGCCCGACGAGGTAGCCGAGCCGGGCCGCGGCCATCGACCACGTCTTGGAGTAGGTGCGGGTGACGACGAGCGGCCGGTCGCCGTCGATCAGCTCGAGCGCGGACCAGGGAGCGAACTGGCCGTAGGCCTCGTCGACCACCACGAGCCCGGGTGCCTCGTCGACGACTGCCCGCACCACGGCCTGGGGCTCGATCATGCCGGTGGGGTTGTTCGGCGAGCACAGGAACGTGATGGCGGGCGCCGCCTCGGCCAGGACGCGGCGCACCTCGCCGAGGTCGAGGGCCAGGTCGTCGTCGCGCTCGCCCACCGCCAGGCTCGTCCCGGTGATGCGGGCGATGTGGCTGTGGAGGGCGTAGGTGGGCTCGAACACGGCGGCCGTGCGGCCCGGCCCGCCGTAGGCGAGGCACAGGGTCTGCAGCACCTCGTTCGAGCCGTTGGCCGCGAAGACCTGCTGGGGTGCCACCCCGTGCAGCGCGGCGACTGCCGTGCGCAGCGCCTGGTACGAGCGGTCGGGGTAGCGGTGCCAGTCGATCGACCGCACGGCGCCGGCCAGGCGCTCGGCGAACGCCGGGGGCGGTGGCGCAGGCGCCTCGTTGGTGTTGAGCCGCACGGTCACGTCGAGCTGGGGCGAGTGGTAGCCCTCCATGAGCGCCAGGTCGGCGCGGGGCTCGACGGGCGCGGTCACGCGAGCTCCTGGCGCAGGCGGACCGACTCGGCGTGCGCCGGCAGCCCCTCGTAGGTGGCGAGCGCCACGACGTGCGGCGCCACCTCGGCCAGGCCCTTGTCGCCGACGGTCACGACGTGGATGTGCTTGCGGAAGTCGTCGACCCGCAGCGCGCCCGCGAAGCGGGCCGAGCCGTAGGTGGGCAGCACGTGGTTGGGCCCGGCGACGTAGTCGCCGATGGACGCCGGCGCCAGGTGCCCGCAGAACACCGCGCCTGCGTGGCGCACGAGCGGCACCAGCGCACCGGGGTCGTCGACGAGCAGCTCGAGGTGCTCGGGGGCGATGGCGTTGGCCACCGCCAGGGCCTGGGCCGGGTCGTCGCAGACCACCGCGTACCCGCCCTCGGCCAGCGTGGCCTCGAGGTGCGCGCGCCGCGGCGACGCCGGCACCAGCGCGGCCACCGCGCCGGCGACCGCGTCCGCGACGGACTCGTCCCACGTGACCAGCCAGGCCAGCCCGTCGGGGCCGTGCTCGGCCTGGACGATGACGTCGATGGCCGCCAGCTCGGGCGGCGTGGAGGCATCGGCCACGACGACGACCTCGGAGGGGCCGGCGAACGACGAGGGCACGCCGACCAGGCCCTGGCCGGCGACCTCGCGCTTGGCCTGGGCCACCCGGGCCGAGCCCGGGCCCACGATCACGTCGACCGGCCGGATGGACTCGGTGCCGTAGGCCAGCGCGCCGATGGCCGCGGGCCCGCCGATGCGGTACACCTCGTCGGCCCCGGCCAGCGCGGCGGCGGCCAGGATGCCGGCCGGCACCCGGCCGTCGGGTCGGGCGGGGCTGACGAGCACCACCTCGGGCACGCCCGCCACCTTGGCCGGCACCAGCGTCATGAGCGCGGTCGACGCCAGCGGGGCCAGCGCGTTGGGCACGTAGCAGCCCACCCGGTCGACCGGCCGGGCCACCTCGCGGATCTCGACGGCCCCGTTGTGGTGCACCACCTCGTCGCCGAGCTGGGCCGCGTGGTAGGCGGCGATGTTGTCGTGCGCGACCACCAGGGCCTCGCGCAGGTCGGCGGGGACCTGGTCGAGCGCGGCCGCCACCTCGGCGTCGGGCACCCGCAGGTCGTCCAGCCGCACCCCGTCGAACCGCTCGGCGAAGTCGCGCACGGCGGCGTCGCCGCGGTCGTGCACATCGGCCAGCACGGCACGGACCTCGTCGATCGGGGGTTCGGTCTGGGCCGTGGGGCGCGGCAGCCGGCGACGCAGGTCGCCCGTGCCGGTCCCGCGCAGGTCGAGTCGGCGGAGCACGACAGGCAACGCTACCGGCCGGCGTTCGGGCGCCCCACGCGGGTATCGCGGGAGGACCCGTGTGGTCCGCGAGGCGCCAGCCGCTAGAAACGCCCCATGGAGAGCGATCGGGCCGAGCTGTCGGCGCTGGCGACCACCCTCGACGACCTCACGACCCGGCTGACCGCGGTGGCCGACCGGTACCAGGGCACCGAGCGCGGCGACGTGGCCGACGGGCTCTACGAGGTCGAGCGCTCGCTGCTGGGCGCGTCGCGCAAGCTCGACCGGGTGCTCCGCACCATGGGGTGAGCGCCGGCCACCGGCGCGCCCGACCCCGGACACGACGACGGCGCCCCGTAGGGCGCCGTCGCGGCGACGTCAGGCGGCGGATCCCGACGTCGCTCTGGAACCAGGTGGCGGGAACCTGGTTGCGTGACACACATTATCGCCTCGAACGTGTGAGCGGTCGCCCACTCAGGGCGGAACTTGTTGCGGTTGGTTCACGGTCTGTTTACGGCACCACGCAGCGTCAGAACGTGAAGGCGGAGGGGCAGATGTCGGCCAGTACGCAGGCGTCGCACCGTGGCTTGCGGGCCTTGCACACCGCCCGCCCGTGCAGGATCAGTCGCAGGCTGAGCGCGCCCCGCTCGTCGGCCCGCACCATCGGGTTGAGCTCGTGCTCGATCTTCACCGGGTCGGTCTGGGTCGTCAGACCCAGCCGGGCGGCCAGCCGCTGGACGTGGGTGTCGACCGGCAGGCCGGGCTCGCCCATCGCCACGCTGCGCACCACGTTGGCGGTCTTGCGGCCGACGCCCGGGATGGTCACCAGGTCGGACATCCGGTGCGGCACCTCGCCGCCGAACCGCTCGACCAGCGCCGTGGCCATCCCCATGATGCTGCGGGTCTTGTTCCGGAAGAAGCCGGTGGTGCGGATCAGGTCCTCGACATCGGCCGGGTCGGCCGCCGCCAGGTCGTTCGGCGTCGGGTACTTGGCGAACAGCGGGGGGGTGACCAGGTTGACCCGCTCATCGGTGGTCTGCGCCGACAGGATCGTGGCGGTCAGCAGCTCGTAGGGGTTGCGGTGGCGCAGCGCGCAGAGCTCGGTGGCCGTGCCGGGGTACTCGACCGCCAGGCGGTCGGCGACGGCACGGGCACGGCCCTTGGGGCTGCGGGGGCGACCGGTGGCCATTGGCCGGACAGTACCGGCCGGGCGGGGCGGTGCTGATCCACGCGGCCGACCGCCACCAGCTGCTACAAGGGGTGTCGTGATGGGCACCGCACGTCACCGGCTACGAGCATCGGCCGGCCTGGGGGCGCTACTCGCGCTGTTGCTGGCGGTGCCGGCCGGCGAGCGGCCGACCGGTCCGGCCGGCGGCGACGCCATGGTGGCGGTCCCCGGTGCCGACCAGGCCGCGACGCCCGACGCCGCCACCACGACCGCGCCGGCGGCGACCGAGGCCGGGCCGCCGCCCGCTCCCCCGCCGCCCCGCTCGTTCACGCTGGCGGCGACGGGCGACGTCCTGCTGCACAGCACGCTGTGGGACCAGGCCCGCCAGGACGCCGCGGCCAGCGGCGCCGGAGAGTTCGACTTCCGCCCGCTGCTGGCGGGGGTCGCGCCGGCGGTCGGCGCGGCCGACCTGGCGATCTGCCACCTCGAGACGCCGGTGGCGCCGGCGGGCGGACCCTACGCGAGCTACCCGTCGTTCTCGGTGCCACCCGAGATCGTGCCCGCGCTGGCCGACACCGGGTTCGACGCCTGCACGACGGCGTCCAACCACACCTACGACCGGGGCGCCGACGGCGTCGACCGCACGCTCGACGCGCTCGACGCCGCCGGCATCCGCCACGCCGGGTCGGCGCGCACGCCCGAGGAGGCGGCCACGATCACGATCGTGCCGGTGGGCGACGCCGAGGTGGCCCTGCTGTCGTACACCTACGGCTTCAACGGCATCCCCCCGCCGGGCGGGCAGGCGTGGCGGTCGAACCCGATCGACGAGGCCCGCATCCTGGCCGACGCGGCGCAGGCCCGCCGTGAGGGCGCCGACGTCGTGGTGGTGGCCCTGCACTGGGGCGACGAGTACCAGCACGAGCCGAACGAGCAGCAGCGGGCGCTCGCCCCGGCGCTGGTGCGCTCGCCCGACGTCGACCTGCTGCTCGGCCACCACGCCCACGTGCCCCAGCCGATCGAGCCCGTCGGGGGCGGCTGGGTCGTCTACGGGATGGGCAACATGGTCGCCCACCACGGCACGTCCAACCCCGCCAACGAGGAGGGCCTGCTGGTGCGGTTCACGTTCACCCAGGCGCGGACGCGCTGGCTGGTCACCGAGGCCGCCTAC
>DASTFE010000185.1:0-2044 GCA_035708905.1 Acidimicrobiales bacterium | reverse complement strand
CCCGCCACGGCGCGGCGGGCGCCGGCGTGTCGGCGTCGTGCCGAGTCGGCGCGACCAGGTCGTCGCCCCGCACGATGGGCCGCGCCACCGCCCGGAGCGCGTGGTGGAGCTCGTCGGGCCCGAACCCGCCGTGCAGGACGGCGTGCACGCCCATGTCGAGCCACGGCAGGGACGCCCGGCCGTCGTCGACCGCCACCACCGCGGTGCCGTGGCCTGCGGCGAGATCGACGAGATCACGGTCGAGCGCCGCCATCCCGGCGTCGACCAGCAGGGCCGAGAACGGTCGACCCGATCGCAGCCGGGCCCGCGCCTCCTCGACGGTCACGACCTTCACGAACTCGACGGGCAGCGCCGCGGAGGTGGCCCAGCGGGCGACGTCGCCGAACCACCGGGTGCGCACGCCGGCGAGGCCCAGCAGCACGTAGCGGTCGGCGGCCATCAGCCGCCTCCCTGCGGCGGCGCATCGCCGGCCGTGCCCGAGCCCGCCGACGGTGGCGCCCCGGCCCGGCCGTCGCCGGGCGCGGCGCCGGACGCGCCCGGCGATCCGGCGCCGGAGCCGGCACCGGCGGCGGGATCGGCTGCGGCCGGGGCCTCGGCCGGGCCGGGGGCCGCGCGGGGCAGGTGCGTCGTGCGGACGAGCGTCACCTCGCCGGCCCGTGCCGCGTGGATCACGGGCACCCGCCGGGACTGGTCGGTGAGCGCCAGGGTCACGGTCACCTCGCGGCCGCCGAGCGATCCGCCGGCCTCGCTGACGGCGACCACCCGCACCGCCTCGGCGACCAGCGACGTGCCGTCGCCGTGCGTCGCGTAGACGTCGACGGTGTCGCCCGCCTGCAACCGCCCGTCGACGGCGCGCTCGCGCACGAGCGTGAGCGACACCTCGGCGGCCGCCGCCGCGTCGCCCTGATCGCTGAGCACGCCCCGCTGCAGCAGCTCGCCCTCGGCGACGGGCGCCACCAACACGCGGCCCTCGAGGTCGGCCGGGGCCTGGAACGACGCGGACGCCACACCGTCGGGCAGGTCGATCGGCTCGAACCGCACGGCGTCGGCCGTCACGGGATCGCCCGGGCGCAGCGGGCGGGCGGCGACCGCGTACGACCGGTCGGGCGGCCCCGATGCCTGCTGCCACGACACGAACGTGCCCACGCCGGCGAGCGCGACCAGCAGCCCGCCGACCACGGCGCGGGCGCCGGGGATGCCTACCGGGCGGGCCACCACCCGGCGGGGCGGCCCACCCTGCTCGGTCGCGACATCACGGTCGACCGGCCGCGTCATCACCATCGGTCGTGCCACCTCTCCCCGCCCGAACGCTGTCGAGAGGCCGGGCCCGCGCCCGGCCTCGATCTGCCGCCGATCCACGCGGCCGGGGCCGCCTGGCGTGTGGTGCCGCGCACACACTACGTGCTGGCGCCATCATGGCCAGGGGTTGACCGAAAGATGCCCAAACACCACGCGAGGAGGTAAGGTGTCGACCGTGACAACCGACGAGACCGATTGGCTCTCGACCCAGGAAGCCGCCCGCCGGCTGGGCATCACGCCCCGAACGCTCTACCGGTTCATCGATCACGGCGAGCTGCCGGCCTACCGCTTCGGCCGGGTCATCCGGCTCCGCGGCCACGAGGTCGAGGAGTTCATCAGCCGATCACGCATCCAGCCGGGTGAGCTCGAGCACCTCTATCCCGAGCCCGCCATCCGCGGCGACGACGAGTCCTAGACCTCTCCCCCGACCCTCCCGCGCGGAGGCGATCGTCAACCGCCGCCCCCGGCCGCCCCGCAGCATCTCCACCGTCGTCGCCGAGCACGCGCGCGCCTGTGGACAAGTTCGCCAATCCACAGGGTTGCCCCTCTCGTAGCGCACAGCGTGGTCGTCGTACCGTCGGGCCATGCCGACGTTCGAGGTGACCCTGCGAGACGGCGCCGTCGAGACCGTCGACGGCGCCGACGCCTACCAGCAAGAGGGCCCCATGACCACGTTCTTCCGCCGCGGCGACGGCCGCGACGTGATCGACTCGTGGAGCACCCGCATGGCCAGCTTCCGCACCGC
>DASTFE010000184.1:0-14628 GCA_035708905.1 Acidimicrobiales bacterium | reverse complement strand
CGACACCTGGACGCCGTACCTGCAGATCGCGTCCTGACGGGCCGAGGCGCGACGGTGAGCCCGGCCGGCGACGGGTGGCAGGTGCGCCGGCTGCGGGCCGGTGCCGCCGTGCTGCACGCCGAGCCGGTGCCGGCCGCGCCGGTGCGCGCCGCGTGGGTGCTCGAGGCCGCGGCGCCGGCGCTGGTGCTCGGCTCGACCCAGGGTGACGACCTGGTCGACGGCCGGGCGGCCCGCGCCCGCGGCGTCGAGGTCGTGCGCCGGCGGTCGGGCGGGGGAGCGGTGTGGGTCGACCCGGCGACCACCGCGTGGGTCGACGTGATCCTCCCTGCGGGCGACCCGCTGTGGGACGACGACGTCGGCCGCGCCGCCCGGTGGGTCGGCCGGGCCTGGCAGGCCGCGCTCGCCGACCTCGGGGTCGAGCCCACCGAGGTGCACGACGGCCCCCTGGCCTGCGGTCCGCTGGGCCGGCTGGTGTGCTTCGGCACCGTGGGCGCCGGCGAGGTCACCACGCCCGACCGCCGCAAGGTCGTGGGCGTCAGCCAGCGGCGCACCCGCGATGCCGCCCGCTTCCAGTGCGCCGCCTACACGCAATGGGACCCGGCCCCGCTCGTCGAGCTGCTGGGCCTCGGCGACGACGGCGCCCGGGCGCTGGCCTCCTGCGCCGCCGGCACCGGGCACGCCCCGGCCCCCATGGTCGAGGCGTTCCTCGGCCACCTCCCGGCCTGACGACCGTCGGCCCGGTCGGGCGGAGGCGACGAGGGACCGCCGGGCCGGCGACGGCCGGGCCGGAGGGCGCGCACGCAGGTCACGGGCACCCACCACCAGGGACGATGGGGAGGGGCGCCTTGTCGCGGGGCAGAAGGTGGGGTACTTTCCCACGAAGTGGAGAGCAGTGGCACACCCCCGGGTGCCCAGTCCGGCGCCGAGCCGACCGCCGCGAGCGCGGTCGCCGCACCGGCGCGCCCGGCCGGCCCCCGCTTCTTCACCGGCTCGTACGAGCACTCGGTCGACGACAAGAGCCGCCTGGTGCTCCCGGCCCCGTTCCGGCCGCGGCTGGCCGCCGGCGCCTACCTGGGGCCGCTCGACGGCTACCTGGGCCTGTGGCCCGACGACCAGATCGAGGCCGTGTTCGCCAAGTGGGACGACGCCGTCGCCCTCGGCATGGTCGCCGAGGAGGTGGCCGAGGCGTTCGTGGCCTCGACGTTCCCCGTGCAGCCCGACGGCCAGGGACGCATCGTCGTGCACAAGTCGCTGCGCAGCTTCGGCGCGCTGTCGGGCCCGGTCATGGTCGTCGGCGCTCGCCAGCGGCTCGGCGTGTGGGCCCGCGACCGCTGGGACCACCGCATGGACGCCATCCCCGACGGGCCCGACGCCGCGCTCCGCCAGGCCGCGAGGGACCTGAAGCTGTGATCCCCGCCACCTCTCCCTCAGCCCACCACCACACGGGTGCGGTCCCGTTCACCCGGCGGCCTCCGGCCGGCGCGGTGGAAGGCCCACACTCCGCTTGCCGCCCATCGAGCCCGTCCCGGGGAGACATCCCGGCGGGCGCCGTCCGACCGGAGGTCGACGGGTGAGCGGGGCCGCACCCGACTTCGAGCACCGCCCGGTGCTGGTCGACCTGGTGGTCGAGCTGTTCGCGCCCGTGCCGCCGGGCGTCGTGGTCGACGCCACCCTCGGCGGCGGCGGGCACGCCGAGGCCCTGCTCGACGCCCACCCGCACCTGTCGGTGCTCGGGCTCGACCAGGACCCCGACGCCATCGCCGCAGCCACCGCCCGGCTCGCGCGCTTCGGCGACCGGGTGACGGTCCGGCGCACCCGCTTCGACCGCCTCCGCCAGATCGTGACCGAGGTGCTCCCCGGCCTCGGCCACCAGGGCGCGAGCGGCACGCTGTTCGACCTGGGCGTCAGCTCGCCCCAGTTCGACCGGCCCGAGCGCGGCTTCAGCTACCGGGGCGACGGGCCGCTCGACATGCGCATGGACCCGTCCCGGCCGGTCAGCGCCGCCGACCTGGTCAACGGCAGCGACGAGGCCGAGCTGACCCGCCTGCTGCGGGCCTACGGCGACGAGCGCCACGCCGCCCGGATCGCACGGGCCATCGTGGCCCACCGGCCGATCGCCACCACCGGCGAGCTGGCCGAGGTCGTCCGCGACGCGGTGCCCGCCCCCGCCCGCCGGCGCGGCGGCCATCCGGCCCGCCGCACGTTCCAGGCCATACGCATCGCCGTCAACGACGAGCTGGCCATCCTGCCGGGCACCATCGACGACGCGCTCGACGTGCTCGTGCCGGGCGGGCGGTGCGTGGCCATCGCCTACCACTCGGGCGAGGACCGCATCGTCAAGGACCGGTTCCGCCACGCCGAGACCGGGGGGTGGACCGGCCCGTCGCACCTGCCGGTGCCGCCCGACGTCACCCCGACCGTCCGCCTGCTGCGGCGCGGCGCCTGGCGCCCGTCCGCGGCCGAGACCGCCGAGAACCCCCGCGCCGAGGCCGCCCGCCTCCGCGCCGTCGAGAAGCTCGATCTGCAGGAGGTGGCGTGATGGCCACGGCACGAGTCCTTCGTCTCCCCCTCGTCAACCCCCGCGAGGCCGAGGGCGGCAGGTCGCGCCACCTGCGGGTGGTGCGCCCCAGCGGGGGCGGCCTGCGGCTCAGCCCCCGGGTCGGCGTGGTGCTGACCGTCTGCGCGTTCGTCGCCCTGTTCCTCGTCGCCGTCTGCCACACGCTCCTGATCGAGAGCCAGGCCACGCTCGACGAGCTCGACGCCGACGTGGCCGCCGAGCAGGCCCGCTACGAGGAGCTGCGCCAGGAGGTGGCCGCGCTGCAGTCGCCGGAGCGCATCAAGACCGACGCCGTCGAGCGGCTCGGGATGGTCGAGGCCGGCGAGATCGTGTGGCTCACCCCGGACGAGCCGGCCCCGCCGGGCGCCGACGCGCCGGACGACGCCGACGAGTCCCCCGACACGAGCGCGGCGCGGGTCAAGCCGTACATCGAGGCCACCCCGTGACCTCGCGGGGCCGGCCCCCGAGCGGGTCGTCCGGCCCCGCCAGCCGGTCGTCGTCCCCCCGGCGACCGGACTCGTCGCGCGCCGGCGCCCGGCTCGCCCGCGCCGGGTCGTCCGCGCGGCGATCGGCGCAGGCACCGGCGACCGGCTCGTCGGGAAGGCCGGCACGGGCGTCGGCGCGATCCGGCGGGTCGTCGGCGCGCAAGGCGCCGGCGACCGGGTCGTCGTCCCGGCGGACGGCGCGGGCGCCGGCGACCGGGTCGCGGCGGTCGGGCGGCGGGGGCACGGGCCCCGGCGGCCGGCGCGACCGCACCGCCCCGCGCCCGTCGCCAGCGCGCCGGAGGGCCCCGTCGGGCACGGGCAACGGCAGTCGCCGGCTTCGGCTCCGGCCCCGGCTTCGACTGCGGCGTCGGCGCTCCGGGCGGCCGGGCCCGACCGGCTCGGGCGGCTCGCGGTCGCGCTCGCTCGCGGTGCTCGTCGTGTTCACCGCGATGTTCCTGGCGATCGTCGTGCGACTGACCTACGTCCAGGTCCTGGGCGCCGACCGCTACGTCGCCTACGGCGTCGACCAGCGGATCAAGCCCATCGAGGTGGCGGGTGGCCGGGGCGCCATCTTCGACCGGGGCGGGCGCGACCTGGCGATCTCGGTGCCCCTCACCACCGTCGCCGCCGACCCCAGCATCGTCGACGACCCCGCCGCGGCCGCCCGCCGGCTGGCCCCGGTGCTGGGGCTCGACCGGGGCGACCTGCACGACCTGCTCAGCGAGGACGTGCGGTTCGTGTACCTGGCCCGCCAGGTCGACGACGACGTGGCCGCCCGGGTCGAGCGGCTCGCCATCCCCGGCATCCTCATGTTCGAGGAGCAGTCCCGCTTCCACCCCTCGGGTGACCTGGCGCTGTCGCTGCTCGGGGGCGTCGACATCGACAACAAGGGCCAATCGGGCATCGAGGCCACCTACGAGGACCAGCTCGCCGGCGAGTCGGGGCGGTTCGTGGTCGAGCGCGACCTGCAGGGCCGCACGATCCCCGCCGGGCGCCACCACATCGACCCCGCCCGCCCCGGCGACGACCTGATCCTCACCATCGACCGCAACCTGCAGTACGAGGTCGAGGGCATCCTCGCCGACCAGATCCGCGCCGTGGGGGCCAAGGGCGGCACGGTCATCGTGTCCGACCCGGAGACCGGTGAGATCCTGGCGCTGGCCAACCAGGAGACCGACCCCCAGACGGGCGAGGTCCGCAACTCGTCCAACAACGTCGCCGTGACCGCCAACTACGAGCCGGGCTCGGTCAACAAGGTCATCACCCTGGCCGCCGCCCTCGAAGAGGGTCTGGTCACCCCCGACGACGTGGTGCGCGTGCCTGCGGCGCTGCGGGTCGCCGACCACACGTACCGCGACGGCAACCCGGGTACCCACACGGTCACCGACGTCCTGGCCCGCTCGTCCAACGTCGGCACCATCAAGCTCGCCCAGATGCTCGGGCCCGAGCGGCTGGACGAGTACATTCGCCGCTTCGGGTTCGGCCGCGACACCGGGCTGGGGCTGCCGCACGAGGAGAACGGCGACCTGCTCGACCTGGACGACTGGTCGGGCACCTCGATCGGCTCCATCCCTCTCGGCCAGGGGATCTCTGTCACCGCCATGCAGATGCTGCTCGCCTACAACGTCATCGCCAACGACGGGGTCTACGTGCCGCCGTCGCTCGTGGCCGCGACCCGCGACACCGAGGGCGAGCGCCACCCCGTGGCCCCGGGGGAGTCCCGGCGGGTCGTGTCGCCGACGACCGCGTCGCAGATGCGTGCCATGCTGACCGAGGTGATCGAGCACGGCACCGGCCGAGCGGCCGCCATCGAGGGCTACGCGGCCGCAGGCAAGACGGGCACCGCCCGCAAGCCGCAGGAGGGCGGTGGCTACCGCGACGCCGAGGGCAACTACCACCACATCGCCACGTTCGCCGGCTTCCTGCCGGCCGACGACCCCGAGGTGTCGATCATCGTCGTGATCGACGAGCCCACGACGTCGGTGTACGCCAGCCAGGTGGCGGCGCCCGCGTTCGCCGAGATCGCACGCCACGCGGTGCGCACCCTGGCGGTCGCCCCCTCGCCGCCCGAGGAGCAGGCGCCCCTCGCCATATCCACCAGCGACGGGCGGGTGCGAGCGGCGCCGGCGACGACCGAGCCGCCGCCGACCACCGCGGCCCCGCCCGCCACCCCGCCGTCCAGCGAACCGCCGCCGGCGGGCGCGGGGCCGCCCGCCACCCCGCCGTCGACCGGGGCCGAGACCGCCGCCGCCGGCGGGCCCGAGCCGCCGGGGGGCTAGGGGGTGCGGTTCCGCCAGCTCGCCACCGCCACCGCCGCCGAGGGTGTCGTGGTCCGCACCGCCGGGCCCGATCGCGATCCCGAGCTGCGCACGGTGGTGCACGACACGCGCGCCGTGACCGACGGCGCGCTCTTCTGCTGCGTGCGCGGCAGCCGCGCCGACGGCCACGACCTGGCCGCGGCCGCGGTCGGGCAGGGCGCGGTCGCCCTGGTGGTCGACCACGTCCTGCCCCTCGACGTGCCCCAGCTCGTCGTGGCCGACGTGCGTGCCGCGCTCGGTCCCGTCGCGGCGGCGTTCTGGCACCATCCCTCACGAGACCTGGCGGTGCTGGGCGTCACCGGCACGGCCGGCAAGACCACCGTCACGCACTTGCTGGCGGCGATCCTGGGCGCGGCCGGCCGGCCGTGCGGGGTCATCGGCACCCTGTCGGGGGCCCGGACGACGCCCGAGGCGCCCGAGCTGCAGGCGCTGCTGGCCGAGCACCGGCGGCGGGGCGACGCCGCCGTGGCGATGGAGGTGTCGTCGCACGGCCTCGAGATGGGCCGGGTCGACGGCACCCGCTTCGCCGTGGGCATGTTCACCAACCTGTCGCAGGACCACCTCGACTTCCACGGCACGATGGACGCCTACTTCGCCGCCAAGGCCCGCCTGTTCGAGCCGGGCGTCAGCGAGCGGGCGGTGATCTGCGCCGACGACGCGTGGGGTCGGCGCCTGCTGGAGCGCCTGCGCGGCCGCAGCGACGTCGAGGTGCACCCGTACCGGCTGGCCGACGCCACCGACCTGTCGCTGACGCCGGCCGGGGCCGCCTTCGCCTGGCGCGGCCAGCGGGTCGAGCTGGGGCTGGCCGGCCGGTTCAACGTGCGCAACGCGGTCGGTGCAGCCACCGCGACTGCGGCGTTGGGCGTCGCGCCGCGGGTCGTGGCCCGGGGGCTGGCCGCGGCGGCCCCGGTGCCCGGGCGGTTCGAGGCGGTCGACGCCGGCCAGCCGTTCACGGTGATCGTCGACTACTCGCACAAGCCCGACGCGCTCGAACAGGCGCTGCGGGCGGCCCGCGAGCTCGTGACCGGTGCGGGCGGCCTGACCGTCGTGTTCGGCTGCGGGGGCGACCGCGACGCGGCCAAGCGCCCCCTCATGGGCGAGGTCGCGGCCCGGCTCGCGGACGACGTGGTGCTCACGTCCGACAACCCCCGTTCCGAGGACCCGCTCGCCATCATCGACGACATCACCCGGGGCATCCCCGCCGGCGCCGCGGTGCGCACCGAGCCCGACCGCCGGCGGGCCATCGTGCGGGCGCTGGATGCGGCTCGACCCGGTGGAGTCGTCGTCGTGGCGGGCAAGGGCCACGAGACCACCCAGGTCGTGGGTGACCGCACGGTCCCCTTCGACGATCGCGTCGTGGCGAGAGAGGCGCTCGCCCACCTGACCGCCGCCGGGACGGGCGGGCGCCCACGATCCACGAAAGGCCACACCCCGTGATCCCCCTCCTGATCGCCGGCGCCGTCAGCCTCGCGGGCTCGCTGCTCGGCACGCGCTACCTCATCGACTGGCTCAAGGCGCACAGCGTGGGCCAGCCGATCCACGAGGACGTGCCCGACGGCCACGTGACCAAGGCGGGCACGCCCACGATGGGCGGGGTCGCGATCGTCGTCGCCGCGGTCGTCGGGTACGGGTTGGCGCACGTGCACTCGGGCGTGGTGTTCACCCGCACCGGCATGCTGGTGATGCTGGCCATCGCCGGCGCCGCGGTGGTGGGCGCGTTCGACGACTGGATCAAGGTCAGCAACGAGCGCAACCTGGGCCTGTCCAAGCGGGCGAAGATGGGCGGGCTGCTGGTGGTGGCCGTGGGCTTCGCCGTGTCGTGCGTGGCGTGGACCGACGTCGAGACCACCCTCAGCTTCACCCGCTACAGCGAGCCGGGCTGGCAGCTGACCGAGGTCGGGTGGGTCATCTTCGCGGTGCTGCTCATCGCCGGCACGACCAACGCCGTGAACCTCACCGACGGGCTCGACGGCCTGGCCGCCGGCTCCTCGATCTACGCGTTCATCACCATGACGGTCATCGCGTTCTGGGCGTTCCGCCACGAGAGCGTCTACGGCGTGACCCACGCCCTCGACCTGGCGGTGATCGCCGCCGCCATGGTCGGTGGCATCACCGGGTTCCTGTGGTGGAACGCGCCGCCCGCCCAGATCTTCATGGGCGACACCGGCTCGCTCGCCATCGGCGCCGGGCTCGCCGCCCTGGCCCTGACCCTGAACGTGCAGCTGCTGCTGCCGATCGTCGGCGCGCTGTTCGTGTTCGAGACGCTGTCGGTGATCGTGCAGGTGGGCAGCTTCCGGCTGTTCGGGCGGCGGGTCTTCCGCATGGCGCCGGTGCACCACCACTTCGAGCTGGGCGGCTGGCCCGAGACCACCGTGATCATCCGCTTCTGGCTGCTGGCGATCATGGCGATGGCCGTGGCGCTGGGGCTGTTCTACGCCGACTCGATCTCGGCTGGTGTCCTGGACTGACGCGATGGCGGCCGCGACCCTCCCCCAACAGGCGGCGCCGGTCGGCGAGGCTGGTGCGGTGGAGGCGACGTGACGGCCACCCGCGAGCGCGGGGGCGCCCGGGGCGGCGAGCACGCCGCCCGGCGGCGCCATCCGACGGCCCGGGGCCCGCGCCCGTCGGCGGGCCGCTCTGGGCTGTTCGTCGCGCTCGCGTTCCTGGTCGCGGTGTTCAACCTGCTGGGGCTGGTCATGGTCATGTCGGCCTCGGCCGTCGTCGCCCGCGACGACTACGCGTCGGCGTGGTACTTCGTGCTGCGCCAGGCGGCGTGGGCGGTCGCCGGGGTGGTGGCGCTCGTGGTGATCGCCCGCGTCGACTACCACCGGTGGCGGCGGTACGCCGGCGCGTTCCTCGTCGTGTCGCTGGTGCTGCTCGCCCTGGTGCTGGTGCCCGGTGTCGGCGTGGGGGCCAACGGCGCCACCCGGTGGCTGGGGGTCGGCCCGCTGACCATCCAGCCGTCCGAGCTGGCCAAGCTGGCCGTGCTCGTATGGGTGGCCGACCTGCTGGCGCGCCGGGCGGCCTACATGCACAACACCCGGGCCACCCTGCGCCCTGTCGTGGTGGTGCTGGCGTCGGTGGCCACCCTGGTGATGCTCCAGCCCAACCTGGGCACCACGCTGGTGGTGGCGGGCATCGCCCTGGTGGTGTGCTTCGTGGCCGGGGCGCCGTTCGGGCCGCTGGCCGGGTGGGCCACGTTCGGGCTCACCGCGGCGACGGGGCTGGCGCTGGCCGCCCCCTACCGCCGGGCCCGCGTGCTGACCTTCCTCGACCCGTGGGCCGACCCGATCGACAAGGGCTACCAGAACATCCAGTCGCTGGTGGGCCTGGCCTCGGGCGGTATCGCCGGCACCGGCCTGGGAGCCAGCCGGGCCAAGTGGGGCTACCTGCCCTATGCCCACTCCGACTTCATCTTCGCCATCATCGGCGAGGAGCTGGGCCTCGTCGGTGCCACCGTGGTGGTCGGCCTGTTCGTGCTGGTCGGCATCATCGGCGTGCGGATCGCCCTGCACGCCCCCGACCGGTTCGGCCTGCTGCTCGCCATGGGCGTCACGGCTTGGTACTGCGTGCAGGCGTTCGTCAACATCGGAGCCGTGATCGGCATCCTTCCCATCACCGGCGTGCCGCTGCCGTTCGTGAGCTACGGCGGCTCGTCGCTGCTGTTCGCGATGGCCGGCGCCGGCCTGCTGCTGTCGGTGGCGCGCCAGGCCACCGTGCGCCCGCTGTCGCCCCGCCCGCCGGCCGACGCCCGATGAGCCGCTGGTCGCGCGCCCGCCACGCCCGCCGCTGCTTCGCCCTCGTCGCCGGGGGCGGCACGGCCGGTCACGTGCAGCCCGCCATCGCCATCGCCCGCGCCCTCGTCGAGCGCGGGCACCGGCGCACGGCCGTCGAGCTCGTGGGCAGCGAGCGGGGCATCGAGTCCCGGCTGGTGCCCGCCGCCGGGTTCGAGCTGACGCTGCTGCCCGGCCGCGGCATCCAGCGCAAGCTGAGCCTGCAGAACGTGCGGTCGCTGGCCGCCCTGGTGGTGGCGCTGTTCCGGGCGTGGCGGCTGGTGGGGGCCCGGCGGCCCCGGGTGGTGGTGTCGGTGGGCGGCTACGCCAGCGTGCCGTGCGCCCTGGCCGCCGTGGTCCGCCGGGTGCCGATCGTCGTCGCCGAGCAGAACGCCGCCCCCGGGGCGGCCAACCGGCTGGTGGGCCGCTTCGCCAAGGCGTGCGCGGTGTCGTTCCCGGGCACGCCGCTGCCCCGAGCCGTGGTGACCGGCAACCCGGTCCGTCCCGAGGTGCTGGCCATCGACCGGTCCCGCGACGCCGAGGGGGCGCGGGCCAAGCTCGACATCGAGCCCGGGCGCCGGGTCGTGCTGATCTTCGGTGGCTCGCTCGGTGCGCTGCGCATCAACCGGGCCGCGCTCGAGGCCGTCCGCGGCTGGGCCGGACGGGGCGACCTGCACGTGCGCCACGTGATCGGCTCGCGCGACTGGGCCGAGCTCACCGCCGGCGGCCCGCCGGTGCCGCCCGGCGCCCCGCTGCGGTACCAGGCCGTCGAGTACGACGACGACATGCCCACGTCGCTGGCCGCGGCCGACCTGGTGGTGTGCCGGTCGGGGGCCAGCACCAGCTTCGAGCTGCTGGCAGCCGGCCTGCCGTCCGTGCTGGTGCCGTCGCCGTTCGTCACCGCCGACCACCAGACCGCCAATGCCCGCCACCTCGAGCGGGCCGGCGCCGCCGTGGTGGTGCCCGACGCCGAGCTCGACGGCGCCCGGCTGGCTCGCGAGGTCGACGCCCTGCTGGCCGATCCCCGCCGGATGGCGAGGATGGCCCAGGCCGCCCGCGCCGCCGCCGCGCCCGACGCCGCCGACGACATCGCCGCCCTGGTCGAGAGGTACGCCCGTGACTGATGCCCCCCACGTCGCCCTGCGTCCCCTGAGCCTCGACGCCGCCGAGCGCCTGGCCGGCACGCTCGACCTGTCCCGCCCCCGCCGGGTGCACGTGGCCAACGTCGGTGGGGCCGGCATGAGCGCGGTGGCGGCACTGCTGGCCGAGAGCGGGCACGACGTCAGCGGCCACGACCCGGCGCCGACCACGCCGTTCGTGCCCATGCTCGTCGAGCGGGGCGTGGCGGTGACCACGGGCGGCGACCGCGAGCCGTTGCCCGACGGCGTCGAGGCGGTCGTGGTGTCGACCGCCACGCCCGACGACGACCCCGACGTTGTCGAGGCCCGCCGGCGCGGCGTGCCGGTGCTGCACCGGGCGGCGGCGCTCGGCGCGCTGTGCGCCCGGCGCACGACCGTGGCGGTGGCGGGCACCCACGGCAAGACCACGACATCCGCCCTGCTGGCGACCGTGCTGGCCGGCACCGGTCGGGCGCCCGGGTGGGTGGTCGGCGCGGCCATCCCCCAGCTCGGGGGTAGCGCGGCCTGGGGCGGCGGCGGTCCGCTGGTGGTCGAGGCCGACGAGAGCGACGGCACGTTCCTGGCGCTCGGCGCCGGGTCGGCCGTGGTCACCAACGTCGAGCCCGACCACCTCGAGAACTGGGGCGGCGAGGCGCCCCTGCGCGAGGCGTTCGAGCGCTTCGTCGCGGCTCTGCCGGGGCCCGCGGTGCTGTGCGCCGACGACCCGGGCGCCCGGGCGCTCGCCGCCCACGCCGCCGAGCCGGTGACCTACGGCGTCGATCCGTCCGCCGACTACCGGGTGGTGGTGCCGGTGCCGGCCGGGACGGGTGTGCGCTTCGAGTTGCGCCACGGCGACGAGCACGCCGAGGTCGAGGTGCCGTGGGCGCCGGGTGTGCACAACGCCACCAACGCGGCGGCGGCGCTGGCCGTCGCCCACCGGCACGGCGTGCCGCTCGCCGAGGGCGCGGCCGCGCTGCGGGGCTTCCAGGGGGTGGCCCGCCGCTTCGAGCGGCGCGGCGAGGCCGCCGGCGTCACGGTCGTCGACGACTACGCCCACCTGCCCACCGAGGTGCGGGCCGCGCTGGCCGCCGGGGCGGCCGGGCCGTGGTCACGGGTCGTCGCGGTGTTCCAGCCTCACCGCTACAGCCGCACCGCGGCGCTGTGGCGCGACTTCGCCGGAGCCTTCGAGGCCGCCGACCTGGTGGCGATCACCGACGTGTACGGGGCCGGCGAGCCGGCGCGGGCCGGCGTGTCGGGCAAGCTGATCGTCGACGCGGTGCTCGACGCCCATCCTTGGGCCTCGGTCGCCTGGCTGCCCGGCCTCGACGACGTGCTGCTGTGGCTGCGGGCCGTCCTGCGCCCGGGTGACCTCTGCCTCACGCTGGGTGCTGGCGACCTCACGCACCTTGCGCCCCGGATCGTCGCCATGCTCGAGGAGCGGGGGTGAGCGGAGGCGCGGACGCGGGCGCACGGGGCGCGGCAGGCGTCGGTGCCGGCGCGCTGGACCGGGCCGCCGAGATGCTCGGACCTCGGGCCCGGCGCGACGTCCCGCTCGGCCCGCTGACGACCTACCGGGTCGGCGGGGCCGCCGCCCTGCTGGTCGAGGCCGGCTCGGTGGCCGACCTGGTGGTGGCGGCCGAGGCGGTGGCGGTCACGGGCCTGCCGACGCTGGTCGTCGGCAACGGCTCCAACATGCTGGTGGCCGACGCCGGCTTCGAGGGGCTGGCGGTCGTGCTCGGCGACGGGTTCGCCGAGGTCGAGATCGAGGGTGTGCGGGTGCGGGCCGGTGGGGCCGCCCTGCTGCCGGTGGTGGCCCGCAAGTCGGTCAGGGCGGGGCTCACGGGCTTCGAGTGGGCGGTGGGCGTACCGGGCTCGATCGGGGGCGCGGTGCGCATGAACGCCGGGGGCCACGGCTCCGACATGGCCGCGACGCTGGTCGATGCCCGGGTCGTCGACCTGGCGACCGGGGCGGACGAGCGCCGGCCGGCCGCGTCCCTGGCGCTCGGCTACCGCCGGTCCGCCGTCGGCCCCTCGCAGGTGGTGGTCGACGCCACGCTGGGCCTGGCCGCCGGCGACCGGGCTGCGGGCGAGCGCGCCATCGCCGACATCGTGGCCTGGCGGCGGGCCAACCAGCCCGGCGGGCAGAACGCCGGCTCGGTGTTCACCAACCCGCCCGGCGACTCGGCCGGGCGGCTCATCGACGAGGCGGGGTGCAAGGGCCTGCGGGTGGGCACGGCCGAGGTGTCGAGCAAGCACGCCAACTTCTTCCAGGCCGACGCCGGGGGCTCGGCAGACGACGTGCTGGCGCTGATGGACGAGGTGCGGCGGCGGGTGCGCGAGCACGCGGGGGTCGATCTGCACCCCGAGACGCGCCTGGTCGGCTTCGAGTCTCGACCTCTACGTCAGGTCGAGGGTTGAGAGTTCGGGCCGAGCGTGACCGGCGAGGACCAGAGGACCCGCAGCTCGGGGGCGCCGCCCGTCGTCGACCCCCGCATGCGGCGGCGCCGCATCGGCGTGCGCCGGGAGGCCGGCCGGCGCCGCCTCCGGCGGGTGGCGCTCGTGCTCGGGGCGGCGGCCGCCGTGGTCGGCGCCGTGGCGCTGACCCGCACGGGGCTGCTGGACGTCGACCACGTGGCCGTCACCGGGGCCGAGCGGACCGACGCCCAGGCCGTGCGCCGCGCCGCCGACGTCGAGCCCGGCGAGCCGCTGGTGTCGGTCGACACGGGCGCCGTGGCCGACCGGGTCGAGGCGCTGCCGTGGGTCGCCACGGCCCGGGTCGAGCGATCGTGGCCGTCGACCGTCCGGATCCGCGTCACCGAGCGTGAGCCCGTGGCCGTGGTCCAGGTCACCGAGTCGAGCACCGCCGTCGTCGACGCCGACGGGTGGGTGCTGGCGGTCGAGCGGGCCGGCGCACCGGATGCCGGTGTGCCGGACGCCGGTGCCACCGCCGCAGGCACGATCGTTCTGACGGGCGTGCGGGGCCGGGTGGCCGAGGGCGAGCGGCTCGACGCCGACGCCCGGGACGCGCTGACGCTGGCCGTGGCCCTGGCCGAGCGCGTGCCCGGCGCGGTGGCGTCGGTGTCGACGCAGCTCGACGCGGAGCTTGCCGACGGGGGTACGGTGCGGTTCGGGTCGATCGACGACCTCGACGACAAGGTCACGGCGACGAAGACCGTGCTGGGCGATGTCGACCTGGCGTGTCTGGAGGTGCTCGACGTGCGAGTTCCCGGCAGTCCGGCCTTGACCCGGCACCAGAGGTGTTCGTAGGCTGCGAGAACTACCAGAGGTTGAGGAAAAGTATTGACCTTAACGTGAGATTGAGCTGATGTCGAGGGGGTCATCAGCCTTGGTAGTTTCAGGCGAACGTCCGGGCGTGGCGGTCCGGGTGGGCGCCCATTCTCCCCGGAACCCCTGAATGTGAGGTGGCACGACCCATGGCCGGCAATCCGCAGAACTACTTGGCCGTGATCAAGGTGGTCGGGATCGGGGGCGGCGGGGTGAACGCCGTCAACCGCATGATCGACGCCGGCCTCAAAGGGGTCGAGTTCATCGCCGTCAACACCGACGCCCAGGCGCTGCTGATGAGCGACGCAGACGCCAAGCTCGACATCGGCCGCGAGTTGACGCGGGGCCTCGGTGCCGGCAGCGACCCCGAGGTCGGCCGCCAGGCCGCGGAAGAGCATCGCGACGAGATCGAAGAGATCCTCAAGGGTGCCGACATGGTGTTCATCACCGCCGGCAAGGGAGGCGGCACCGGCACCGGCGGCGCGCCGGTCGTGGCCGAGATCGCCAAGAACCTGGGCGCGCTCACCATCGGGGTGGTCACCCGGCCGTTCTCGTTCGAGGGCCGCCGCCGGGCCGTGCAGGCCGAGCAGGGCATCCAGCGGCTCAAGGAGAAGGTCGACACCCTCATCGTCATCCCCAACGACCGCCTGCTGTCGGTGTCCAACGAGAAGACGTCGATGGTCAACGCCTTCAAGATGGCCGACGAGGTGCTGCTCCAGGGCGTGCAGGGCATCACCGACCTGATCACCACCCCGGGTCTCATCAACACCGACTTCGCCGACGTGAAGATGATCATGAGCAACGCCGGCTCGGCGCTCATGGGCATCGGCTACGGCTCGGGCGAGGGCCGGGCGCTGCAGGCGTCTCGCAACGCCATCTCGAGCCCGCTGCTCGAGGCCTCGATCGAGGGCGCCCGCGGCATCCTGCTGACGATCGCCGGCGGCAGCGACATCGGGCTGTTCGAGGTCAACGAGGCGGCCGAGGTCATCCACGGCGTCGCCCACCCCGACGCCAACATCATCTTCGGCTCGATCATCGACGACGAGATGGGCGACGAGGTGCGGGTCACGGTCATCGCCGCCGGCTTCGACC
>DASTFE010000183.1:0-2831 GCA_035708905.1 Acidimicrobiales bacterium | reverse complement strand
GGTCGCCCCGGGCCACGACGGCATCGGCTGGTTGGCCCAGGCGGGCTGGGTGCCGCTCGGCTACCTCGGCGACGCCGACAAGACGGCCCGCACCTTCCCGGTGATCGGCGGCACCCGCTACTCGGTGCCAGGCGACCGGGCCCGGCACCTCGCTGGCGGCGACATCGAGCTGCTCGGTCGTGACTCGGTCACCATCAACTCCGGCGGCGAGAAGATCTTCGCGGAGGAGGTCGAGCGGGCCATCGCCGGGCACCCGGCGGTGCACGACGTGGTCGTGGTGGGCCGGCCCAGCGAGCGGTGGGGGCAGGAGGTGGTGGCCCTCGTCGAGCTGTCGCCCGGCGCGGCGGCGTCGTCCGACGACATCGTCACCCACGCCGGCCGGCACATCGCCCGCTACAAGCTGCCCAAGGACGTCCTGTTCCTCGACGCCATCCAGCGCAGCCCGTCGGGCAAGGCCGACTACCGCTGGGCCAAGGCCCAGGTGCAGTAGGACGACCGGAGAACGACCGAGGCCCCGGGGTGCTGCCCGGGGCCTCGCTGGTCGTTCGGTGGACGCCGGCCGCTCAGGCGGCGGCCGCGGCGTGGGCGGCCTTGCGCCGCTTGGCGGCCAGGGCGGTGATCAGGCCGCCGAGCGCCGCCAGGGCGAGGCCGATCCGCGCCAGCGGGATCGACGAGTCGTCGCCGGTGCGGGGCAGCGCGCCCCCCGGCGCCGCCGGGGCCGCCGCCGCGCCGCAGCCGTTGGCGACGCTGATCTTGGTCGACAGCTCGAGCGTCGACCCGTCGGGAGCCTGGCCCGAGGCGGTGAGGTCGTAGTCGCCGCGGGCCGTGTCGGCCGGGATGGTGGCCTTGACCGAGGCGATGCCGGAGCCGTCGGCGGCCGCCGAGCCGATGGCGGCACCGTTCAGCGAGACGGTCACCTGGGCGCCGGCGGCGAAGGTGCGGGCCTGGACGTCGACGGTCTCGCCCGGTGCCGGCGTGCGGCAACCCACGGTGAGGCTGTTGACGGCCGGCGGATACTGCTGGGCGGCGGCTGGGGCCGCCATGAGCAGCGCTGTCATGATCGCGGCGGCGAACAGACGCTTCACGGTGGTTCTACTCCTGGATTCCCGCCCGGAGGCCATCCCCCCAGTAGCTGGCGCGTCCGAATCTAACACGCAGGCCCGTTACCACAAGTGGCGCCGTGAGTGGCAGACGCCCACCGCGCGGGAGCGGCCCTAGCATGGGCGTCGCGACCCATGGGTCCGGGGGTGTAGCTCAGCTGGCAGAGCGGCCGCCTTTTAAGCGGATGCGCGAGGGTTCGAGGCCCTCCACCCCCACACGCACGACCGGTGTGCGTACCCTGTGCGCCGTGGACGACGAGACCGCCATCCTCGACCGGGTCGAGGCCGAGCTGGCCGACGTCGACCTGGCCCTCGAGCGCCTCGACGGCGGCACCTACGGGCGCTGCGACGCCTGCGGCGACCGCATCCCGGACGAGCGCCTGGCCACCGCGCCAGCCGCCCGGTTCTGCCCCGCGCACCAACCCGGCCCTGCCGCGTAGCCGGGTCAGATCTGCTCGGGCACCGTGGTGTCCTCGGGCAGGGCCAGCAGCACGCGCTCGCCCAGGCGCACGGGACCGGAGCCCACCTCGACCCAGCGTCCCTCGGCGTTGGCGAGGCGTTGGTGGGGCAGCCCCTGGTTCTCCTCGAGCGTGTAGACGAGCCCGCCGTGGGTCACCGTGAGCACGTGGCCGCCCGGCACCGCGGCGGCGATGCGGTGCAGCACCCGCGTGGCCCGGGCGAGCAGGTGGTCGTCGGGCTCCCAGCCCGGCGGACGGCGACCGACGGCCAGGTAGCCGGGGAAGCGCTGCTCGATCTCGGGCCGGGTCAGGCCGGAGAACTCGCCCGCGTCGCGCTCGCGCAGGTCGGGGTCGACCACCACCGGCCCCACCCCGATGGCCTCGGCGATGATGGTGGCCGTGGCGACCGCGCGCTGCAGGTCGGACGACCACACCGCGTCGACTGCGCCCACCGCTCGCGACGCCTCCCGCGCCTGTAGGCGCCCGCGATCGCTCAGGGGCGGATCCGCCTGGCCCTGCCAGCGGCCGCTGGCGTTCCACTCGGATTGGCCGTGGCGGACCAGCAGGATGCGGGTCGTGTCGGGGGCGCGGCTCATGAGGATGGGACGCTATCCGGGTAGGCTCGTTCGGCGTTCACTGGGGAGCGATCCAGCGCGTGAGGAGACACCGCCCCATGGCTCTGCCGCTCATCGAAGCCGAGGTGGTCTGACGCCCGTGGCCGTGCTCCGCCTGTTCGCGCAGGTGCGCGAGGCCGCCGGCACGGGACGCGACGTCGTCGACGGGGCCACGGTCGACGACGTGCTGGCCGGTGCCCGGGCCCGCTACGGCGACGGGTTCGGCGCGCTGCTGCCGACCTGCCGGGTCTGGGTCAACGGCGAGCCGGCGCACGGCGACGACCCGGTGGGCGAGGGCGACGAGGTGGCCGTGCTGCCGCCCGTGTCCGGGGGCGCGGCGTGAGCGACCACCCCGACCCCGAGCACTGGTGGGGCGGCGAGTCGCCCGTCGACACCGACCGCCGCGTCGACGACGTGCCGCCGGTGCCCGGGAGGTCGCAGGACCGGCGCGACGACGTGCCGCCGGCGCCCACCCGGTCACGGCTCGACGACGTGCCGCCGGTGCCCGGGCGGTCGCGGGACCGGCTCGACGACGTGCCGCCGGCGCCCACCCGGTCACGGGCCCAGGTGTTCGTCCCCGCGCCCGAGGACCTGCCGCCGCTCGACGAGTTCGGCGACCCGATCGTCGATGCGCCGCCCGTGCCGGCAGCGCCTGCGGC
>DASTFE010000182.1:0-5894 GCA_035708905.1 Acidimicrobiales bacterium | reverse complement strand
CTCGGCCCAGGCGCACTGCTCGAGCGCCGCCCGGTACAGCGCCGCGGCCGGCGCCCCGAACGACGGCGCCCGCAGGTCGTAGCGCAGCGACAGCCACACACCCGTGTCGGTCGTCATGTGTTCTCTCCCCACGCCGTGCCGGGCGCCCCCATCTCGGGGACCACCTGCGCCGACCCGTGGACCTCGTCGCCGGTGCGGGCCACGGCGAAGCCGAGGTCGGTCAGGATGTGCCCGGGTGGTGGCCGGTCGGCGTCGACGTCCACGCGGTGGTCCTCCCTCGGCACCGTGGGCGCCCCTCGGCCGGCAGGTGACCAAGATGTTAGGCGAGAGTGGGGTTGCCGACATGCGGCAACCACGCTTGCAGGGCGGTCGGCGATCGTGACTCGCAGGCTTGCCTCGTAGAGGCCTTCACTTATATAAGTGAGGTATGAAACAAGAGCTGATCGACAGCATCGGTGCAGTGCGGCGCGAGGTGCGGGCGTGCGAACGCGACGGCAGGCCGGCTCGGGCGATCATCGCCGAGCGCACCTACGACACCACGGTGAACGACGTGTGGGACGCCATCACGAGCCGTGACCGCATCCCCCGCTGGCTCGCGCCGATCGAGGGCGACCTGCAGCTCGGCGGCCGCTACCAGCTCGAAGGCAACGCCGGCGGCGAGATCACCGCCTGCGACCCCCCGACTCACCTCGCGGTGACCTGGGAGCTCGGGGGTGGGGTCACGTGGCTCGACGTCCACCTGAGCGACGGTCCCGGTGGCACGCTCCTGCGACTCGAGCACGTCGCCCTGCTCGACGACCTCGAGCAGTGGGGACCGTTCGGCCCCGGCGCGGTCGGCATCGGCTGGGACCTCGCGCTCCTCGGCCTCGCCGAGCACCTGCGCACCGGCGCCTCGGTCGACATCGACGCGGAGGTCGCGGCCAGCGAGGAAGGTGCGGCGCTCATCGCCCGCAGCAGCGACGCGTGGTGCGAGGCGGACATCGCCTCCGGCACCCCCGAGGCCGTCGCCCGCGCCGCGGCGGCGCGGACGGCCGCCCTGTTCACCGGCGGCGACGCACCGCACGGCGACGCACCGTCGGACGGCGGGCACACCCCCGAGGGCTGATGCACGCGTTCGATGTGCTGGGAGACCCCGTGCGGCGGCGCGTCCTCGAGCTGCTCGCCGACGGCGAGCGCACCTCGGGCGCCATCGCCGAGGTGGTCCGCGAGGAGTTCGGTATCTCGCAGCCCGCCGTCTCCCAGCACCTCGGCGTGCTGCGCAGCACCGGCTTCGTGCACGTCCGGGTCGACGGGCCCCGGCGGGTCTACTCCCTCGACCCCACCCCGCTGCAGTCGGTCGACGCCTGGCTGGATCGCTTCCGCCGCTTCTGGAGCCAGCGCCTCGACGCCCTCGGCACCGAGATCGCTCGGGGCAAGCGCGAGCGCGACGCCGGGCGCGGTGCGTGACGGACCCCTCGGGGTCAGGCGTCCCGGCGGTGCGAGCGGGCGGCGTCGAGGCCCCGCTGCACGCCCGCGGTGAAGCTCGACAGGAAGCCGTAGACCTCGATCGCGGCGTCGGAGGGTCGGGCCGGCGGCTCGCTGCGGGTCGCATCGGCGGCTGGCGTGCGGCGGAGGCTCCGGGGGGCCGTCTCGGGCATCTGCGCGCCGGGCGTGCGGGCGGTCAGCGGTGGCGGTGCGCCTGGGCCGGTGCTGCTGGCGGTGGTGGAGTCGGCGCCGGGAGCAGGCCAGCCTCGGCGGGCCCCAGCCGCCTCCACTGCCCCGCCGGCGGGCCGGCCGAGGGACGGGCCAGGAGGCAGGCCGCCGTGCCCGAGGGCGCCGGTGAGGCGGGCGAGGGAGGCCAGCTGGTCGTCGGTCGGCCCCGCCAGGGCGCGACCCTGGCCCTCGCTGGTCAGGAGGTTGGCGGGCAGCGCGACGGTGGCGGTGATGCCGGTGCCGGGGGAGTGCTGCAGGTGGACGCGTATGCCGTGCCGGGCCGCGAGATTGCCGGCGACGTAGTGGCCCAGGTACTTGGAGGGGGCGACGGTGAACGACTCGGCGCCGGCCAGGCGGCGGTTGGCTGCGGCGAGGTCGGCCTCGGGCATGCCGAGGCCAGGTCCGCGGCCGCGGAGCCCGAGATGGTGGCCGGTTCGACGCCTCGGATGGTGACCCTGTGGTAGTCCTCGACCTCGCCGAGGGCGGCGCGGATGACGTCGGCCAGCCGCACGGGGCCGGCCCACTTGCGGGGCGTCTCGATGCCCGCCAGCACCAGCAGCGACTCGGCGTTGCGGCGCATGCGGGTGGCCAGGTGGTCGAGCCGGAACAGGTTGGACAGCGTGTCAGCGTCGGTCTCGCCGGACTCGAGCTCGGTGATGAAGTCGAGCTGGCGGCCCAGCAGGTTCTGGTTGCGGCGGCCGAGGTTGACGAAGCTGTCGGCGAGGTTGCGCCGCAGCACGGCCTGCTCGACGGCCAGGTCGAGGGCGGAGTCCTGCACGGTGTTCAACGCGTCGGCGACGTCGGAGACCTCGTCGTGGGTGCCGACCCGCACCGGTGCCACCGTCGGCACCACGACGTCCTCGCCCAACGGCGTCTCGAGGATGTCGCTCACCGCGTGCGGCAGCCGCCGGTCCGCCATGTCCTTGGCCTGCCGCGTCAGCGAGCGCAGCGGCCGCGTGATCGATCGCGACACCAGCACCGTCAGGGCCACGGCGGCACCGAAGGTCACCACCGCCAGCAGACCGAACCGCCGCTGCCGGCCCGTCGCCGACGTGCTGAGGTCCTCGGCCCGTTCCTCGATCGCCGTGGCGATGCGGTCGCGGTACCCCAGGTAGGCCTCGTCGAGGGGCACGTCGAGACCCGAGAGCAGGGCCTCGACGTCGATCTCGCCGGTCTCGATCGCCTGGGCGGCCTGGGCGTCGAGGCTCTGGTTGAACTCCTCGGGGAAGTGGCTCTCGGCGATGTCGGCGAAGGGACCGGTCGCCGTCCGCAGCGCCTCGGCCTGGCGGCGGAAGGCGTCGTGCAGGTCGGCGACCTCGGCGATCTCTTGCGGGCTGTCGATCCCGGGCAGGTCGTCGCCACCGCTCGACACGGTGGCGGGCAGCACGAGGGCATTGGTGAGCTGGGGGACGGTCTCGAGCTGGCGGGTGACCGTCTCCATCAACCGTGCGCCCTGGCGCAGCTGCCTGTCGTCCATCGCGTTCGAGATCCGGGTCATGCCACCGAAGAACGGCTCGATCAGCGCGGTGTAGCGGTCGAACATCTCGGTGCTGACCTCGATGTTGGCCAGCGTGCGATCGGGGCTGGCGGCGTGCACGTCGATCTCGCCGCGCAGGTCGGCCAAGGCGTCGAGCCCCTCGAGGGCGGGCGCGTACGCGGCGCGCGCCGTCTCGCCCCGGCGGTCGAGCTCGCGCTCGAACTGGGCGCGGGCGGTGTCGGTGGCGGCCCGCGTCGGCTCGTAGCCGGGGACCTCGAGCGCCAGCTGCTCGTCGACGCCGACGAGGTGCGCCGACGTCCAGTTCCGCTCGTTCTGCAGCGCCGTGATGAGGCCGTTGGGACCGATGGTGGCCGTGGCCAGCTCCGTCTGGTCTCGCACCCGGCGGGCCTCGCGGGCGACGCTCACCATCTCGATCACCGTCACCAGCCCCAGTGCGGTCAGCGGGATCGCCAGTGCGGTCGCCAGCTTCAGGCGGATCGGGACCCGGCGCGCGCCACGGTCGAGCCCGGCACGTCTCCTCATCGCTGCTTCCCCTCCCGTCCCGCCGGAAGCTCGTGCTGTCCACCACGCAGCGTTGCTCTCAGGTCAGGAGAATGTACGTTCCGCCGGTCGCCGTGCCAACCGGGACGGGCCCGGTTGGTGCCGCGCCCTCCAAAAGTTGCACGATCTGCAAGCCGATTCGTCGCCGGACCGGTCCCCGAGGTCCCGAGGTTGCCGTGCTGACCCGACTGCTGCGCTCCCACCTGCTGCGCCCGTACCGCGGGCTGCTCGTCGCCATCGTCGTGCTGCAGGCGGTGCAGGCCCTGGCGTCGCTGTACCTGCCCACGCTCAACGCCGACATCATCGACCGTGGCGTGCTGCGGGGCGACGACGGCACGATCCGCTCGATCGGCCTGGCCATGCTCGGCGTGACGCTGATCCAGGTGGTGTTCTCGGTGGCCGCCGTCTACTGCAGCGCCCGGGCGGCGATGCAGTTCGGCCGGGACGTGCGGGGCGACCTGTTCCACCGGGTGACCGACTTCTCGGCCCGCGAGGTCAACCTGCTGGGCGCGCCCTCGCTGATCACCCGGATCACCAACGACGTGCAGCAGGTGCAGATGCTGGTCGTCCTGGCCTGCACGCTGGCCGTCGCCGCGCCGATCACGGTGGTCGGGGGCAGCGTGATGGCGCTGCAGCAGGACGTGGGCCTGTCGTGGCTGGTGGTCGTGAGCCTGCCGGCCCTCGGGCTCAGCGTCGGCTCGGTGGTGCGGAAGATGGTGCCGCTGTTCCGCGTCATGCAGGAGCGCATCGACGGTGCCAACTCGGTGCTGCGCGAGCAGATCACCGGCATCCGGGTCGTGCGGGCCTTCGTCCGCGAGCCGCGCGAGGTCGAGCGCTTCGCGGCGGTGAACGACGACCTGACCGAGGTGTCGCTGCGGGCGGGGCGGCTGATGGCGTTGTTGTTCCCGATGCTGCTGTTCATCATCAACGCCTCGAGCGTGGGCGTGATCTGGTTCGGCGCGGACCGCATCGACAGCGGCGACATGACCGCCGGCTCGCTGATCGCCTTCCTCAGCTACTTCACGCTCATGCTGATCGCGGTGATGATGGCGATGTTCGTCGCCCTCATGGCGCCCCGGGCCTCGGTGTGCGCCGAGCGCATCGTCGAGGTGCTCGACACGTCGCCGTCGGTGGCTGCCCCGCTGGTGCCGGTCCCGGTCCCGGTCCCGGCGGGCGCGGCGTCGCTCGAGCTGCGCGACGTCGGCTTCCGCTACCCGGGCGCCGAGGAGCCGGTGCTGCAGGGCGTGTCGTTCGGGTCGCTCGCCGGCCAGACGACCGCCGTCGTCGGCAGCACGGGCGCCGGCAAGACGACGCTGGTCAACCTGGTCGCCCGCCTGGTCGACGTCACCGAGGGGCAGGTGCTCGTCGACGGCGTCGACATCCGCGACCTGGCTCCCGACGACCTGTGGAGTCGCATCGGCCTGGTGCCGCAGAAGCCCTACCTGTTCTCCGGGACGGTGGCCGGCAACCTGCGCTACGGCAAGCCCGACGCCACCGAAGACGAGATGTGGGAGGCGCTCACCGTCGCCGAGGCCGCCGCCTTCGTCGCCGCCATGCCCGGCGGGCTCGACGCCCCGATCGCCCAGGGCGGCACCAACGTCTCGGGCGGCCAGCGCCAGCGGCTCGCCATCGCCCGGGCGCTCGTCCGCCGGCCCGAGGTCTACCTGTTCGACGACTCGTTCTCGGCGCTCGACCTGGCCACCGACGCCCGCCTGCGGGCCCGCCTGGCACCGTGGACCCGCGACGCCACGGTGCTCGTGGTCGCCCAGCGGGTCTCGACGATCGCCGACGCCGACCAGATCCTCGTGCTCGAGGACGGCCGTCCCGTCGGGCTGGGGGCCCATGCCGAGCTGCTGGCCACCTGCCCGACCTACGCCGAGATCGTGTCGTCCCAGGTGGCCGCATGACCGGAGTCGGGGTGACCGGCGACGGCGGGAGCGGCGACGGCGGGAGGGGCGACGGCGTGCGGGGCGACGGCGCCGAGGCGACGCCGCCCCGGGCCAGCGGCAGCCCCAGCGCCGTGCGGCCCATGGGCCCCGGCATCCCCGCCGAGAAGCCCCGCGACTTCCGCACCTCGTCGCGGCGGCTGCTGGCCCTGCTGCGCGAGGACCGGGTGCCGGTGTGGTGGATCGTGGCCCTCGCCACCGTCGGCGTCGGGCTCACC